>NZ_CAMPQA010000006.1:0-325816 GCF_946902935.1 Yersinia sp. Marseille-Q5920 | reverse complement strand
AAATAAAGGGTTACATCTGAGGTATCAGGCTAACAGCCTTAAGTCACGACGGGTTATATCTTATCTGACATTAGCGGAGAATATCTTGCGACACTCTCCGCTAATTTTAACGCGAACAGCACTGGATGCAGTTCTTAATCACCTCGCCAAAACCTACCGAAGTATGGTGTTGGTTTATTAGCGCTGAATTAGTGGGGATCCCTCAGCGCTCTGGCGGGGTTTTTTACTTTCAGGGGGCATAAATGTCACTGATTAGCAGTGCTCTTTCAAATTTGTTGGGGTCAAGCGGTGATAGCTGGCAATGGTCAGAACACTTGCACCCAGCATCATTCCGAGGTGTGCCCTTTGCGGTAATGACTGCCGAGGGCGTGTTTGGTCGCCGCCAGGCTATTCATGAATATCCGTATCGAGACACCGCCTGGGTCGAAGATTTGGGTCGCGCCACTCGTCGCCTGACCATCCGTGGCTTTCTTATTCAGAGTAGTGGTCTTTATAACGCTCCGGATGTCATGACCCAGCGTGACTCTTTGATCGCCGCTTGTGAAATGCCTGATGCCGGAACGTTAGTGCATCCCACTCTAGGGGAAATGACGGTAAGCATCCCCGAAAGCGGTCTTCGTCTGAACGAGGGGGCAGAGTCGGGACGTGTTTTTGAATTCACACTGACCATCATTGAGTCTGGCTTACGGGTTTTTTCTGTCACAAGTTCGGCAGATGCGGTTTCGTCGATTCAGTCGTCATGGTTTGGTCTGGCCACAAAAAACGTTGCTACGTTTATTGCTACGGTTAAAGGGGAGATCCGTTCCGTTACTCAGATGATTAAAACGTTGAAAAGCACGGCGGCATTCTGGGCCAATATGGTGAGTTCCACGACCAGCGAAGCGACGAATCTTGGGAATGTGCTCCGTTCAACTCTCGGACGTGATCGCTATGGCCGCTTTAACCACGGCACAGTTGGCGGGAGCGTCTCAGGGGCCACGGCATCGGTTAGCACACAGAGTGATACAACGGACCTTGCCGCACTGGTGGGCCAAAGAATGGCGGTTTCAGTCGAGGGACGCGCATCTGTCATTGCTGCTACAAATGCATTAGTTGCGGCAACTACTGTTGAGGGGCATGCAAACGCGGCGTTAGCCGTGGTTAACGCCATATTATCCAGCGGCGCAAGCACACTGGACGTGATCCGTATGATGCAAGAATTAACGGTCATTAATGATGACACTTTTCGGCCCGTAGCCGGCGACCGCAATATTGCCGCCGCCAGTTATCAACTCATTGTTGTGTTATGCGCCGGCGCGCTGGTTTTTGCTGCCTCTCAATATCAACCAGAAAGTTATGACGATGCGGTCGATATACTGACGCGGGTTTGTGATGTAGTTGATAGTGCGGCTCTTTCTGCCGCTGATAGCGGCAATGATGAGGTGTACCAGGCATTAACAGAGTTACGGGGTTCTATTGTTACTTTGTTACAACAGACGGGGGCGAACTTATCCCGCGTCGGGGTCGTCAGCTTTAACAGGTCATTACCTGCGCTTAATCTGGCTAATCGAATTTATCAGGATGCGCGTCGCGGCGATGCCCTGGTGAAAATGGCAAAACCAGTTCATCCGGCATTTATGCCCATTCGATTTAAGGCGTTGAACTCATGAGTGATGATTTGACGCTGCGTATTAACAATAAACTGATTTCCGGCTGGGACAATATCCGTGTCACTCGCAGCATTGAGCGGTTGCCCAGTGATTTCAGTCTGTCTTTGATGGATATGTATCCGGGCAGTGACAATCAGCAGTGGGTCAATCCGGGCGACCCTTGTGTGGTTAATCTGGGTGATGACGTTGTTCTAACCGGATATATCGACCGCTGGGCACCGATGATCAGCCGTAATCGCCGCGAAGTCAGGGCGACGGGGCGGAGCAAGTGCCAGGACTTGGTTGATTGCTCCGCCGAGTGGCCAAACAATGTTATCAGCCAATCGACCGCGCTACAGATAGCCCAACGGTTGGCGCAGCCCTACGGCATTACTGTTTCTACTGATATCACTGAGTTGGATATTGTCCCTCAATTCACATTGAATTGGGGTGAATCATCTCAGGAAATTATTGACCGGATCACGCGCTGGGCGGCGCTACTGTATTACGACCAGCCGGATGGAAACTTATATCTGACCCGCGTGGGAACGCGCAAAGCCGCCAGCGGCGTGGCACAAGGCATCAATATAGAAGACGCCGCTTATAACTCGGGAATGGATCAGCGATTTTCTGATTACATTGGCGTTTCGATGTCTGTTAGTCAGCTTCAGGAACAAGTACAGGACGCCGGATATGGATCTGTTACGTTGGCCCGGAGTCGCGACCCAGAAGCCGCCAAAATGCGTTATCGCAACCGCATTATCATTGTTGAAAGCACCATGAAAGCGCTAAAACTGGCACAGCAGTGCATCGACTGGGAAATGAACCGCCGGTTCGGGCGTTCAAAAGAACTGCTGGTCACGGTCGATAGTTGGCGTGATAAAGACGGGAAACTATGGGAACCCAATACGTTGATCCCGATTGATTTGCCTATTTTTGGTCTAAAAGATGAACTCTGGCTGTTGTCAGAAGTGACGTATCTCAAAGACGACCACGGCACCGCCGCCCAAATGGTTCTCATGCCTCCCGAAGCCTTTACCGTTCAACCGTATCAGTTTTATTCCAATCTTATGGAGATGAATCAGTGATGAGTGAATTGGGGCAACTGGCCAAGTTATACCGGCAAATAAAAATGATGATCGGGGTGGGGCGGGTGACAGGCAGTAATGATGGTGGTTCAGTTCAAACCATTCAATATCAAACTCCGCTGGAAGTTCGTGATGACACCCCGAGACTGGCCGAGTTCGGTTTTTCGTCCGGGTTACCCGCTGGCACTGATGTGGTGATTGGTTTTCTGGGCGGCGACCGGTCAAGCGCGGTCATTATTGGCTCAAACCATCAGTCATTCCGTCATGTCGGGCTAAATTCGGGTGAGACGGTGATTTACTCGCAGTGGGGACAATACATCAAGCTAACGGAAACCGGCATTATTATTGAAGCCAATGGCCAGCCGGTCACGGTCAATAATGCCACAGAGGTGACGGTTAACGCCGCAGTAAAAGTACGGCTAAATACGCCGTTACTGGAGGTCAGCGGCGATATCGTTGATAACGCGGGCAGCAATAGCACCACACTGAAAAACTTGCGTGAAGCTTATAACGCCCATAATCATCAGCTTAAAAATGTGCAGGGTGGTAGCGCGACATTAACCAGTGAAGTGACGGGTAAGGTGGTGAAATGACGACCGATATTAAAACCGTTTGGGAGGTTGATAAATTACTGGGCGACTGGCAAACCGGCGGCGGTGGGCTACTTGATGGCAATGATTTAGAAACCGCTATTTTGATTAGTTTATTCACTGACCGGCTGGCCCGCTCTGATGATGCCATTGATAGTGATGACCGCCGGGGCTGGTGGGGTGATACCGGATCGGAATATCCGATCGGTAGCCGGTTGTGGTTGCTTCGCCGGGAAAAACTCACGACGAAAGTTGCGTTAAAGGCTGAAGACTATGCCGCTGAAGCGTTAGCCTGGTTAATTAATGATGGTGTAGTGACTGCCATCAGTGCCAATGCTCAGATAATTTACCCTAACCGCCTCAATCTGCTCATCAGTTACCAACAACCGGCCAAAACACAGGCTTCTGTTAAATTTTCATGGGTATGGGAGGCTTAATTCATGCCATTTAATCGACCCACATTAAGCGAATTGCGACAGCGTAATCTCTCGTATATCCAGTCAGAACTGAAAACGGGCGGTAATCTATTACGGTTTTCAAATATCGGGGTGATCAGTGATGCTGATGCCGGTATGGCGCATTTGCATTACGGCTATCTGGATTATATTGCTCAGCAAGCCACCCCTTATAATGCCACTGATGAATATCTTGCCGCGTGGGCCGCGTTGAAAGATGTGTTTCGCAAGCCAGCCAATCCCGCCACCTGTCCTACCGTCGAATTTAGTGGCACTACAGGTCGTGTGATTGCCGCTGGGAGCCTTTTAAATCGGGCCGATGGTTATCAATATCGCCTCGATCATGAGGTCACTCTGGGCGCTGGTGGTCCCGCCACTGGCTCAATCACGGCGGTTCTGCCAAGCGTATTGGATGACACCACAGGGGGCGGTATTGCGGGGAATGCCGATGCAGGAACGTCTCTGACATTGGATGTAGCCATTGATGGGGTTGTGTCGATGGCCACCGCAATAGTTAAGATATCTGGCGGTGCTGATATTGAATCTGAAGATGCTTTTCGTTCTCGCATGCTGCTGGCTTATCAAAATACTCCGCAAGGTGGCAATGATACCGATTATCGCGGTTGGGCCTTGTCAGTCCCCGGCATTACTCGCGTGTGGGTAAAGCGCCGTTTACAGGGGGTGGGCACGGTCGGTATTTATATCATGTGCGATGGCAATAATTCCGGGGGTTTTCCGGTTGGGACAGACGGAATCTCTCAGTTTGAAGAATGGGGCGCGGTGAAAGCGACCGGCGACCAGGGGCGAGTGGCTGATTTTGTTTATCCCTTACAACCCATTATCGCCATTATCTATGTCTGTGCGCCCGTTGCCGCGCCGGTCAATTTTGTTATCAGCGGTATTTCTACGGCGAACAGCGAAACAACAGCGGCAATAAATGCCGCAATCGATGAGGTGTTTTTTACTGAGGGTGAGCCTGGCGGCAAAATCTTACTGTCATCACTGCTGCTGGCCATCGGAGATGTTGCCAATACCAGTGGTTTTATTCTGACGTCTCCCACAACAAATATTCAGCTTGAAACCGGAAAATTACCTATCCGGGGATCGGTGACCTACTTATGAGTCGATATTCTGTTAATGAATATACTGCTGCTCTTCAATCACTGATGCCGGGGGGTTTAGTTTGGCCCAAAATATCAAGTGGGGTTCAAACCAGCACGTTACGGGCATTGGCAAGGTCTTATCAGCGCAGTGATGAGGATGCCCGTGATCTGCTCGATGCGGCTTTTCCCTCAACAGCGACCGCAATGTTACTCGAGTGGGAGGCAACGCTTGGGTTACCTGATCTCTGTGCTATCGGTGAAATCGACAGCATGATCCAGCGCCAGCGGGCAGTGGTTTCAAAATTGTTTGGCATTGGTGGACAGTCTGTTGACTATTTTATACGAGTGGCGGCTGCTCTGGGTTATACCATCTCAATAACTCAATACCGGCAAGCTTGTACGGGCATGGCGGTTTGTGGTGACGCTATAAACGGTGAGGAATGGCCTTTTACCTGGCTGATTACTTCCCCCGAAACCACCATTAATTATGCGCAGAGTGGCTTAACTTATTGCCGCGACCCGCTGAGGACATGGGGTAATAAACAACTTGAATGCCGATTAACAGTATTAAACCCATCTCATACCATTCTTAAATTCGGCTACGTTAGTTAGTTAATAACCCTTTAATCATTTTTAAGCGCCTCACCGGCGAGGATTTTCTATGCAAAAAATTGGAAGTATTCCCAATACACGCGCCGACAGTAACGGTGAGTTTACCGACGGTAATGTCGCAGGTGGTGTGCCGCCGACAATATTACCGGCCGAATGGTTTAATACTATTCAGCGTGAGTTAATTAATATTTTGGTTGCCGCAGGCATTACACCTGATAGTGAGAAGTTCGATCAGGTAGCAAAGGCGATATCGACATTGGTCGATAAAGGCGAGTTTCTAAAGATAAAAAACAATCTGAGTGAAATCAAAGCCGCCGGGCCAAGCGCAGTAGCAGCTGCAATTGCCAACCTCGGGTTAACAGATACCGCCGCCACTGCTGCTGGTGCGCTACAGAAAACGGAAAATCTAAATGATGTTGCGAATAAAACAACAGCGTTAACAAATCTTGGGGCGTTACCGGCAAATGGCACCGCCGCTGCTGCGACAAAGCTTGCTACACCACGCACTATTGCGGGTAAGTCATTTGACGGCACAGCAAACATATCTATTGGGGCGGGGGATGTTGGAGCATTGCCGTCTAATGGCACCGCTGTTTCTGCAACAAAGCTGGCTAATGCGCGAATGATAGCGGGTAAGTCATTCGATGGAACCGCGAATATATCAATTGGCGCGACGGATGTTGGGGCGCTGCCAACCTCGGGCGGAACACTGACCAATGCGCTCAGTATTAATACGGGCGGGCGAGGTTTGGCACTGATAGCACCAGATGACAGCGAAACGCTTTATATACAAGGCATTTCTGGAGTGTCGCCAACAATCCCTCGATGGTATCTAGGAAACGCGCTTAGTGATAATTCAAGAGTAGACCTTAATAACTATAAAACGGGAGTTAGCTTTCAGCTCGGTGATGATGCTTATATTACAAAATCACTCAGAGTTAATGGGTCAGTAACGCCCAGCGATTACGCAAATTTTGACGCCAGATATTCTAAATTTGGCGTCAGTCAGGCATGGACAGATGTCCTGTCTGGTCGCGTGTCCGGCACTTGGTACACGAACAATACCGGTAAGCCGATCATGATATCTGTCACAACAGACTACGGGCCAAATTCAGCGTTAAATTGTCAGACTGGGTCTGCTGGCACAATTGCTTATCCACGCGGTGGGGGTTCTGAGTACATACAGCACAATGCAACATTTATCGTTGTGCCGGGCGATACATACCGTGTCACTGCTGCCGGAACCATTGGGATTTGGAAGGAGCTGAGATAATGAAATACTACAAAGACCGGAAAAATGATGTGTACGCGTATGAAGATGATTGCGCAGATGAGTTTATTAAAAAGGGCCTGACATCTATTACAGAAGAAGAGGCGATGCTGATTACCAACCCACCGCCAACGCCCGAGGAGCTTATTTTGTTGGCTCAGCATAAAAAGGCAGAGCTTATTGCACATGCATCTGAGGTCATTGATCCGATGCGTGATGCAAAAGACGGTGGTTATATTGATGATGAAGATATTCCGCGGTTAACTGCGTGGCAAAAATATCGTTATGAGCTGACTAAAGTTGATGCTTCAAAACCTGAGTGGCCTGAACCACCGCATGAGTAAAATACAGACCGGGCTTAATTGCCCGGTCTATTCTCATCGTTCTTGAGCTAAAACGTCGCTAATCGTGCTAAGTTGGGTGAAATTCAGATGGGAGCTGCTATGAGCACAAAAGATTCAGACTCGCTATATAACGAAATGTGCCGAGTAGTAGGAAAGGTGGTGCTTGAGATGCGTGATCTTGGTCAGGAGCCAAAGCATGTGGTCATTGCGGGAGTATTGAGGACATCATTAGCTAATAAAAAGATAAAGCGCTCAGAGATTACAGAAGAGGCGATGAAGGCTGTGGTGGAAGCATTGGCTAGGAAGTAATAAAACCCGGCAGCGGGGCCGGGTTAGGTATTATTTTTTAGGCCTAGACCAAGGAAGTTCAATTGATTTTATTGAAGTATGTTTTAGAGTTGATTCAACAGTTAACTTCGTGGCTATTGATACGAAATTATCGAAGAACCAAGAATTTTTAGAGCACTCATCCTCAGTCATGTCTCTATCTGATTCAAAGTCAAAATACAACCGAAGGGCTATTTTAACTTTGAATGCCAAATCGTCTTCATCTTCCCCGTCTTCACTGTAGCCATTTATTGAGGGCGCTGCTTCTATTATAATTTCCCTGTTACCATCATCATCTGCATCTTGCAGTAACTTATAATGGTCGAATAAAACCCTAAACTTCCCACCCTCAGCATCTTTATACTCATTATATTCTGATGAGGTAACCTCGAAGCCTTTGAATATGATTTTATCAAGCATTAGTGATGCGTCCCTTT
Source organism: Yersinia sp. Marseille-Q5920 (assembly GCF_946902935.1). NCBI lineage: Bacteria > Pseudomonadati > Pseudomonadota > Gammaproteobacteria > Enterobacterales > Yersiniaceae > Yersinia > Yersinia sp. Marseille-Q5920. Next base: position 317,962 of record NZ_CAMPQA010000006.1, on the reverse strand, counting down.
TTCTACTGTGCCAACCCATTTGGCTGATTCACTTGATCTTTTAACATAGCCAAATGCATCTCTAGACTCTTCAGAGCGTCGCTCAATATGAAAATGAAATTCTTTCTTACCAACCAACTTCTCTTCTATTGAGTTTTTAACTATTTCATTCAGCGAAATACCCGCATCTTTAGCCGCTAGATATGCTTTTTTATGAAGATCTTCACCAATTCTTATATTAAAAGAACCACTCATTGGCTTTTCTGGGGTTTTTCCCACAATAGCGCAAGTTTCAATGTAATCATCCACAGCCTCCTCAAAAGCAGATTTCAACCCAGGCAAATCAGCAGCTTCATATGTTACTAAGTCATTGATACATTCAATCTTTCCATAAAGAACCATATCTTCAATGGAAAATTCAACGCTACCATAGAATCCTTTATATTTCAGCATGTTACTCATGAGCTTCTAACTCTTCTAGCAAAATTTTAACTTCTTTGAGGACATAGGCCTTCACAATGTTACCTGGATGTGGACAGTGAAGAGCCACTATGCGTTTATTTTCATTTATAAATTTTCTTTTTGAACCAGAGCCATTTAGTGTGCTGAACCCATACTGTTTCATTAGGGTGACTAACTCATCCCACGTAAAGTCTTTAGGTAGAGAGAAAAGCCTATCCCTAAGTTTTTTGCTCCTACTCATGCAAAGTATATCCTTCAGACACAGTATAGCAACTGGAAAACAGGTGCAATATGTTAAACATTTTATATACGACGATCAAATTTATTTATCGCTGTATATAACTATTTGTATTAAATTAATTATTTACTTACTTTTACCCACCCCTCTATGGGCTAGCAGTGTGCTAGCTGAAATATAAAGTCATATCGCCAATCTTCACACCATCACCAAATAACGCGATGGTAAATACCACCATCCCTGAAAGAGCAGCAATTGCGGCTAATGTTAATATTATGGGAACTATATACTCTTTCATTACCACTCCGAGATCCTTGTTAGGGTAGGGCTAGATCTGGGTCAGGCGAACAATTAAATATTCCGGATACAACCCCTTAATTTTCCTTAAGCATCATAGATCGAATAAGTTGTAACATAAATACTGGGGATATATCAGGGGAGTATAGCCGGTATGTCACCGGCCAGATGGGAGATCACGGCTGAAACCAATCGTCAGCGCTTTCCCACGTTTCTTGCAAAATCTCTTCCACTGTCTTTTTATCCTCGCTAGCCCCGCCAAGAACTGTTAGTCCATCGGCACCCGCAAATCTGACTTTCACATCGACATCGCCAAACTTCCTACTGAGTCGTTTATCCAGTTCTTCCGTTAGAGCATCAGAGTACCCAACGGGGAATTTTTTAATATTCAGCTTATCTATGGTCACTTCAACACGTAGCATATTTTTTTCCTCAGCTGTGATAGCGGGTTTTGGTATTAACATCCTCAATACCAGACTCGATATAGTCCACTCGCTTCTGTAGTTCTCTAATCAGCTTTTTGGCGGCATCCAAACGAATCATGACTTGTTGGTCTGGGTAATGCTCTGGTTCAATCTGTCTGAATCCGGTGAGAGTATCAGTGAATGACGAACGCATGATAATGAACTCACCAAAGGCGCTGTGAGCTGTATCAAAAGAAGTCAGCTCCCGCATCCCGGTAAACTCATCTTTATGATTTATTGCCATGGTATCACCTCGCTATTTTACTGTTTAAATGTACAGTAAAATGAAAAGAGAATTCAATCTGTTTTTACGGACACCGATCGATAAGATACTAAATATTTACTTCTTCACTTCAATCCCCATCCTTTTATAATGATTTGCACTGGTGGATACACTCAAACTCTAGCAGTGAAAAATAAACCGGATAACCAACCGGATAAAAAGTATAATTTATAATTATAAATAACATAAAATTCAATAGGTTGATTATATATATGGCTATTCTGAGCGAGTATGAGTGGCAGGCCATCATTCTGAGCCTGAAGGTGTCTGGTGTTGCCGTGGTGTTCAGTTTGCCATTAGGTATTTTAATGGCATGGATTTTAGTGCGCTGCCGCTTTCCCGGTAAGTCCTTGTTAGACAGCGTGATTCACTTGCCACTGGTGCTACCGCCAGTGGTGATTGGTTATTTGCTGTTGATAAGCATGGGTCGGCGCGGTTTTATTGGCGAATGGCTCTATAGCTGGTTTGGCATCAATTTCAGTTTCAGTTGGCGCGGTGCGGCGTTGGCCTCGGCGGTGGTCGCTTTCCCGTTGATGGTCAGGGCCATCCGACTGGCGCTGGAAGCGGTCGATACCCGCCTGGAGCTGGCTGCACGTACCCTCGGGGCAAATCCGTGGCGGGTGTTTTTCACCATTACACTGCCGCTATCTTTACCGGGCGTCATTGCTGGCACAGTATTGTCTTTTGCCCGTTCACTGGGGGAGTTTGGCGCGACCATCACCTTTGTTTCCAATATCCCCGGCGAAACCCGCACCATTCCATTGGCAATGTACACCTTAATTGAAACACCCGGTGCTGAAGCTGCGGCTGCGCGGCTGTGTATTATCGCCATTATTCTGTCGCTGGTTTCTCTGTTGCTGTCGGAATGGTTGGCTCGTTGGGGTAAAAAACGCATGGGGGCACCATGCTAGAACTGGATTTCACTCAACAATTGGGTGATTTGAATCTGCAAGTTTCCACTAATTTACCGGCGCAAGGGATTACGGCTATTTTTGGTTTGTCGGGAGCCGGCAAAACCTCATTGATCAATGTGATTGGCGGTCTAACCCGCCCGCAGCAAGGCAAAGTTGTGCTCAATGGCCGGGTATTAGTGGATACAGAACAGCGGATTTATCTGCCGCCGGAAAAACGCCGTGTGGGGTATGTCTTTCAGGATGCCCGCTTATTCCCCCATTATCGCGTGATGGGCAATTTGCAATACGGCATGAGCCCGTCCATGCGCGGGCAGTTTGATACCATTGTCGGTTTGCTGGGGATCGAGGCGTTATTAGGCCGCTTCCCACTCACCCTGTCTGGTGGCGAAAAACAGCGGGTGGCCATTGGCCGTGCATTACTGACCGCCCCTGAGCTACTGCTGATGGATGAACCCTTGGCTTCGCTGGATTTGCCGCGTAAACGTGAGCTATTGCCGTATTTGGAGCGCTTGGCGCAAGACGTCAATACGCCGATATTGTATGTCAGCCATAGTATGGATGAGATTTTGCGTCTGGCGGATCAAGTGGTGGTGATGGATGCCGGTAAAGTTCGGGCGGTAGGTGGATTGGAGGAAGTGTGGGCCAGTAGCGCACTGCGCCCATGGCTGCAACGGGAAGAGCCGAGCAGCATATTGCGGGTGAGTGTCATTGGTCATCATGACCGCTATGCAATGACGGCATTGGCATTAGGCGACCAGCGGTTGTGGGTCGGCAAGCTGGAGGCGCAAGAGGGCGACTCAATGCGTATCCGGATTAATGCGGCCGATGTTTCATTAGTCTTGCAGCCACCGCAAAACAGCAGTATTCGTAATATCTTGCCGGTAAAAATAGCCGAGTGTCTTGAAGTTGATGGGCAGATTGATGTCAAACTGGCCGTTAGCGACCAATGGTTATGGGCCAGAATTACACCATGGGCGCGGGATGAGCTGGGGCTGAAGCCCGGTCAGTGGGTTTACGCACAGATAAAAAGTGTGTCGTTTAATCGCAAAAATTAAGCTCAACATACTGATAATGAAAGAAATAAAAAAGCGCCCATCATCAAGGCGCTTTTTTAGTCTTTAGACTTAATGATTAAGCCAATACATGCTGGCGGATAACGGCAGCAATACCCGGCTGTTCGTTATCGGCAATCACCAAATCAGCCCGTTGTTTGATGGCATCGGCGCTATTGCCCATCGCCACACCCAAACCGGCGGTCTCAAGCATGCTTAAATCATTAAAGTTATCGCCAAAAGCCACCACATCTTTCATGCTCAAACCTTGAGATTCAACCCATTGTTGCAGGCGCATCCCTTTGCTATTACCGGCTTGCGCAATATCCACCTGGTCATGCCACGACCATTCACACGCCAGCCCCATGTCATTTTCTACTTTGTTGGCGAATGCTTTTAATTGCTCAATATCGGCATGGGAAGTGGCAAATTTCCAGATAGCATTGGCGCTATGGGCAGCATCTAATAAGCTCTCGACATGCAGCAGTGTTGGGCGCTGGGCAACCGGCAATGACTCGGCCCAACTCAGGGAACGAACCACATGCCCGCTGGTTTGCTGATAGAGCATAGCGTCATCGACATACATCAACCCGTGGATATCACTTTGTTCCAGCAATTGTAATACCTGAACCGCCTGCTGGGGTTGTAATGGATTGGAATCCAAAACTTTTTTGGCTTTATAATCATAAATATAGGTGCCATTACAGCAAATTGCGGGGGTGTCTAGTGCTAAAGCCTGATAAAACGGGTGAATCGCCACATGATGGCGGCCAGTGACCACCACCACTTTCACACCTTCAGCCCGTGCTTGGGCCAGTGCGGATAAAGATTCTGGCAAAATGCGTTTCTTGCTGTCGAGAAGTGTTCCATCCAGATCCAATGCAATAATACGGTATGTCATGGCAGTCCCGGTTTTATTAAAAAGTATATAAATAATATGTTTGGATAGTATTTTCTGATGGTACACCGGATAGCAGGCTGATTAAACCTGGCTTGGGAGTGGGGGGCATAATCGGTTAAAAATAAGCGGGATAAGTTTTGAGCCGCGCGACGGCGGACTGTTGTATTATCTAGGATATAAATAATATGTTAATAGCATTGCCCAACAGGTTCGACTAAGGAGTAAAGATGAAGCAAGTGGTTTACGTGGCAAGCCCAGACAGTCAGCAGATTCATGTCTGGCAATTAGATTCCTCCGGTGCACTCACTTTACTGCAAACGGTGGAAGTACCGGGCCAGGTGCAGCCGATGACAATCAACCCCAACCAGCGCCATCTGTATGTTGGAGTTCGCCCTGACTTTGGTATTGTTAGCTACAATATTGGCGACGATGGCACCTTGACCGCCGCCGGTATGGCGCCACTGCCGGGCAGCCCAACTCATATTGGTACGGATTTACAAGGCCGTTTCTTGTTCTCTGCTTCTTACAGTTTCAACTGTGTCAGTATCAGCCCCATTGATGAGCATGGTGTGGTACAGGCACCCATTCAGCAGCTTGATGACTTACCTGCGCCGCACTCGGCAAATATTGACCCGACCAATCAAATCCTGCTGGTGCCTTGTCTGAAAGAAGACAAAGTGCGTTTATTTGATTTGAGTGCTGCGGGCAAATTGACACCACACGCACAGGCGAGTGTGACAGTTACCGCTGGTGCTGGCCCGCGTCACATGGCTTTCCACCCTAATCAGCAGGTGGCTTATTGTGTGAATGAGCTGAATAGCTCGGTTGATGTATACCAAATAAGTAATAACGGACAAGAATATAAGATTATTCAAACACTGGATGCCATGCCGGTTGGTTTTAGTGATACCCGTTGGGCAGCTGATATTCATATCACGCCAAATGGCCGTCATTTGTATATTAGTGACCGTACCGCCAGTTTGTTGGGGATTTTCAGTGTTTCTGAAGATGGGCGAGAAATTGCCTTGGTCGGGCATCATCCGACTGAAGCACAGCCGCGCGGTTTCAATATTGACCACAGCGGCCAGTTCTTGATCTCTTCTGGTCAGAAATCTGATCATATTGCCGTGTATCGTATTGACCAGAACAGCGGCGAGCTGACCACGCTAAATCGCTATCCGGTCGGGAAAGGCCCGATGTGGGTCAGTATTTTGGCGAAATAGGCTATTTTACTTGCCATTTTGAATTTGGGCAGTGCTCGTAATCCTCACGTACTTTTTGTACGCTCCGGTTACTGTGCGCTGTCCGCATCCAAACTGACTGCGACAATGACGCCAATAAGGCCATTTTTCTAATTGGCACTGTCCACCGCAGAAGCCACTGCATCAGTCAGTTGAGATAATGCCTCCGACGAAATAATATAAGGCGGCATCAGGTAAATCAGCTTGCCAAAGGGCCGGATCCACACGCCGTGTTTGACAAAGCCGCGTTGTAGGTGGGCGACGTTAACCGGTTGTTTCATTTCCACTACCCCGATGGCCCCTAATACCCGCACATCAGCCACTGTTTTATGCTCTGCTAATGGTGAAAGTGCTTGTTTCAATTGTATTTCTATGGCGGAAACTTGCTGTTGCCAGTGATTTTCAGCCAATAAATTCAAACTAGCCGAGGCCACCGCGCAAGCCAGCGGGTTTGCCATAAATGTCGGCCCATGCATAAAGCACCCGGCATCACCATTACTGATGGTTTCTGCCACTTTACGGGTGGTTAGTGTGGCCGATAAAGTCAAATATCCGCCTGTAAGCGCCTTACCCAGACAGAGAATGTCCGGCACGATTTGTGCGTGTTCACAGGCAAAAAGCTTACCGGTGCGGCCAAAACCGGTGGCGATTTCATCAGCAATTAACAAAATTTTATGCTGATCGCACAATGCTCTCACTTCGCGCAGGTAGCTGGGGTGGTAAATCCGCATCCCGCCCGCGCCTTGCACTATTGGCTCTAAAATCACCGCCGCAATCTCACCAGAGTGTTTTGCTATCATCGCAGCAAAATCCGTGATGTCTTCTGGGTTCCACTCCTCATCAAAGCGGCATTGTGGCGCGGTCGCGAACAGATTTTCAGCTAAATAACCTTGATATAAACTGTGCATGGAATTCTGCGGGTCACACACTGACATCGCGCCGAAAGTATCGCCATGATAACCATGGCGTAGGGTCAAAATCCGCTGCCGCCGCTCCCCTTTTGCTTGCCAGTATTGCAATGCCATTTTCAGGGCAACCTCGACCGCCACCGAACCCGAATCGGCCAAAAACACACATTCCAGCGCCGATGGTGTCATGGCGACCAGTTGTTGGCAGAGTTTCACTGCTGGTGGATGGGTGATACCGCCAAACATCACATGCGACATTTTATCCAACTGTTGGTGTGCCGCCTGATTCAGTGCCGGGTGGTTGTATCCATGAATAGCTGCCCACCATGACGACATACCATCAATCAGCCGCCGACCATCAGCCAGTTGTAGCTCAACGCCCTCAGCCGCCACCACTGGATAGCAAGGGAGCGGGTCGGTCATTGAGGTGTAGGGGTGCCAAATATGGCGTTGGTCAAAAGCCAGGTCAGAAGGTGTCATGAGGATTTGTTGTAAACCAAATTGATGTAAGAATGGTTGACAGTATATCGAGTTTATTTACACTGACGACACTTTTTTCTCTTCCTTAGAGAGGCCGTAATGGCAAATTATATTCGCTGGACAGTCGGGCAAGCCCAAGCCCTGTTTGAAAAACCTTTGTTGGATTTATTGTTTGAAGCACAGCAAATTCATCGTCAGCATTTTGATCCGCGCCAGGTTCAGGTCAGTACCTTGTTGTCGATTAAAACCGGTGCTTGCCCGGAAGATTGCAAATATTGCCCACAAAGTTCGCGCTACAAAACCGGGCTGGAAAGTGAGCGATTAATGCAGGTCGAGCAAGTGCTGGAGTCCGCAAAAAAAGCCAAAGCTGCTGGTTCAACCCGTTTCTGTATGGGGGCGGCCTGGAAAAATCCACATGAGCGCGATATGCCTTATTTGGAAAAAATGGTCGAAGGTGTTAAGGCGATGGGGATGGAAACCTGTATGACTCTGGGTTCTTTGGACAAGCAGCAAGCCCATCGGCTGGCCAATGCCGGGCTGGATTATTACAATCACAATCTGGATACCTCGCCGGAATTCTACGGCAGCATTATCACCACCCGCAGTTATCAGGAGCGGCTCGATACTCTTAGTGAAGTGCGCGATGCCGGCATCAAGGTTTGCTCCGGCGGGATTGTCGGGCTGGGGGAAACGGTGCGTGACCGGGCAGGGCTGTTAGTGCAACTGGCGAATTTGCCGAAACCGCCGGAAAGTGTGCCGATCAACATGCTGGTCAAAGTGAAAGGCACGCCAATGGAAAACAACGAAGATGTGGATGCGTTCGACTTCATTCGCACTATCGCGATTGCCCGCATCATGATGCCCACCTCCTATGTGCGGCTCTCTGCTGGTCGTGAGCAGATGAATGAGCAGACCCAGGCCATGTGCTTTATGGCGGGTGCTAACTCCATTTTCTACGGCTGCAAACTACTCACCACACCGAACCCGGAAGAAGATAAAGATTTGCAGTTATTCCGTAAGTTGGGGCTAAACCCACAGCAGACGGCAACTCATCACGGCGATCGTGAGCAGCAGCAGGCCTTGACCGAGCAATTGTTATCAGATAAATCATTGCACGGCGACTCATCGCCCGAAGACTCAGTTCAATTTTATAACGCGGCTGTCTGATGAGCTGGCAGGACAAAATAGAGCAGGGTTTGCAGCAACGGCGCGATGCAGCCGCTTATCGCAGTCGCCAAATGAATGACGGCGCTAATGGGCGCTGGTTGCAGACCGGCGCACGGCAATATCTTAACTTTTCCAGTAATGATTATTTGGGATTGAGTCAGGATGCCGCGGTGATTGCGGCCTGGCAGCAAGGGGCGCAGCGCTATGGCGTGGGTAGCGGTGGCTCCGGCCATGTGACGGGCTACAGCTTGCCTCATGCCCAATTGGAACAGCAATTGGCTGACTGGCTGGGTTACCCGCGCGCGTTGTTATTTATCTCCGGTTATGCGGCTAATCAGGCGGTATTGGCGGCGATAACTGCCGCCGATGACCGAATTTTGGCGGATAAACTCAGTCACGCCTCTTTGCTGGAGGCCGCTGCACACTCGCCAGCTCAACTGCGGCGTTTTGCTCATAATCACCCCGATTCCCTGCAAAAACTGCTCAATAAGCCGTGTTCAGGGCAAACTTTGGTGGTGACGGAAGGCGTTTTTAGCATGGATGGCGACAGCGCGCCATTGGCGGCTATACACCAACACACTGCGGCGGCAGGGGGCTGGTTATTAGTGGATGATGCCCACGGTATCGGCGTGCGGGGTGACGCGGGGCGGGGCAGTTGCCAGTTACAAGGGGTGAAACCCGAGCTATTGGTGGTCACTTTTGGCAAGGCGTTTGGGTTAAGCGGCGCGGCAGTATTGTGTCAGGAACCTGTCGCCGAATATTTGCTGCAATATGCGCGTCACCTGATTTACAGCACCGCAATGCCGCCAGCACAGGCCTGTGCGTTACAAGCCGCATTACTGCGTATTCAGCAAGGTGATGATTTGCGGCAACAGCTTCAGCTGCGTATTGCGCAATTTCGCCACGGTGCGGCAAATTTACCGCTGCCATTAGGGGCATCTGAAACTGCCATCCAGCCGCTCTTGGTGGGCGATAATCAGCAGACCCTGGCATTGGCGGAACAGCTACGCGCAGCGGGGTTGTGGGTCACGGCTATTCGCCCGCCGACAGTTCCCCCTGGTGGTGCCCGATTGCGCATTACCCTGAGTGCGGCTCATCAAAGTGAAGATATCGACCAGCTGCTGGAGGTGCTATATGGCGTTTGCCACTGAGAATGCACCGCCCGTATGGGGTAAGAAGCGGGCAGTGAATCAGCCGACAGTGAATAAATCAAAAGTGAATAAACCGGCGATTGCCGCAGCTTTTAGTCGGGCGGCTGGCAGCTACGACACCGCTGCCGATTTACAGCGGGAAACCGGCCATACCTTGCTGGCCCTCGGCGCGCAGCATCCGGGGCAAAGGGTATTGGATGCGGGCTGCGGCACCGGGCATTTTTCTCGCCTGTGGCGCGAGCGCGGTAAGCGGGTTATTGCATTGGATTTGGCGGCTGGGATGCTGGAGCACGCCCGCCAACACCAGGCCGCCGATGACTATCTTCTCGCCGATATTGAAAATATTCCGCTAGCAGATCAATCAGTTGATATCAGTTTTAGCAACTTGGCGGTGCAGTGGTGTGCCGATTTACCGGTGGCGCTGGCTGAACTTTATCGGGTTACACGCCGTGGGGGAATCATTCTGTTTTCAACACTGGCGAGTGGCTCGCTTGATGAGTTGGGGCGGGCATGGCAACAGGTTGATGGCAAGCGGCATGTGAATGATTTCCTGCCATTTCAACATATTAGTGCGGCTTGCCAAGATTACCGACACACTCTGACACCGCAGTTATATCAGCAACAATTTCCGAATGTCATTGCGCTTATGCGTTCGCTACAGGGCATTGGTGCCACACATGTGCATCAGGGGCGTGAGGCTGGGTTGAGTGGCCGCCAACGCCTAATGGCCTTAGAGTGCGCTTATAACAGGCAATCCAGTTATTTCCCGCTGAGTTACCATTTAGTTTATGGGGTTATTTATCGTGACTAAACGTTGGTTTATCACCGGCACAGATACTGATGTCGGTAAGACAGTTGCCAGCTGTGCATTATTACAAGCTGCTGCACTTGAGGGATATCGCACTGCCGGTTATAAACCGGTGGCCTCGGGCAGCCAGATGACGGCTGATGGTTTGCGTAACAGTGATGCGCTGGCATTACAGGCCAACAGCACTCAAGTATTGTCTTATGCACAGGTGAACCCGCTGACATTGCTGGAGGCGACCTCGCCACATATTGCCAGTGTAAGTGAAGGGCAAGAGATTCATTTGTCTGTGTTATCTGAAGGGTTGCGCCAGCTTGAGCAATCCGCTGACTGGATACTGGTCGAGGGGGCGGGTGGCTGGTTTACGCCACTTTCTTCACAAGCCACTTTTGCTGATTGGGTGCAACAAGAACAATTGCCGGTGATTATGGTTGTTGGGATAAAATTGGGGTGCATTAATCATGCATTGTTGACCGCTTTGGCTATTAAGCAGGCGGGGCTGAGTCTGGTGGGCTGGGTCGCTAATGAAGTGATCCCCGCGGGGCGGCGACAAGCTGAATACATGGCAACACTGACACAGATGATCAGCGCCCCCTTATTGGGCGTGATTCCTCATTTGGATGATCTGGCTGATAATCCTGCGACGACGCGCTCTGATCTGGGTGACTATCTGGATTTAAGTTTGCTGGCTGTGGCGCGGTAAATACGCATTTTTAGTTAGTTGGTATTGAAAAGGGCTAATACCGGTTATTAGCCCACTTTTTCTTTTGGCACCAATATGCTGCTGACGGAGCTTGCCTGCGCCATATCAACTGGCTAAATGCTCAATAATCATATTTTCATCCAACTGATCTAATGTCCCTTGTGCCACATTTCTGCCGTCCGCCATCAGACAGAATCTATCCGCAACATGTTGAATAAACGGCAATCTATGCTCGACTAACAATACTGTCATGCCAAAGCTGCTGCTGAGTTGGTGCAATATATTACTGATTTCTTCACGTAATGGCGGCAATACACCACTGCCCGGCTCATCAAGGATAAGCAACTCCGGCTCGGTCACCAGTGCACGAGCAATAGCCAACTGCTGCTGCTGATTGCGGCTCAGTTCGCCACCCCGCAGACTGCGTTTATCATATAGCTGGGGAAACAACTCAAAAACCCAGCCCGGAATATGGCGCGATGGATGGCGGCCAGCCAACACGGCTATCAACATATTCTCCTCGACACTCATTTGGGAAAATATCTGTTGCCCTTGAGGAACATAGCCGATACCCAGCGCGGTGCGCTCCTCGACAGGATGCTGTAGCAAATTCTGTGGTGGTTCATGGTTAGGCTGCCAGGTCATGGTGCCACTTTTAATTGGCAGATGGCCCATGATGCAATTAATTAACGTGGTTTTCCCTACGCCGTTGCGGCCAATTAGGCAGGTACATTGGCCGCGAGGAATCTCCAGATTGATATCCCAAAGGATATGATTCTGCCCATAGTATTGATTTACAGCGGTTAAACTCAGCATCAGTGCTTCTCCTTAGTCAGTCTCAGTTGTTCACAGGTATCCCGGTGTTCTGTAACGGCTAGTGAGGATTAACCAGCAAATCTGCATACTGGGTAGCGGCAGCACAGCATAAAAACCATCTTTTTGACGAGTGGTTGTGAGTATCTCTCTATCAAGATCAAGCAACTCTTGGGCCAAGTTGCGCTGAAGCGAGCTAAAATATGTATGTTAATGGGCTGTAAATAGTTTTGGCGCGCGAAGATATACTCAAATAGCCCAAACCGTGGGAGGGATCGGAGGGGAGTGGCATTTTTTTGCACTTAAGCAGTGCTATCAAGCATAACATGGTGCAAAAAATATAGTCACGCAGGTGATTGTTAAGTTTGTACACGTAGAATGCTGAAATTATAGAATTAGCAAATAGATTTATTAGCACTAATTGAAATATGCGGTGAAATAAATATGTAAAAAAAACACTAAAAAAGCCAGTTTGTCACAATTAAATCGCTAAGCTTTGCTTTTCGCCAACACGCGGCCCTTATGGGCTTGAATGAGTTATCCACCATTCCTGTGGATAACCTTGTGCATTAGCCATAGAAAACTGATGGCAAGCGAGAGCGGACGCGGCTTACGCTCATGTTGTCCGGATTCTCGGCTTTTTGGTAATTTATTTAAATTTCAATTGGTTAATTAAAATCAAGCACTCAAAAATATAACTAATACATATGGATGAACTTTAATCAATTGACTATCAATAATGTATTTATGTGAACGGCTGGGGATAAAATACGTTTAGGGTGCAAATGTTAGCAACATGTCACTGTAACAATGCAAAGGATATCGCATTGAGAGCTATTTCGGCATTTTGCTGCTTGAAGCTGGTTTTATATCCAGTATCATAGCAGTGGAAAAAATCTATGGGGCTTTCATAATTAGCCTCCTGACAGTGTGTATTTCTCCGGCGGGTAGCAAATTCATGAGTAAATTATTCAAACTACATTCTGAGTTTAAGCCAGCGGGTGATCAGCCTGAGGCCATCCGTAAACTGGAGGAGGGGTTGGAAAATGGTCTGGCCCATCAGACGCTGTTGGGGGTGACGGGGTCGGGCAAAACCTTTACGGTTGCCAATGTTATTGCTGATTTGAATCGGCCCACTATGGTATTAGCGCCCAACAAAACCTTGGCGGCACAGCTTTATGGCGAGATGAAAGAGTTTTTCCCCGATAATGCGGTGGAATATTTCGTCTCCTACTATGACTATTATCAGCCCGAAGCCTATGTCCCAAGCTCTGATACCTTTATTGAGAAAGATGCCTCGGTAAACGAGCATATTGAGCAAATGCGGCTGTCAGCGACTAAAGCCCTGCTGGAGCGACGCGATGTGGTGGTGGTGGCCTCGGTCTCCGCCATTTATGGTTTGGGTGATCCCGACTTATACCTGAAAATGATGCTGCATTTAACCAAGGGCATGATAATTGATCAGCGCGCAATTTTACGGCGCTTGTCAGAATTGCAATATAGCCGCAATGACCAAGTGTTTCAGCGCGGCACTTTCCGGGTGCGTGGCGAGGTTATTGACATCTTCCCAGCGGAATCTGATGAGTGGGCGGTGCGGGTTGAATTATTTGATGAAGAAGTTGAGCGACTGTCCATTTTTGATCCGCTCACCGGCCAACTACAGCATGAAGTTCCCCGTTTTACTGTCTATCCTAAAACGCACTACGTTACCCCGAGGGAGCGTATTTTACAGGCGATGGAAGACATCAAAATTGAGCTAGCTGAGCGGCGTCAGGTGTTATTAGCCAACAATAAATTGGTTGAAGAACAGCGGATTACACAGCGAACTCAGTTTGATCTCGAAATGATGAATGAACTGGGCTACTGCTCCGGCATTGAAAACTATTCCCGCTATCTTTCTGGTCGTGGCCCGGGTGAAGCGCCGCCAACCCTCTTTGATTACCTCCCGGCGGATGGTTTGCTGATTGTGGATGAATCCCACGTTACCATCCCGCAAATCGGCGGCATGTACAAAGGTGACCGTTCGCGGAAAGAAACCTTGGTGGAATATGGCTTCCGGCTGCCATCGGCGCTGGATAACCGCCCAATGCGCTTTGAAGAGTTTGAGGCGCTGGCGCCGCAAACCATTTATGTCTCTGCCACTCCCGGCAAATACGAACTGGAGAAATCCGGTGGCGATATTATTGAACAGGTGGTGCGCCCAACCGGCTTGCTCGATCCATTGATTGAAGTGCGCCCGGTGGCAACACAAGTGGATGATTTGCTGTCAGAGATCCGCATCCGCGCGGCGATTAATGAGCGGGTACTGGTGACCACGCTGACTAAGCGGATGGCCGAAGACTTAACGGAGTATCTGGTAGAACATGGTGCGCGGGTGCGTTACTTGCATTCGGATATTGACACCGTTGAGCGCGTAGAGATTATTCGCGATTTGCGTCTGGGCGAGTTTGATGTGCTGGTGGGGATCAACTTACTGCGAGAAGGGCTGGATATGCCGGAGGTTTCTCTTGTCGCTATCCTTGATGCTGATAAAGAGGGGTTCCTGCGCTCCGAGCGCTCCTTAATCCAGACCATTGGCCGTGCAGCACGTAACCTCAATGGTAAAGCAATTCTTTATGGTGACAGAATTACGGCCTCGATGGAAAAAGCCATTGGTGAAACGCAGCGCCGCCGGGCTAAGCAGCAAACTTACAATGAAGAGCGCGGCATTATTCCACAGGGACTTAACAAGAAGGTCGGCGATATTTTGCAATTGGGCCAACCTTCACTGCGCGGTAAAGGGAAAGGGCGGGGCGGTAAAGTGGCTGATACCCACGATTACCAATCTCTGGCACCGAAAGCGCTTGACCAAAAAATCCGGGAGTTGGAAGCGAAAATGTACACACACGCGCAAAATCTGGAGTTCGAACAGGCGGCAGAATTACGCGATCAAGTACACCAGTTGCGCCAGCAATTCATCGCTATATCTTAATATCTTGCGGCATACCTCGATTCCTCGTAAGGTGTGCCGCTAAATTTAGGGTTAATAGATAAATAAACAGGGCAAATGATGAGCGACCATGTATCAAAAGATCCGTTACACGGCATTACCCTTGAACAACTGTTGACCAAACTGGTCGAGCACTATGGCTGGGAAGAGTTAGCACACCGCATTCGGATCAACTGTTTCATCAGCTCACCGAGTATTAAATCTAGTTTGAAGTTTTTGCGGCGAACTCCGTGGGCGCGCACTAAAGTGGAAGAGCTATATATCCACATGAATGATACTGCGGCTTTGGAAGAAAAATTTCGTCACTCACAGGACTAGCCCACTGACACAGAATTAGCCCCACCCAATTGCTGTAAGGTGGTTTCTAGTGCTTGGCGCAGTAGCTCCCGATCATGACGATAAGGGATATCTTTGGCTTCCAAGGGCTGTTGTACAATGATTCTGTCCCTAACGCCATTGATATCAATGCGTGGGCTGACAATTGCGGCATCAATGATTTTTCTGCCAATCTTACTTTCCATTATTGTCAGCTTTTCGTGCAAAGACAACTCAGCGGCGGCAACACTTAGCTCGCGCCCCAGATTGCCAATATAAATCATACTGGCAGAGCTGCGCCGTAGAGCTTGAGTGAGATCATCGAGCAATAACAGTGGCATTAAGCTCGTCAAAAAACTGCCCGGCCCGATTAAGATAACATCCGCCTGGCTGATAGCTTCAATTGCTTCCTTCGTCGCATGGACATGGGGTGATAGCAGCAAATCTTTCGGCATATGTGCAAGTTGGTCAATGTTGACTTCACCGTAAATCGGGTGCCCTTCAGCATCGATGGCCATCAAGTCGACGGGCTGTTCTGACATTGGGATCAACCAGGCATCGATTTTCAGCAAGCTACGCACCAGATTAATGGCTTCAAGAGGGCGGATACTAAGATGGTCCAGCGATTTGAGCATTAAATTGCCCAGATTATGGCCCGCTAGCTCACCATTGCCAGTAAAACGGTATTCGAACATTGCGGAAGCTACACTGGGTTCAGTGATCAATTGATTCAGGCAATTACGAGTATCCCCCCAGGCAATTCCACCCTCGGATCGGCGTATGCGGCCGGTCGAACCCCCATTATCAGTGGTGGTAACAATACCGGTCAGGCGTGAACCTAAAGAAGAAAGAGCTGACATCACCCGCCCCAGCCCATGGCCTCCACCTAATGCAACTACCCGGTCGAGATCCGCTAATGTGCGATTTCGCATATTTTTCCTGCCTAAATATTGTAATAAGCATAGCTAATGGGGAAATTGCTGCATAAGTTAACGGATTTGCTGCCAAAACGCGATAAAAGCCATGGTTTTCGTGATTTTAAACAAAGTATTAGCTTCGGAATAAAATAAGCTCAATAACCTTGGGTTTTGTATTGTAAGTCGTTGTATATAAAAATATATAACGTAAAACAGCGATTGGCTATCTTGCCGTTTTAGCGTTAGAATCTGTAAAGAAAGTAAGGTTTTTAGCCGCTAGCCGCTGTAACGAATTTTGCTTTTTAACCATGGTTCAGTTAGCTGTGAGCAAGCAGCACCTGAGCGCAAACTCCTAGCCTTGGTGTCTACGTTGTTGCTTTTATGGACAATATGATGCTCTGGCCGTGGCTTTATGCCACCAGGGTGCGAGGTAGAAATGCCTGCATCTCCCGTATTTGGAAAGGTGTTATGGTACAACTTACAGACGCATTTGCGCGCAAATTCTATTATTTGCGCCTATCGATTACTGATGTGTGCAATTTTCGCTGCACATATTGCCTGCCCGATGGCTATCGCCCGGACGGATTAAAAAGTTTCCTGAGCCTTGACGAAATAAGTCGCGTCAGCCGTGCATTTGCCATGCTAGGAACTGAAAAGATCCGTTTAACCGGCGGCGAGCCGTCCATGCGCCGCGATTTCACCGATATTATCGCCACCATTCGTCAAAATTCCGCAATCCGCACTTTGGCGGTGACCACCAATGGTTATCGTTTAGCGCGTGATGCCACTCAGTGGCGCGAGGCGGGGTTGACGGCGATTAATGTCAGTGTTGATAGCCTCGACCCTCGGCAATTTCATGCCATCACCGGGCAAGATAAATTCCATCAAGTGATGCAAGGTATTGATGCGGCTTTTGATGCGGGTTTTGAGAAAGTCAAAATCAATGCGGTGTTGATGCGGGATGTTAATGACAAGAATCTTGGGGCATTCCTTAACTGGATAAAATCTCGCCCCATTCAACTGCGATTTATTGAATTGATGGAGACCGGTGAGGGCGGCAATGTGTTCCGCAAACACCATGTTTCCGGTGATGTCATTCGTCAGCAATTACTCCTGCAAGGCTGGCAACAGCAAGAACGTGCGCGCAGTGATGGCCCAGCTCAAGTCTTCCATCATCCGGACTACTTAGGGGAGATTGGGCTTATCATGCCGTATGAGAAAGACTTCTGTGCCAGTTGCAACCGTCTGCGTGTTTCTGCACTGGGAAACCTGCATTTATGCTTATTTGGCGAGCAGGGTATTTCGCTGCGTGATTTGCTAGGCAGTGATGACCAGCAATATGAATTAATGGCGCGCATTCAAAGTGCATTGCAAACCAAGAAGCAAACTCATTTCTTGCATCAAGGGAATAGCGGCATTACGCAAAATTTATCATTTATTGGTGGCTGATCGGCTGCAACATTAAGAACAGAGGTTATATATGACCCAATTGACTCACATTAATGCCGCCGGCGAAGCCCATATGGTGGATGTCTCTGCCAAAGCGGAAACTGTGCGTGAAGCACGTGCGGAAGCTTTTGTTGAAATGCATGCCGCGACATTGGCGATGATTATTGATGGTAGCCATCATAAAGGTGATGTGTTTGCCACCGCACGGATCGCCGGTATTCAAGCCGCAAAAAAAACGTGGGAATTGATTCCCCTGTGCCACCCACTATTGCTGACCAAAGTCGAAGTTCAGTTGGAAGCACAGCCGGAACACAATCGGGTTCGCATTGAGTCCTGCTGCCGCCTGACGGGTAAAACTGGGGTGGAAATGGAAGCTTTGACAGCGGCATCCGTCGCAGCACTGACCATTTACGACATGTGTAAAGCCGTACAAAAGGACATGATAATTGGCCCGGTTCGCTTGTTGGCGAAAAGTGGCGGGAAATCCGGTGATTTTAAGGTGAAGCCATGATTCAGATTCTATTTTTTGCTCAGGTGCGTGAGCTGGTGGGGGTTGATCGCTTGGAAGTGGCGGCGGAGTTTTCAACCGTCGACGCTTTGCGCCAATCCTTGTGTCAACGAGGTGACCGCTGGCAGTTGGCTCTTGAAGAAGGGAAATTGCTCACGGCAGTGAATCAATCGCTGGTCAATGCTCAACACCCCTTAGCCGCAGGGGATGAAGTGGCTTTCTTCCCACCGGTGACGGGAGGTTAATGATGGACAACACGCGCATTCGTGTCGGGCCAGCAGCATTTAATGTCGGCGAAGAATACACTTGGTTGTCGCAGTGTGATGAAGACGGGGCGGTGGTGACCTTTACCGGCAAAGTCCGTAATCATAATTTGGGTAGCAATGTCAGTGCGTTGACACTAGAACATTACCCTGGCATGACAGAAAAAGCGCTGGCTGAAATTATTGCTCAAGCACGTAGCCGCTGGCCCTTACAGCGCGTGTCAGTGATTCATCGGGTTGGGCCATTGTTCCCCGGAGATGAAATCGTCTTTGTTGGCGTGACCAGCGCTCATCGCAGCATGGCGTTTGAGTCTGCTGAGTTTATTATGGACTATCTGAAAACACGGGCACCATTTTGGAAACGCGAAGCAACCACTGATGGCGAACGTTGGGTTGAATCACGCGACAGTGATCATGCCGCAGCTAAGCGCTGGTAAACTGTAAGTAAACCCGTGTAAAGATTGGCCCTAAATACCTATTTTTACTCCCTTGTTTGCCCTATTTCTGTGGTACCCTAAAAGAGTCGGTGGGCTGTCAGTTGATGGCCTGTATCATTATTTATATGCATAAGGTAACTACCATGGATCGCTATCCACGCTCTAATGGTTCAATTGTCGAACGTGCCAACTCTGGCATTCAGGCATATATGGCGCAGGTATACGGCTGGATGACCTGTGGTCTGTTATTAACAGCGGTAGTCGCATGGTACGCAGCGAACACCCCTTCAATTATTTTTGCTTTGCAGTCAAATCAAATCCTGTTCTTCGGGTTGATTATTGCTCAGCTTGGTTTGGTTTTTGTTATCTCCGGCATGATTAATCGCCTGAGTGGATCAGCCGCAACCTCACTGTTTATGCTGTACTCTGCACTAACGGGGCTGACACTCTCCAGCATCTTGATACTGTACACTGGCGCATCCATCGCCAGCACTTTTGTCATTTGTGCTGGGATGTTTGGTGCTATGAGCCTTTATGGCTACACCACTAAACGTGATTTGAGTGGTATGGGCAGCATCCTGTTTATGGGCCTGATCGGTATCATTCTGGCGTCTTTGGTTAACATTTGGCTAAAAAGCCCGGCGTTGATGTGGGCTGTGACTTACATCGGTGTTTTGGTGTTTGTTGGCCTGACGGCTTACGATACCCAGAAATTGAAAAACATGGGCGCGCAGTTAGATGCCAATGATAAAGATGGTTTCCGTAAGTATGCCATCGTCGGCGCATTGACCCTGTATCTTGATTTCATCAACCTGTTCCTGATGCTGTTGCGGATTTTCGGCAACCGCCGCTAAGTTGGTTGATTAAGGGCTGCGGCGCGGCAAACTTGCCCGGCGTACGCAACTCTAAATTTGAAAGGACACCGTATTGGTGTCCTTTTTGTTTTTCGTGAGTACCGAAAATGGCGGTGTTACGCGATTTTTCGTCTAAACATCCCGTAGGCTGCGCTCCCCGTGGTAGCGGTTATTACCAACAGCGGCCATAAACTGTGCCAAATGATGTCGAAGCTGGCATCCTTGAGGTAAATCTGTTTGGTGATATCAGTAAAGTGGCGGATAGGATTGATCCACGTGATATTTTGTAGCCAAATGGGCATGTTCTCTACCGGAGAGACATAACCAGAAAGCAATATTGCGGGCATCATAAAGACAAATACGCCAATAAAGGCTTGTTGCTGAGTTGAACATAGCGATGAAATTAATAAACCAAAACCGACCAGTGACAAGCCGTAGAGCAGCATAGTGCCATAAAACAGTGCCAGTGACCCTGCAAAGGGGATTTGGTAGAAAAATATGCCGATAAACAATACGATAGTGGCCTGGAAAGTGGCGACTATCAGGGCCGGAACGGCTTTGCCGATAAATATCTGCCAGGTTGTCAGTGGTGAAACCAAAAGCTGTTCCAGTGTCCCTTGTTCCCGCTCCCGTGCGACCGACAGTGACGTGACAATCAATACGCCAATAGTTGTAATCATCGCTATCAATGATGGCACCACAAACCATTTGTAATCCAAGTTCGGGTTATACCAATTTCGAATCACTAGCTCGCTGTTATTGGGTTTGATTTGCCCCTTGGTCAATTCTAATTGGTATTCTTGTACGATTTGCTGAATGTAATTTGCTGCTATTTGGGCGCTGTTGGAATTGCGACCATCCAGAACCAACTGTAACTGAGTGGTTTTGCCATTGGCCAAATCCGCACTGAATTGCGCAGGAAAACGAATTAACAGCAAGGCTTTCTGGTTATCAATCACCGGCTGAATTTCTTGTGGGCTGTGCAGCAGCAACACATGAGAAAATGCTTCGGCTTTAGCAAAGCGCTGAGTGAGTTCTATTGACGCCTTACCGCTGTCTTCGCTGTAAATGGCGATAGTGGCATTGGTCACTTCTAATGTGGCGGCGAATGGGAATAAAATCACCTGCAATATCACCGGCATGATTAATATCGCCCGGGTTTGCGGTTCGCGCAGCAGCGACTGCAACTCTTTAATAATCAATGTGTAAAGGCGATGAAACATCGTTAACTCCCTTCCGTTAATCTGGCCGACGACCTAATCTAATCGACGATTTGTTTTCCATGCCGTCAGGCCGATAAACACGGTTGCTGATGCAACCAAAAACAACAGGTTAATCACCAAAACGGTACCGATATCTCCCGCCAGGAAGAGTGTTTGCAAGCTGCTGACAAAATAGCGGGCAGGAATAATATAGGTGACGGCGCGGACCACGGCGGGCATGCTGTCGATTTGGAAAATAAATCCTGACAACATAACCGCGGGTAGAAATGCGGCGTTCAGTGCCACCATGGCCGCATTAAACTGGTTGCGCGTGATAGTCGAAATCAGCAGCCCCATGCCCAGTGTGCTGGCTAAGAATAAGCTGGTCATGACAAATAATATCCACAATGAGCCGCGATAAGGCACCCCGAGGATAAACACTGCGACCACCATACATAGCGTCATGGCGACCATCCCGAGCACATAATAGGGGATAAGTTTTGACAGTAATAACTCACTGCGCGTGACCTGAGTAGAAAGTAGCGCCTCCATGGTGCCGCGCTCCCATTCGCGCGCGATGACCAGTGATGTCAAGATCGCGCCAATCACTGTCATGATAATGGTAATTGCGCCCGGAATGATGAAATGTCGGCTGATGGCGGCGGGGTTAAACCAATAGCGCACCTGAATTTCTATCAGCGGATCATTCTTTTGCCCCAGATTTTGCGCTTGCTGTTGTTGCCAGATTTGCCATACACCTTGGGCATAACCTTGCACAAAGTTGGCGGTGTTCGGCTCACTGCCGTCAGTAATCACCTGAATCGGTGCTTTACTCTCTGGCCGTGCGAGTTGCTCGGCAAAATCATTCGGAATAACAATAAGCCCGCGAATTTTACCGGCTTGCATAGCTTGAATCAGCGCCTGACGGTTATCACTGATTTGCGGGGAGATATAGGGCGAACTGGCGAACGCGTTAGCCAAATCTTGCGCCGGTTGACTCTGTTGCTCCATTAGAATGCCGACATGCAGTTTGCTGGAGTCCAGGTTGATGCCGTAGCCAAAAATAAACAGCAATAACAATGGGATAACAAAGGCGATCAGCCCGCTGCTGGGGTCGCGCAGAATTTGCCGGGTTTCTTTACGACATAGCGCCCGCAGGCGACGCCAAGAAAATCCGGTGTCTTGATAAGTTTCACTCTCATTTACCGGCGATTTATTTACATGGGAATCATATGGCTCGGTCATGATTGCTGCTCCTTATCGTTTTGCTGGTCATAGCGCAGAACCAACCCGATAAATGCTTCTTCCATTGATGGATTAGGTTTTTCATCCGTGGCAACTTGCTGCTTTAGCTCATCTGGCGTGCCCGCAGCAATAATTTTGCCACGATAAACCAGCCCGATGCGGTCGCAATATTCGGCCTCATCCATAAAGTGGGTAGTGACCATGACGGTCACCCCTTTATCTACCATCCCATTGATATGCAGCCAAAATTCACGGCGGGTGAGGGGGTCAACACCGGAGGTCGGCTCGTCCAGAAACAGAATGTCTGGCTCATGCATCAGGGCGCAAGCTAGCGCCAGGCGCTGTTTAAACCCAAGAGGCAGTGAGTCGGGCGTTTGCTTGAGAATGGGTGTGAAATTAAACGCCGATGTCATATCGGCTATTTTTTCGCGTTGAGTTTTCCCTTGCAGGCCATAAACACCGGAGAAAAATTTCAGATTTTGCTCCACCGTCAGATTGCCATACAGTGAGAATTTCTGCGCCATATACCCCAAATGCTGGCGCGCTTTACCGGAGCTGGTTTTCAGATCCATACCCAGCACCAAAGCCTTGCCGCTACTGGGAACCAGCAAACCACACATCATTTTAAATGTGGTCGATTTACCGGCACCGTTCGGCCCGAGCAAACCAAATATTTCCCCGCGTTTGACCTGAAAATTCACATGGTCGGTGGCGGCAAAGTCACCAAATTTCTTGGTTAATTCTTGGGCCTCAATCACAGTTTCATCATGGTTGCCCTCGACTTTGGGCATGATTTTCGCCAGTGCGGATTCACTGGCCGGGCCGCCGCCCAGCAAGTCGATAAAGGCATCCTCAAAGCGTGGTTCAGCCTCAAAAATCTCGCCATTAGATTGATTTAACAGGGATAATATCTGGCCATGGTCTACGCCCGGTTTGAGGATTAGCCGCACATATTTGCCTTGAATAACGCCATCACTGACCTGAGGTAGCGCCAAAGCGTGTTGTAGTAATTTGCGATTAGTGCCGGTTTGGGCTGCGACAAGAATAGTCCGGCCACTCATGCGCTGTGTCAGTTCTTGCGGTGCGCCGCTGTAGAGCAATTTACCTTCATTGAGCAGCAAGACCTCGCGGCATTGTTCAGCTTCATCCAGATATGATGTGCTCCAGAGAATGAGCATACCGTCACTCGCCAGTTCATGAACCATGCGCCATAGCTCGCGGCGTGAGATGGGGTCGACACCGACGCCTGGCTCATCCAGCAACAAAACTTTGGGCTGCCCGACCAAAGTACAGGCCAAGCCCAATTTTTGTTTCATGCCACCGGAAAGTTTGCCCGCCAACCGCTCTGTAAAGCGGGTTAAATCAGTAAAAGTTAGCAGACGCTCGAAGGTCTGACGGCGCTGTTCACCGGTAACGCCCCGTAAATCGGCATACAGCGTCAGGTTTTCCATCACTGTCAAATCTTCATACAAACCAAATTTTTGCGGCATATAGCCGAGGATGGAATGTAACTGGCGATCATTTTCAACAGGGTCAAGGCCGATGACCGTCAGTTTGCCTTGGCTGGGTTTAAACAGCCCGGCTAACATCCGTAACAGCGTGGTTTTACCTGCGCCGTCTGGCCCGACCAAACCGGTGACTGCCCCGCTGCGGATTTCAGTAGTTAGGCTGGCAACCGCCGGACTTTCTAGTCCGGGGAAAGATTTTTCGACACCTTCCAGAGTAATAAGATGCTGAATGCCATTCATAACTTATGCCGCCTTAAGGTTGTGCAAAACTGATGGTGACCGGCATACCTTGGCGTAGTGACTCATCAGCATCGGTAATAATAATTCGCAAGCGATAAACCAGGTCGGTTCGCAAGTCCGGTGTTTCCACACTCTTAGGGGTAAATTCGGCGGTCGGTGAAACAAAGCCAATTTTGCCGTGATAAGGTTTACCTGGGCGGCTATCGGTAAAGATTTTGACCTCAGTCCCCGGTATGGCTTGTCCCAAGTGGCGTTCACTGACATAGGCCCGCACCCAAACCGGATCCGTCAGTGAGAGTGTAAAGACGGTATTACTGGCAGACAAAATAGTGCCCGGCTCCACTGCGCGCGTCAGCACGGTTCCGCCAGAAGGCGAAAGCAAGGTGGCGTCTTGCAAGTTGAGTTGGGCTTGCGCCAATTCAGCTTCACTTTGCGCCAGATTCGCTTCGGCCTGCGCGATTTCTTGCGGGCGGTTACCGCTCAAGTATTGGGCGAGTTTATCTTTTGATGCTTGCAGATTAGCCAGGGCCTGACTGCGCGCGGTACGGGCATTTTCCAGCTCATTGGCTGATACGGCCTTGCTTGCCCACAGCCCTTGTTGGCGTTTTAAGAAGCTGTCGGCATAACTGAATGCGGCCTCGCGCTGAGAGACTTCAGACCGCACTTGGGCAATTTCTTCTTCCCGGTAGCCCGCTTTCAGTAAATCCAACTGGGCTTGCGCACTTTGCACATTGGCCTGGGCCTGTTTGAGAGCATTGAGATACGGGCCGTCATCCAGTTTGCCCAAGACTTCGCCCGGCTGAACTTTATCCCCCTCATCAACCGCCAGAGAAGCCAGCCGACCACCGACCCTAAAGCCAAGATTCACGGTGCGAATATCGACATTGCCATATAATGTCAATGTCGCGTCCTGTTGTTGACGATAATAATTCCATCCGTAACCGATGGTCGCCAGCAAAGCGACGATGACGACGGCCACTATAATCTTCTTGCGATTCATAATGCTCCCTATCTATTACCGATTTTTATACCCTTCGCCCTTGAAGCAGCAGGGTTGTTAGCTGTCTTAGCTACTCGGCCCGTCCATGGGCCTCGCCTCTGCGAGGCTGCTGCAAGCAGTGTTCAAATCTGCTCCGGGCAAATTTGTCACCCGAATCATTTACTGGTTGTTGACCTTAAATGAATAGACTCATCGGGATTTATTCGCTTGCTGCCTACCTGCAACTCCAATTTCTTTGGATATAACTACAACTTTTATAGTTACAATTTTTATAACGACCTACTTAAGATACTCATTGTGCCGATTTAGCCCGCAGCCCATAAAGCAGCAGGTCAATATGTTCGATAAGCACTTGATTAATCATCTCGCTTTCAGATTTACCAATCTCCAGCCAACCCACTTGCTGGCGGATAGTTTCCCGCGCCATGCGGAAAGCCAGAACCTCGCCAATCAATGCATGAGTATGAAGAATGGTTTTCGTCGCACTTGCATCAGCACCAATGAATGCCGCCAGCAACAAATTCAGTTTTTGGTGTAAGGGCGCAATAGCCTGAGCATGGATAAGCAGATATGCATCACTGGGAGAGAGTTGCTCACGCGCCATGATTTTGCTGATATTTAGCGTTTCCGGCTGTGTCATTAAATGGCTGAATTCCAGCAAACCACGGCGAATAAAATGTAACTGCTGCTCTGGACTTTGCTCCTGGCTCGGCAGACGCAGAAACTGGTCAATATCCAATGCCAGTGGTGCAAATGTCTGCCGGATAAAATCCGCAATTTGTTGTGCTACCGCCAGATACAAACCTTCTTTAGAATTGAAGTAGTAGGTAATCGCGGCAATATTCTGTCCTGCCCGTTGTGCAATCTCGCGGGTGGTTGCCCCTTTCAAACCCAGTTCGCCGAACAGTTCGGTCGCAGCCTGTATCAGTTGTTGGCGCGCTTGTTCACCGCGGGTTGTCATCGGTATTGATGGTGTTAAATAGTGAGGTGTGGAATGAGACATAGGCTCCATACTCAATATACCCAGCGTACTTGAAGCCGCAGGGTTGTTAGCTACACTCACTCACCCGAATCACTTACCTGTGTAAGCTCATCGGGATTCATTCGCTTGCTGCCTACCTGCAACTCCAATTACTTTGGGTAAAAATGGATAAGATTTGCGCTAATAATAATGATAGCCAAATAGCAAATCAATCGTATGATTAACTTTAGGTCTCTACTGAGAATATGTAAAGTTATGGCCGCAATTCGCCCTGTTTTTGTGATCCTGAACGGGTTAATCGATGCTAATAAATCAATTCTGTTGATGTTTGAGTTAATAAAATTCTTAAGAAATGCGTAAATCTCCCTTTTCTTGCCAACATCTGCTATAATCAGCCGCAATGGTGCACTGCAGTTTGTGCCAATCCTCGTGGTAATGCCTCAATTCATGCCTCGTCTGATAATCTTCCCTTGAAACTGCACCTGACGTTATCGCCAGGATTGGGAAGATCTGGAGCTTCTCGTAATATGTCATTTGATTCTCTCGGCCTAAACGCCGACATCCTGCGTGCTGTTGAAGAGCAGGGCTACCTTGTGCCGACACCGATTCAACGTCAGGCAATCCCTGTGGTACTGGAAGGTCGTGATTTAATGGCCAGTGCACAAACCGGTACGGGTAAAACCGCTGGTTTCACCTTGCCGTTGTTGCAACTGCTGAGTCAGGATCAACAGCCAATTAAAGGCCGTCGTCCGGTGCGTGCGTTGATTTTGACGCCAACCCGCGAACTGGCTGCGCAGATTGACGAAAACGTACAGAGTTACAGCAAATACCTGAAGCTGCGTTCGCTGGTGGTATTTGGTGGCGTTAGCATTAACCCACAGATGATGAAATTGCGCGGTGGTGTGGATATTTTGGTCGCCACCCCTGGCCGTTTACTGGATCTGGAACATCAGAACGCTGTTGATTTGTCCAAAATTGAAATTTTGGTATTGGACGAAGCTGACCGCATGCTGGATATGGGCTTTATTCACGATATCCGTCGTGTCTTGGCCAAACTGCCAGCCAAACGCCAAAACTTGCTGTTCTCTGCTACTTTCTCTGATGAGATTAAAGGGTTAGCCAGCAAGTTGTTGCATAACCCTGCTTCTGTTGAAGTCGCGCGCCGTAACACAGCGTCTGAACAAATTGCACAAAGCGTTCATTTTGTTGATAAAAACCGCAAGCGTGAGTTGCTGTCTCAGATGATTGGCGAAGGCAACTGGCAACAAGTATTGGTGTTCAACCGCACCAAACACGGCGCTAACCATTTAGCCGAGCAATTGAATAAAGACGGTATTACAGCCGCCGCAATTCACGGCAACAAGAGCCAAGGTGCGCGTACCCGTGCGCTGGCTGATTTTAAAGATGGTAAAATCCGTGTATTGGTAGCGACTGATATCGCCGCGCGTGGTTTGGATATTGATCAGTTACCTCATGTAGTTAACTATGAGTTGCCAAACGTACCGGAAGATTACGTGCACCGCATTGGCCGTACAGGCCGCGCGGAACGCACTGGCGAGGCGATTTCACTGGTTTGTGTTGATGAACATAAACTGTTGCGTGATATTGAGCGCTTACTGAAACGTGAAATCCCGCGTATTGCACTTGATGGCTATGAGCCGGACCCAAGCATTAAAGCGGATCCGATTCAAAATGGTCGTCAGGGCCGTGGTGCGCAGCGCCCTGGAATGGGCCGTGGTAGCAGTGCGGGTCGTCCACAAAATGGTGGTGGTGCAGCAGGTCGCGGTGATAGCCGTACCAGCCGTCCACGCAGCCAGGCTGATGGTCAACGCCGCCCGGCAGGCCCGTCTTCACGTGGTCGTAGCCGCAATCCAGGCGAATAAGCTAGAAAGTATTCGCTGATAAAACCGCTTCTTCGGAGGCGGTTTTTTTTCATCTGAATTCATGTCATTACTGGGTTATCCCTTGTTTTATTCCCTGCTTCCCCCGTATCATTGCCGGTCTTTTTTACTATTATACTATGTTGGTTTTATAGGCACTGGGCAGGGCTTATTCATGGCGTGGATAGAGGGGTGGGGTCATTAGCATGCGGGTAATACTGGCGCCGATGGAGGGTGTATTAGACTCACTGGTGCGCGAGCTTCTTAGTGAAGTCAATGATTACGACCTTTGTATCACCGAGTTTTTACGGGTGGTCGATCAGCTATTGCCAGCAAAATCTTTCTATCGTCTGTGCCCTGAACTGCATCATCAGAGCCGCACTTCCTCTGGCACTCAGGTTCGTATCCAATTGTTAGGCCAATACCCAGAATGGCTGGCGGAAAACGCCGCTCGTGCGGTTGATTTGGGGTCTTACGGGGTCGATTTGAACTGTGGTTGCCCGTCAAAACTGGTTAATGGCAGTGGTGGTGGGGCTACCTTGCTGAAAGATCCCGAGCTGATTTATCGGGGGGCCAAAGCCATGCGTGAGGCTGTTCCGGCTCATTTACCGGTAACAGTAAAAATTCGTCTAGGCTGGGATTCGGGCGATCGTCAGTTTGAAATTGCCGATGCGGTACAACAAGCGGGTGCAACAGAACTGGCGGTACATGGCCGTACCAAAGAAGATGGTTATCAAGCTGAACGCATTAACTGGCAGGCGATCGGTGAGATCCGCCAGCGGCTCACTATTCCGGTGATCGCCAACGGTGAAATTTGGGATTATCAGAGCGCACAAGAGTGTATGAAAGTGACGGGCTGTGATGCCGTAATGTTAGGCCGAGGGGCGCTGAATGTGCCAAACTTGAGCCGAGTCGTGAAGTATAACGAACCGCGAATGCCGTGGCCGGAAGTGGTCAAACTGTTGAAAAAATATGTTCAGCTAGAAAAGCAGGGCGATACGGGCTTATATCATGTTGCCCGTATCAAACAGTGGCTAGGATATTTGCGTAAAGAATATGCTGAAGCCACGGATTTATTTGGCGAAATCCGCGCATTAAAAACCTCAAAAGATATTGCGCTCGCTATTCAACGTATTTAGCTTTAGGCATTTCAAGCACTGACTCAGGAACTAATTGAAAGTGTTTGCCAGGGTGCCGTTTTTGCTGCTATTCGTTGTTGGCTTATTTCTTACCATCCTGCATTTGTTTAAGTATCTTACCGAAACTGACTGTTTTTCTACCCACCTTTTTCATTCCATCCTCCGGTAGATAGCTAAACTTGACATAAAGAAGTCTTCCATCACTTTTATCTTTATTTTTCAATATCTTAATTACATCATACATTTCGTTTAGATCTGAAGGAATACCGGCTGCATCAGTCAGAATAGTACCTACCGGCACGAATTTTAGTGCTTGCTCAACACTTTTGGTTAATAAGTCATGCAATGGAAATAACCCGGTAAAACGTTTATGGGGCACATAATTCGTGATGCCCATATAGATATCTGGTAGTTCTTTGATATGGTTTTCGATACCACGAGTTTCGTTTTTAAGCAAAAACTCTGAAATCTCAAGAGGAGAGCCAATTAACACTAACGGCTTAATACCGTTCCCTTTTTCAGAAAAAAGATAATCATTATTGGTATTCTTGACTGCTTTTTGTAGTTGCCCCCGATCGACGATAAGGCTGTAATATTTTCCTTCTTTCACAATAGGAGCGGGTTCTCGCCATAAGATTATTTCATTAGCGGATACAGACCCCGCTCCTACGACAGAACACATAAATAATATAGATGTATTAACTAAGGTTCGCATCAATAAGTTCCTTCTTATTCTGGTGATGTTATATAGATGATAGCTATACCATAATGGCATTTTTGCTGGGATTTAAAGGAATATAACCTAAGTGGATATACTCGTACAGTCGGAATAATGACCATCTCAGGAGTTATTTCAAATTGATTAAATAGCAATAAAACATTAATAAATATTAATTATTATTTTAAGCGAAAACTAAATACACCTTAAACGAGAATGGTTATTTTTTTGATTTGTTTTAAGTATCACGCTTATAGTGTGCGGGCATTTTAAATGCAGTATCTCGTTAGGCGAGGCTCCTATACAAACACAGGTTACTGATCTGACGACGTCCAGAGACGCCCAAGGTTAGGACAGGCTATATCGGATTAAGGTATAGCCCAAAGTAACTTCTGAGAAATCAGATACGTTGTATAGTGCTAAAACTTAGACACGGAGATAGCCATAGAGCACTCTCTAATCTGGTTACGCCCCTATGTGAGGACTGTTTAATTAATTAATAACAGTAATAGGGTCTTTTATGAGTTCACATCTCGATTTAGCCTTGCAAAAGCAAGGACAGCTCCATTCAGGCGAAGATAAGGAATCGACTTTAGGCGCTTATATGAGTGATGCCTATATTACGGTGTCTGCTGATATGTCAGTCGCTGAGGCTAAAACTTATTTCTTGCAGAATATCTCTGATGATGAAATACCGACACAATTATTGGTCACTAATGATAATCGGCATTTGCTTGGTTTACTCTCAGTTAAAAAATTATTGACGGAAGAACAGCAAGATATAAAAGTTTTTCAAATTATAAATCAAAATTACTTCTCAGTATCGCCAGACCAGAAGCGTCATGAGGCGGTCAGTCTATTGTCAAAAAACGGTTTAGATATCGTTCCAGTATTAAGTCACGGCAAATTAATGGGAGTATTAAGGGCTCAAGATATTGCTGAGTTGATTGAAGATGAAAATACCGATGATGCCCAAAGACAAGGCGCTAGTTTTCCTCTTGATGAGCCATACTTACAAACCAGCCCAGTAACATTATGGCGCAAACGGGTTGTTTGGTTATTACTACTATTTGTCGCAGAGGCTTATACTGGAACGGTATTAAAAGCGTTTGAGGAACAACTCGAAGCCGCTATTGCCTTGGCATTTTTTATCCCATTATTAATTGGTACGGGTGGGAACAGTGGAACACAAATTACCTCCACTTTAGTACGAGCGATGGCATTAGGTGAAGTTAGTTTACGCAATATCGGCGCAGTATTGCGTAAAGAGGTTTCTACTTCTCTAATGGTCGCGGCAACTATTGGTTTAGCTGCTTGGATCCGCGCCTGGTTCCTTGGGGTAGGAATGGAAGTCACTATCGTCGTGAGCTTAACTGTCGTTGCTATCACAGTATGGAGCGCTATTATCTCTTCCATTATTCCGATGGTATTAAAGCGCTTATCGATAGATCCTGCGGTGGTGTCGGCCCCCTTTATTGCGACCTTTATTGATGGCACTGGCCTGATTATTTACTTTGAAATTGCTCAACGGGTGATGACAGATTTGGCGTAAGGTAAACGCAAATAAAAGGCGCTTTAAGCGCCTTTTTTGATAAAGAACTGGAGGTTACTTTTTCTTGCGGCCGATAAATTTAGCAATACCTAATAGGAATACTGCCCCAACAAAAATCAGCAACGCATCAACCCAAAATGTCAAAGATGCCAAGTTTTCATCATGAATGTCAGCAAGGCCCGCTGCGATTAAAAATACTCCGAAGAGAATGCCAAAAATTGTTGTTCCCATATAAGCACCTAAAAATTAGATTTATCTAAAAATTTATGTTGGCAAGTATAGGGTGATATTTAATCTAATACATATTTTTTTTCTCATTATTGATACACCGTTGAGATTATTTTGATTAATTAAAATGTCCGGTGATACATTTACTAAGATTTAATGTTGACAGCAGAAGCTAGCCTACCGTTTCATGTTGATTATTTTATAAACAAAAACTATCTTTCAAAATAGTCATTATCATAATTTCGGCTTTGTTTTCTTTCTGAAATGTTTACTGTTGAGCAGTGATTAGGCAGTTTTAATCTTTGTAACAATCATTTTAAGAATGTGTGGTGCGTAGGGCATTACTGTAATTTATAATGCGCCGGATCAACCATAATGTCTCCACACAACCTATTTAAGCTGACTAACATGCATGTGAAAATCCGTTTTGCACTATTAAGTTTCTTGCTTTTATCTACTTCTATCAGTGTCGTCCCTGCCGCGATAGCGAGTGGCGGAGGCAATGAAGTTAAAGGAAAGGCCCCTCTTGAATTGGCTTCGGGGAGCGCAATGGTTGTTGATTTACAAACAAATAAAGTCATTTATGCCAACAATGCAGATGAAGTTGTGCCGATTGCTTCAATCACCAAACTGATGACAGCAATGGTGGTATTAGATGCCAAGTTGCCGCTTGATGAGATTATTTCGGTTGATATCCATCAAACCAAAGAAATGAAAGGGGTATTTTCTCGGGTTCGAGTGAACAGTGAAATTAGCCGAAAAGATATGCTGTTGCTGGCACTCATGTCGTCGGAAAACCGCGCAGCAGCCAGTTTGGCTCATCATTACCCCGGTGGATATAACGCCTTTATTAAGGCGATGAATGCAAAAGCTAAATCGCTAGGAATGACGAAAACTCGCTATGTCGAGCCGACCGGTCTGTCGATCAATAATGTGTCGACGGCGCGTGACCTCACTAAATTATTGATAGCGTCCAAACAATACCCACTTATTGGTCAATTAAGTACCACGACCGAGAAAATGGCTACGTTCCGTGACCCCAATTATACGTTGCCTTTCCGCAATACTAACCATCTGGTTTATAACGATAAATGGAGTATTCAGCTGACTAAAACCGGTTTTACCAATCAGGCCGGGCATTGTCTGGCAATGCGTACTGTTATTGGTAATCGCCCTGTTGCATTGGTTATTTTGGATGCTTTTGGCAAATATACTCATTTTGCGGATGCGAACCGTCTGCGCAGTTGGATGGAAACTGGCAAGGCTGCACCCATTCCTGGGGCCGCAAAAAGTTATCGTCAGCAAAAAGATGCTCAAGGGCGTTTAGCTCAAGTGACTGAATAAATACAGTAATAGTCACTGAAAGGCAGAGTTTGCAACCAGCCTGCAACTCTGCCTATAGTATTGGATTAATAGCTATTGCCTTACTGATAACAATTAGAAAATCAGTTTAAATACACCAGTAATGGTCAATAAACCGACAATAAAAATGATCGCAATAATCCACAGTATTATTTTCATTTGTTCTCCCAGACTCCGTATCAAAACCAACATGTGATAGCCACACCAACTTTCGTTGGTGTCAGACTATGACTATAGTTTGTCTGGAAGAATTCATACGGTATGTTGCAGGAATTCGGATAATGCTTAAGTTATTTTAATTTGTCAGATATCCGTCCTCAACACAGTTATTTTGTCTGCCAATATCTAAGTTTCGAGGTTTTGCCGATCCCTGGATTAAAACTATTAGTAGGATCGATCTGCTGGTAAAACGCCTTCAATGCCGGCTTGGCTATGTAGAGGTGCCCGACATTATGTTCAGCTGGGTATTCCGCCCCTTTGTCATTCAGAAGCGCCAACATTTTTTGTTTTAGGGCGTGCGTATCGACCCCTTTCTTCACGATGTAATCCTGATGGAAAACGTGGCAAAAAAAATGACCATAATAGAGTTTGGCGACCAGACATTGATCTATTTCGGGTGGTAGCGTCTCAAACCACTGTTCCTCATTACGCGGCAAAGCAATATCCAGTGCCAGTATATCTTCTACTTTATCGGCATGAACTGCGTGATAACGAATAGCCGCTCCTGCCGCGGCAAAACGATGTAAAAAAGCTTTTTTACCTTCATCAGCAGTACAGGTAATAAAATTACCTTCGGCCGTGGCAAAAAAATCTTTTAAAAATTGCTGTGCTTCAGCTATCCCTTCACCTGACATTTTCAGCATCAAGTGATGCTCATATTTACTACGGTAACTCTTAAGACGCTTGGGTAAATGATTGGGGAGTACCTGGCTGAAACCTTGCATAATACGGTCAGTTAAATGATCTATTAGAAAGGGAACCTTATTAAGGCGGGCATCAATTTTACCTTTTAAGGTGAAAAAACGCGGCATGCTATTGGTGCCCATTTTGTTGATCATCACAAATGTATCTTTGCCATACACTTCTGCAATATCAAAAATATCGCGATGCATATATTCGCCAGCAACGGGTAAATGTTTGAAGTCACGTAAAATAGCACGCCGTAACTCAGTTAAGACCTGAGTCTGATTGGTACCGATATAGAAAACTTGCTGCTGTTTGTCACTGGGGAATGTATCTAACCGAACAGCAAATACAGCTAATTTACCTGCGCATCCAGAGGCCTCAAAGAGACGCCGTGGATCGGCATTAAAACGTGACGGTGTTGACGCATCAATATCTCTCACTCGCGTCGCATATTCATGATC
The DNA here is from genome assembly GCF_946902935.1 of Yersinia sp. Marseille-Q5920. Lineage (NCBI taxonomy): Bacteria > Pseudomonadati > Pseudomonadota > Gammaproteobacteria > Enterobacterales > Yersiniaceae > Yersinia > Yersinia sp. Marseille-Q5920. The sequence continues at coordinate 283,949 of NZ_CAMPQA010000006.1, read as the reverse complement.
GGATGCTTGTTGGGTACCCTGATCAATATCACTGACAGGGTAATTGCCTCGCTCCAAGCATTGTAAAATCTCTTCTGGTGTATCGCCTAAATAAATTCCTAAGTGGTTAATTAATTGCAATTCACCTTGTGCATCAATCTGTGCGAATAGCGCCATTTCCGTGTATGCAGGGCCTCTTTGAACCAATGAACCACCTGAATTATTGCAAATACCTCCGATGACGGAAGCACCAATACAGGAAGAGCCAATGACGGAATGAGGCTCTCTATTATAAGGTTTTAAGCGTTTTTCCAATTGATTCAATGTGCTACCAGGAAAACCAATGACTTGTTTACCATCATTGAGTAGCTGAATTTGATTAAGGCGCAATGTATTTAATATAACAATGGGGCGGTCGTAATCATCACCACTAGGGGTCGACCCCTCAGTCAGCCCTGTATTAGCCGCTTGCATTATAACGATAGTATCGGCTGCAACACAGGCTTGCAGCAACTGCCATTGCTGTAACAATGTAGAGGGGAACACAACAGCGAGGGCAGAACCTGCCCCTGACCTAAAGCCCGAACGATAGCGTTCAGTTTGTCGTTTGCCAGTCAATAAGTAGCGCGCGCCTACGATATGTTGTAATTGAGTCAGTAAGGTTTGCGTTTTTTCATCATAAGAGTGATTCATTCGTGCGGCTCCCTGTAATGACATTTACTTTTTATAGCGTTGGACCTCACACCCGCGTTCAGTCCGATATGAAACAGCTATTTTGGTGCAATGAAGTAAACATGAGGGGCGGCATGCTTTCCTGATAAAACGTGTACTTTGTGAGTTTACTCACATTTTTTTTGCTTAAAAAGCATTCAGTATTCACATTACTGTGTTTTAAACATTACTAACTCTGATGATTAATTGAGAGGGCAAGACAGAGGATAGTGATGGATTCGCCCTTTAATATCTTGATAAGAGTTTTGATCATTACGCGATGAGGTATAGGATCGGATACAAGAACTACGCTAATTAATAAGGTATTTTATGAGTGAGCATTTTGTGGGTAAATATGAAGTTGAGTTGAAGTTTCAAGTATCGAACCTCACTCAATTACATGAACAGTTAGCAATACATAAAGCAGTGCCATTTACTGTCAATAATCATGAAAAAGATATCTATCTGGAAGCTAATGGTGGCGATTTAGCGGCTAAACAGATCAGTATGCTTTTACGCGAAATGAATCCATCAGGTATTCGTTTATGGATAGTCAAGGGGCCGGGTACGGAACGCTGTGAAGCGAGCAATATTGAAGATATCGATAAAGTGAAGAGCATGTTGTCAACGCTAGGGTATCAACCCGCGTTTACACTAGAAAAACAACGTAGCATCTATTTTATTGGGAAGTTCCACGTTACGGTTGATAGTTTGGCGGAGTTAGGTAATTTTGCTGAAATAGCCATCATGACTGATGATTTTGCTGCTCTTGATAATCTTAAGGCAGAATGCCGAGAGTTAGCTAACGGATTGGGATTATTAGTAGAACAACAAGAAAACCGTTCATACCGGCAATTGCTCGGTTTCTAACTATTGTATGATTTGTCATTATAAAGTCTTGGCCGCTCTGCGTATCACGGCCAAATAGGTTTATTTCTTCATCAAAGACTTCAAATTGGCGAATGGATTATGGGTGGCAACACCCTGATCATTCTGCGCATCATCCCCGGCAATCACCGTCGAGCCATACAGGTCTGCTTCTGTATATTTAGAGTGTTCATGGTCATGACAAAAAAGACATAGCATCTCCCAATTGCTACCATCTTCTGGGTTATTACTATGGTCATGGTCAATATGGTGAACTGTTAGTTCTCGCAGGTTGGAATAAACAAATTCTCGTGAGCATTTACCGCAAACCCACGGAAAAATCTTTAATGCTTTCTCCCTATACCCACTTTCTAGACGCGCGTAGTTCTTCGGTATATATGCCATATCAGCCTTCAATTCTACGAGAAACAATGTTTGCATTTTAGCGTGAAAACAGACGGTAGACTATCAACTATTGGCTATTAATCTTTAGGCCATACTTCCTCATTAGAGTCTGCTTCTGTAGGAACATATTGAATCAGTTATAAAAATATGTGTTTAGATACTCATGTTGATACTGATAATTTTTGAGACTTTTGCTGATGATTTAAAGGGATAAGTCGTTTTACACTATCACTGAGTTTTTATGATCACCTTTTTATATTATTCAGTATAGAGTTATTGGCATAAGATTATGTGTACTCCCGCTAATAGACTTATTTTACGGCATGCAATACAGCGTGTTTAGCCTGAAATCCTTTGCCGATAGAGTTGAGGCGATATGAAAGAATCTGAGGTACTGGCCGAAGTCAGTAATGAAAACCAGACATTAGTAGCTGTGGTGCAACAAGACCAACGGGTTGTCTACTTCTATATTTATCCGCAAGAAGCATTTGAAGAACGTTTCCCCGTCCGCGCTTGCTGGGTGAGAAATTTGGTCGCAGCTCCAATATCGGCTGATAATACCGCCCTTGAACAAGGACTAGCTCCGCGTTTGGCGGCAGAGTTTTGCCGTAATGTAGCTGGCGAGGCTGAACTTGATGCACAGTTTATTTCGATTATCTGGTCAGAAAGTGATGATGGCGCAGCATTATGGTATCAGGGGCAATTACTGGCGATTATTCCCGGGTGGAGCTTATATATTGATCACTCTGTTTGTTATTCTGCCAGTTGCATTAAAGACAATCCGCTAACATTACCTTTGGGGTCTGCTTCTACTAACCCCCAATATACTCATGCACAAAATACTCGCCAATTTTGGCGGGTTTGGCAGCAGGAGGAAGGGAATCCATGGCCTGCATTGCAGGCTGAGTATATTCAGTGCTATGAACAACACTTTGGTCCATCGGTTAAATATTATGCCATCGATCAAGGTAAGTGGCCGCCTATGGCTATCTCACAGCACGAAAAAGAGGGAATATATTACTTTCTGACGTTGGGGGTTAGTATTCGTCCCCAACCATGGGTCGAAATATTATTTAATGACGATGCTGCTAAATATCGGCGTTTCGAAATGGCTATAGCGATTGATAGCCAATTTGTTAATGAGGACAATGCTATCCATATGGCTAGTGCGTTGGCAGGTTTTGCTCATGTACCTTGGAGTAAAATAACTTGGCTGGGGGAGGGGCATACATTGGAATCAGAAGTCGCCCCTCAAGGGTATGAGGGTTATGTCTTGTCATCAAAGCTTTATGCTAATGCAGACAGCCTAATATTGCCTCTCCAGCAAGATGACCCGGTTAATATATATTGGGCCAGCCCCATTTTTGCCAGCGAAAGAGAATTTGCCCATAGTGTGCCGAATGGCGGGTATGATTTACTGAAAAAGCTACAGCAACAGGGGGTTAATCATATTTTTTCACCCCGTGAGTCCATTATTTAATTTCAACTGGACATGACAGATCTGATTTGCAGATTTTGTTATTTGGGTCTTAACTTAACTATGACGATAGTGGTTTAAGGCCGTAATGTTAAGTTTGTAATAAGTGAGATAGGCAAGCCAGCTATCAGTGAAAATTAATTTTATGGAGGTGTTTATGGGCATACTATCTTGGATTATTTTTGGTCTTATCGCTGGGATTTTAGCTAAATGGATTATGCCAGGAGAGGATGGCGGTGGTTTTATTATGACTATAATCCTTGGTGTGGTAGGTGCGTTAGTTGGTGGCTATATTAGTACTTTCTTTGGGATGGGTAAGGTTGATGGATTTAACCTTGGTAGCTTTGTGGTGGCGGTTATTGGCTCACTGGTTGTGCTGCTTGTCTATCGAAAATTAAGAAGTTAGCAACTTTTCAGGTGCTTATTATAGTGATTTTAAATAATTATTTTTTGACTAAATAAGCATTAAACAAGAAAATGCTCGCTCATCAAGAATATAAGAAAGGTGGCTAAATTTTGTCACCTTTCTCTCATAAAAATATCATCAATATGTAATAGAAATATTCGTTAATGGCACATGACTAAAGGCAATATGAGAAATATGACATGGGCCAGGCATTATGCAAACTCACTGTGGCTGATTACCCAGCTGCGGTGTCAGAACCGCGTAAAAAGGTACTTGCTGTTAAAGGTTTGGTTAAGGCGTATAAGTCACAACACCGAGTTCTGGATGATATTAATTTTGAGCTTCATGCGGGTGAATTCGTCGCAATAATTGGTCGTTCTGGTGCTGGTAAATCTACGTTACTACATGTTTTAAATGGCACTATTCCCAGTAGTGCTGGTGAAATTATTAATTACCATGATAATAACGAAACACAAAATATAGCCGCCCTGACGACAAAGCAGATGCGTAAATGGCGAGCTAAATGTGGTATGATTTTTCAGGATTTCTGTTTGGTTCCTCGCCTTGATGTTATAACTAACGTTTTATTAGGTCGCCTCAGTTACACCTCCACGCTAAAATCATTTTTTAAGATATTTGCGGACCAGGATCGCGCCAGAGCCATCGAATTATTACAGTGGCTTAATATGCTGCCGCATGCTTTGCAACGCGCAGAAAACCTTTCGGGTGGACAAATGCAGCGTGTTGCTATTTGCCGCGCCATGATGCAAAACCCAAAAATATTATTGGCTGATGAGCCTGTCGCTTCTTTGGACCCTAAGAATACGACTCGTATTATGAATACATTACAGAAAATAAGTGAAAATGATATTGCGGTGGTTGTTAATTTACACTCTGTCGATTTAGTGAAAGATTATTGTACTAGAGTTATTGGTATTGCTCATGGGCGAATTATTTTTGACGGTCATCCCTCTATGCTAAATGACACCATTATTCAGGATATATATAGTGACGAATCACCTGAGCTTTTGCATTAACTCCCACTTATCCCTTTATCAGAATAGGTTATTTTAATGAAGAAAGTACTTTGTCTTACCTCATTAGTGGCAAGTGTAATGATATTTAATGCCACAGCAGCGGATGCACCAAAAGAAATTAATCTGGGTATCCTTGGCGGGCAGAATGCAACACAGCAAATTGGCGATAATATATGTGTTAAGGAATTCTTAGAGAAGGAATTAAATGTTAAAACAAATTTGCATAACGCATCTGATTACTCCGGCGTTATTCAAGGTTTGTTAGGTGGAAAGATTGACCTGGTATTAAGTATGTCTCCTTCCTCTTTTGCTTCTGTTTATATCAAAGATCCTAAAGCTGTTGATATTGTAGGTATTGCTATTGATGATACTGACCAATCTCGCGGCTATCACTCTGTCGTCGTCGTAAAAGCAGATAGCCCTTATCAGAAGATTGAAGACTTAAAGGGTAAAGCATTTGGCTTTGCTGACCCAGATTCAACCTCTGGTTTCTTGATCCCCAATCAGATATTTAAACAGAAATTAGGCGGGACACCAGATAACAAATATAACAATTTTTTCTCTAGTGTGACATTCTCTGGCGGGCATGAGCAAGATATTCTTGGGGTCATTAATGGCCAATTTGACGGTGCAGTAACTTGGGCATCGATGATCGGTGATTATAATACTGGATATACTAGCGGCGCATTTACCCGCATGATTCGTATGGATCACCCAGATTTAATGAAGCAGCTCCGTATTATCTGGGAATCTCCCCTTATTCCTAATGGCCCGATTTTAGTCCGCGGTGCTTTGCCACCTGAGTTTAAAGCGCAGCTAGTGGCTGCGGTTAAAAAACTGGATAAAGAAGATCATGGTTGTTTCATCAAAGCGATGGGTGGCAAACAGCATATTGGTGAAACATCACTCAGCGAGTATCAAACTATTATTGATATGAAGCGCGAATTAACCAAAGGCGACCGTTAAGTCGGTCCTGCGGATAAAATATGATAGCTCTGGTTTATCTGGGCTATCATTTTTAGGTGGTAGCTAATTTTGAATACAGACTTTAACTATTACTATCAAAAGGTTCGCGCTAAACAACAACGTGAAACGTTGATTTGGTCATTGATGCTGGCAATTATCTATCTTGGTGCAGGAAATATTGCTGAGTTTAATTTACATACTATTTTTATTTCTATTCCGCATTTTTTTGATTATCTAGTTGAAACTATTCCCGTACTCCATTGGCATAAATTATTTGCAGATGGTCATACGGAAGGCTCCTTGGCTTATTGGGGTTATCGTCTGCCAATTCAGTTACCGCTAATCTGGGAAACTCTACAACTGGCGGTGGCATCGACGATTTTGTCGGTTATGGTTGCTATTATTTTTGCCTTTTTAGCAGCGAATAATACTCATAGTCCATCGTGGTTGAGATTATCTATTCGCACCTTTGTTGCCTTTTTACGCACTATGCCAGAATTGGCATGGGCGGTGATGTTTGTCATGGCTTTTGGTATTGGGGCTATTCCCGGTTTTTTGGCGTTGGCATTACATACTATTGGTAGCTTAACTAAGTTGTTTTACGAGTCATTGGAAACTGCATCAGATAAACCTGTTCGCGGTCTTGCTGCTTGTGGTGCCGGTAAATTACAACGGATGCGTTTTGCGCTTTGGCCACAAGTAAAACCCATATTTCTTTCCTATAGTTTTATGCGGTTGGAAATTAATTTTCGCCAATCGACCATTTTGGGTTTGGTGGGGGCGGGGGGAATCGGTCAGGAGTTGATGACCTCAATAAAACTGGATCGTTATGATCAGGTGAGTATGACATTATTACTGATTATTATTGTAGTTTCGTTACTGGATTATACATCCGGTAAATTACGCAAACGAGTTGTAGAGGGCGTGTCATAATGTTGACAGACCACTTGAGCGCCGAGCAGCTGGCAATAGTGAAACAACAGCATCCGCAGATTTTCTTACAGCAAAAACGGTATATAAAATCGGTCACGATAATTGCTGTAGGCATTTTTTTATATTATCTTTTTTTCTTCAAAACCTTTGGTATTCCCTGGCAGACATTTGTTAATGGTAGCCAGCAAATAAGCCGGTATTTTTTACGGATGTTTGTCTGGCATGATTTTGTTAATTGGCCATTTAGATATTACTTCGGTCAGATTTTTATTACCTTAGCAATTGTTTTTGCCGGAACAATCACTGCAACCTTGATTGCTTTGCCTCTTTCATTTTTGGCTGCGCGAAATGTGATGTCGACGCCGGGTTTACGCCTTATTTCATTTGTCGTGCGCCGTTTCTTGGATATTTTCCGTGGTATTGATATGGCGATCTGGGGGCTGATTTTTGTCCGTGCTGTCGGGATGGGGCCACTTGCTGGGGTGCTGGCGATTATTATGCAAGATATGGGCTTACTCGGTAAACTCTATGCAGAAGGGCATGAAGCGGTAGATAAATCACCTAATCGCGGTTTAACTGCTCTGGGAGCTAATGCATTACAAAAACAGCGTTTTGGCATTTTCACTCAATCTTTTCCCACCTTTTTAGCTCTCAGCCTCTATCAGATTGAATCCAATACCCGTTCGGCCGCAGTATTAGGTTTTGTGGGCGCTGGCGGTATAGGCTTAGTTTATGCTGAGAATATGAGACTATGGAATTGGGATGTTGTTATGTTTATTACTTTAATAATGGTTGTCATTGTAATGATCATGGATAAAGTTTCTTCCACTTTACGGAAGAAATATATTATTGGTGAGGAAATTCTACTTTATCAACCAACTAATAATATTAAAGCTAAGACTTAATATGTATTTTAATGGTTAAGTTTATTGTTTGTTTATCTCTTACCCTTATTAGTTATTTATTAGAAATAACTAATAAATAATTATATGTCATGGTTTTCAATTTTTGCTATATGTGTATTTTTATTATCAGCCAGATTTACATTGAGAAAATCGGTGTTGATCTATACAATACTGCCCGCTAGGCGTTAAAGACGATTTTTTTCTTGCGATATTCGCGCGCGCCTAATCTAAATAATAGGAATAGGGCAGTAATATGATCAACAACGATGTGCTCCGTAGTGTTCGCTATATGCTTAACGTAAACGATACCAAGATAACAGAGATCATTAAGCTGGCTGATTTTGACGTGGACAATGCGGATGTCGTTAATTTTCTTAAAAAAGAAGACGAAGCTGGATATCAGGATTGTCCTGACCTGGTGATGGCACATTTCCTCAATGGCCTGATTTTCTTTAGACGTGGTAAGGATGACAAGTTCCCTGCGCCAGCGGTAGAGCCAGTCATTACGAACAATATAGTGCTAAAAAAACTACGTGTGGCATTTGAATTGAAAGATACCGATATGCACGATGTTTTCAACGCGGTCGAATTCCCAGTATCTAAGCCTGAGTTAAATGCATTGTTCCGTAAAGAAGGCAGCAAAAACTTCCGCCCTTGTGGTGATCAGGTATTGCGTTATTTCCTGAAAGGTTTGACATTGCGTATCCGTGGCCCTAAAAAATAAAAGTAATTATTTTGATATAAAAGGCCAATGTTAATTGCAAGTAAGAAAGGAGTGGTATTATGCTATTCCTTTTTTATTTAAATATATTTTTTATAGTTTAATGCATTTAAAATATCAATTTCTCTGCCTTTTTTAATTAAATGTAATCCTCGTTCCTGTTGATGAATATCTATTTTTCGAGAGTCGTGGGACGGTAAAGTATTTCACACTATATATTGACTTGCATACGGCTAATGAGAGGTTACGAGATTATTTTCATAGTAATAATATTTGGAATAGAAATATCTAGGAATTCAAACTTTGTTCGATTTTTATTTAGAGTAGGAGGACAGGGCACTAATATCGAGCTTGATAGTATCCGTGTCCTGTCTACTATTTAAGTGACTTTATGGTAGTCGAGTGTTATCGATTGGTAGAGAATCTGATGATCCCCATTCGGCCCAAGAGCCATCATATAAAGATACCGATGTTGCATTTACTGCAGCTAATCCCAGGACAATCACCGCAGCCGTAACCCCTGAGCCACAGCTGGTAATAATAGGTTTGGCCAAGTCCACACCTTGGGTGGCAAAAATACTCTTCAGTTCTTGTGGTGATTTCAGATTGCCATTTTCAATCAGGCTTCCCCAAGGCACATTAATACTACCGGGAATACGGCCCAACTGCAGGCCGGGACGCGGCTCTGGATCTTGTGCTTTAAATCGACCAGCCGGGCGAGCATCTATAATTTGTATTTCATTGTTTTCTAGTGCGGCTAAAACTTCATCAACACTTTTGACTGCGGCGCCATTGAATATTGCTTTGAAGGTTTGAGGTGTTGGGTGTGTCGGGCCGCTCTCTAATGTAAAACCTGCTTGCTGCCACCCACTAAAGCCACCAGCCAATATATATACTTTTTTGGCACCAAATATACGGAATGTCCACCAAACTCGCGGTGCTGAAAACAAATTGCCATCATCATAAATGACTAGGGTTTGCTGCTCATTGATCCCTAGTTGACCAGCCATCTCACTGAATACTTGTGGGGATGGCAACATATGAGGTAAACCGGTGCTGTTATCTGCAACTGCATCAATATCAAAGTAAACAGCCCCAGGAATATGCCCTTGTTCAAACTCGGCCTGAATATTTCTTTTAGGGGTCAGTCCCGGAGGTGACATTCTGGCATCCAGAATAGTGATATCGATATCATTAATATGATCTGCCAGCCATCGTGGTGTTACCAGAAAAGGTGAGTTCATCGCAAATTTCCTGTCGAAGTTATACAGAAGCAGCTTAGTTAAATGCTTCATTGCAGTGCTTACTATATAACGAAATGACGGTATTGAAACCTTGAGTTATCAGTGATGCGTAGTGCCTCTAAAATTGAGGTTTTCTTTCATTTTTATAATGAAAGAAAATTAATAATTCATTTTTTGTTTTTTATACTTTAGTTTTGTGAGCTAGATGGTGAGATTTAATACTTATTAATGCAAGTTTTCATTGGATTTTACCGATTAATTGTACTGGCTCGCAAAAAGGATTTTTAATTTCATTTTACACTTGAAGGTGAAATTTTAATTTCGTATAACCTTTAACATGCAAAGTTTTTTGGTGTGGAGTTAATCTTAACCAGACGAGGAAATAAAATGCAAAAGGTTCGAATTGGCCTTATCGGCACCGGATATATTGGTCGTTGCCATGCCATTGCTTATGCACAGGTTGCGACTGTTTTTCCTTTAAAGGGGGTACCGATATTAGAAATGCTGGCAGAAGTCACGCCAGAATTGGCCCGGCAACGTGCTGCTGAGTTTGGTTTCTCCCGATCGACTGCAAATTGGCAAGAATTGGTAGCCGACCCAGCTATTGATGTAGTAGATATTTGTGCACCAAATTTCTTACACAAGGAAATTGCTCTCGCGGCTATAAGCCATGGCAAGCATGTTTATTCCGAAAAACCTCTGGCTCTTAATGCAGCAGATGCCAAAGAAATGACTGAAGCGGCACGTGAAAAAGGTGTGAAAACGCTGGTGGGATTTAACTATATAAAGAATCCCACCAGTCAGTTAGCACGGGAGATTATTGCCAATGGCGAGATTGGCGAGATCGTGCATTTTTACGGCACTCATAATGAAGATTATCTGGCAGACCCGCAGACACCGTTAGATTGGCATTGTACTAAGGCGCAGGCAGGGTTAGGAGCATTGGGCGATTTAGCCGCCCATATAGTCAATATGGCCCATTATCTGGTAGGTGATATCACAAGTGTATGTGGGGATATGCAGACAGTCATTAAACAGCGGCCCGACCCGAAAAATCCCTCTTTGTTACGGACGGTAGAAAATGAAGATCAGGCAGGAGCACTCGTGCGTTTTGCTAATGGAGTAATGGGGACCATAGAGACATCACGTATTGCATGTGGCCGTAAAATGGGTTTGACCTATGTGGTCACGGGAACTAAGGGCACAATTAGTTATTCCCAAGAGCGCATGGCGGAATTACAACTCTATCGTCATGATGAACCTCAGTCCAGGCAAGGATTTAAAACATTGCTTACAGGGCCATTACATCCGGACTACGCAGCATTTTGTGTGAGTTCTGGGCATGGTATTGGATTTAACGACCAAAAAACGGTCGAAATCCGTGATTTGATTAACGGAATTGCTGCTGGAGATCGTATGTGGCCAGATTTCGAAGAAGGTTGGAAAGTCTCCAAAGTGCTAGATGCTATTGCTATTTCAGCAGAAGAGTTGTGCTGGGTTAATGTAGTAGAAGACTGATATGGTTGACAATAGCTCAATGTTTTTCGACCTCTGTTACATCATTATATAGGATGATTATCTCATTCTCAGATTTACATAGTATTTTAAGTTAGTTAGCAGCAGAGATTATTAAGTTAATACTGGCTAGAATTATGCCAAGTATGAGCCTTTAATATGTCTTCTGCTGATACCAAATTGAATCACCGTGAAGCCGGAGTCGCTTATTACCTTAACGAGCAGCAACGAGCGCGGATAAAATTGTTATTTCGTTCTTGGATATGGCGATTGGAATTGCCTACCTGGATATTGATTGGGATTATTTATACTGGCTGGTTTGCCTGCGTTATCTATTGGCAGCAATTAGGCTTGGTGCTTGGTAGTACATTGCTAATATTATTAAGCGCGTGGTATATGTCGCTACAACATGAACTGATCCACGGTCATCCAACTCGCTGGCGACGGTTTAATCAACTATTAGGCACTTTGCCATTAGCAGTTTGGTATCCCTATGGTCTTTATCGTGATTCCCATATTCAGCACCACAACGACGAAGACTTGACTCACCCAGAAAAAGATCCAGAGTGCTATTATTACACTGCAGAACAATGGCAGCGTTTGCCGCCATTATTCAAAAGCATTGTGCGTATTAGCAATACTTTTATTGGCCGATTAATTCTAGGGCCAGCACTGGATATCATTGATACTATTCGCAGCGCAATCAGTGCATTTATTACTGGCGATCGCCCTGCCATTACGATGTGGTTGGTTCATTTTGGTTTACTTGGCTTATTGTTTCACTGGATGGCTGGTTATGGTATTTCGGCTATTTTCTATATTTTGGTGATTAGCTATCCAGCACTTAGCCTGACCAAAGTTAGATCCTTTTTTGAGCATCGTGCAGCTGAAAATAGCGCAGCACGTTCTACCTTAAATGAGGCGGCATGGCCGTGGCGTCTACTATTTTTAAACCTCAACTATCATTTGGTCCATCATGATTTACCTGCTTTACCTTGGTATGGGTTACGCCAGATTTATCTGGAAAGTCGAGTCCAATATCAGCATCGCAGCGAGCAATTCGTGGTGAACGGCTATACTGAATGGTTCGAAGCATTTGTTTTTACAGCTTTGGAGATAGAAATCCATCCCTTTTACGATAGTGAAAATAAAGCTCTGACTGAGAGTATACGAGACACTGTGATTGACAGTGGAGATAGGCGGCCCGAGTCAGTCTAAAGCGCCGCTCAAAGTGAAAGCGAGGACGCTGGGATACCTATAAAACCATAGGACTTGTTTTCATCGACCCGTATTTTACTGTTGTTATATACAGCCATTTGTGTAATCTTAACGGTTAATCTTATCAGCAAAATTCTTTTAAATACTTAGCTATCATACTGTTATGCATAAGATAGATTAGCCTTCTAGCCTAGTGTGGCTTGAATAATATATTTAATATCAATTGGTTATTTGGTTTGTTTTTGACTAAATCTAATATGATTGCTGATTTGTTAATGGTTTTGGTTTTATGCCTTGTTAGTATCGGCGTTTTACAGACATTAACGAGATAACTTTCATTAACCCTTGAGCACATAGAGGTAAAGCATGGCAAAGACCCTAACCCGTAGCCGGATTTTTGCGTTAGCCACAGTAATATTGGCTGTGTCAGGCGGAGCATCACAGGCTGCTGATACTGTCCGTGTTGGCTCAAAAATTGATACTGAAGGCTCATTGCTGGGCAATATTATAGTGCAGGTTCTTGATGCTAATGGAATTAAAACAACCAATAAATCCCAGTTGGGCACTACCAAAGTGGTGCGTGGAGCTATCACCGCTGGTGAGATTGATATTTACCCTGAATACACGGGTAACGGTGCTTTTTTCTTCTCTGATGAAAAAGACCCTGCGTGGAAAGATGCAAAAGCAGGCTATGAAAAAGTAAAAAAATTGGATTATGAGAAGAATAAGTTGGTGTGGCTTTCACCTGCGCCAGCGAACAATACTTGGACCATTGCTGTTCGTCAGGATCTAGCTGATGCGAATAATTTGAAAACATTAGATGATTTAGGTAAATGGATAAATGCGGGGGGCAAATTCAAATTGGCTGCCTCAGCTGAATTTATTGAAAGGCCTGATGCCCTGCCAGCTTTCCAACAAGCATACGGTTTCACATTAAATCAAGACCAACTGCTGTCATTGGCTGGTGGTGACACGGCGGTAACAATTAAAGCGGCTGCTGAGCAAACCTCTGGAGTTAACGCCGCCATGGCGTATGGAACTGATGGTCCGGTCGCTGCATTAGGGCTACGAACATTGGAAGATACTAAAGGTGTACAACCTATCTATGCACCAACCCCAATAATTCGTGAAGCCACATTGAAAGCGCATCCTAATATTCCTGCTTTGCTTGATCCCGTATTTGCCACACTTGATAGTGCAACCCTACAAAAACTGAATGCTCGCATTGCAGTAGAAGGTCAGGATGCGAAGAAAGTTGCTGCTAATTATCTGAAAGAAAAAGGGTTTGTTAAAGGATAGTGATGTATATCTGGGATGGTGCTATAGGTATTTATTTTATCGCCTATAGCGCCATCGAATAAACAGGTAATCTATTGTTATAAAAAGATTACCTGTCAGGGAGATGGGGTTTATGGTTGTAAAAAACCGAGTTCTGCTGGCGCTGGTTCTTTTAATGATTTTATCGGGGGTAGGCTTTTCTTTTGTGAGCCATGCACCGAATCGGTTGATCTCTGGTCAGGGTATTTCATTAATATCATTGATAGCAGGGCCTGTTTGGTGGCTGTTAGTGCCGATACTGATGCTATCTGCTTTTGCATTCTTTAAACAAAATATTGTGGTGTTTTGGTCAACAGTTTTGATAGCCGAAATACTGTTGTTCAGCCTGTTGTTACTGGCTGGAACAACAGCTACACAACTTGCTGGTAGCGAAGAAAGCCTCGCGCGCACGTCACTCGGTAGTGGATTTTGGTTGATGAGTGGGATGAGCATATTGATTGCTGTTGATAGCTTGGCCCGTGCGGTTGTGAATCCTGTTTGGCGTAGTTTGGCGAGTGTTTTGTTAGTTCTGCCAGTGGTAATATTGTTGGCAACCGGGCAACTTGATCAATTGTCATTAATGAAAGAGTACGTTAATCGCCAAGATGTGTTTGATGATGCATTATGGCGACACTTTCAAATCCTGTTGGCAACACTGATACCTGCCGTATTCTTGGGCATTCCCCTTGGTCTATTCTGCTTTCGCTCTCATCGCTTTCAAGGCACCATTTTTTCAACATTGAATATTATTCAAACTATTCCATCCATTGCTTTGTTTGGCATGCTGATAGCCCCTTTAGCTGGGTTGGCTGCGGCTATTCCTTGGTTAGCGGAGCATGGGGTGAGTGGTATCGGGTTAGCTCCTGCTATCGTTGCACTGGTGCTTTATGCTTTATTGCCATTAGTACGCAATGTAGTTGCTGGGTTAGAGGCCGTACCTGACAGTGTTGTTGAATCGGCGCGAGGGATGGGAATGACCCGCACTCAGCTGTTCTTTCAGGTTCAGATACCGATTGCAATGCCATTTATTTTATCCGGAGTTCGTATTATTGCTGTGCAAACCGTCGGGTTGGCTGTTGTCGCTGCGTTGATTGGGGCGGGGGGATTGGGCGCGATTGTATTTCAAGGTTTACTGAGCAGTGCATTGGATTTGGTGCTGTTGGGCGTAATCCCCGTGATAGTGATGGCGGTATTAGTTGATTCGCTGTTTAAATTCATCATTATTTTTATGGATACTTCGCATCGATGATTCATTTCCATCAGGTAACTAAATATTTTGCCGGCAAACGGGCAGTAGATAACCTAACGTTACAGATTGCTAAAGGGGAATTTACTGTGCTGATTGGAACCTCGGGTTCCGGTAAGTCGACCACATTAAAAATGATTAACCGACTTATTGAACATGATGAGGGGGAGATCCATTTTGCTGGTGAGGAGATTCGTAATTATAAGTCCGAAGATATACGACGTCGCATGGGCTATGCAATCCAATCCATAGGGCTCTTCCCCCATTGGACTGTGGAACGCAATATTGGCACCGTACCGCAATTGCTCAAATGGCCTCAGGAGCGAATCCGTCAACGGGTTATTGAATTGCTTGAGTTATTGCACCTGGATCCCGAACAGTTTCTTCGTCGCTATCCTCATCAATTATCAGGAGGGCAGCAACAACGGGTAGGTGTTGCCCGAGCTTTGGCGGCAGATCCAGAAGTATTGTTGATGGACGAGCCATTTGGTGCATTAGACCCAGTGACACGTTCAGCATTGCAGTTCGAAATTACCCGTATTCACCAGTTATCGGGTCGGACTATTGTTTTGGTCACTCATGACATTGATGAAGCTTTGAGTTTGGCTGATCGTATAGTGTTGATGGATGGCGGGCGAGTTATTCAGCAAGGGACACCTCTTGAAATGTTAATTCAACCCGCTAATGACTTTGTTCGTGATTTCTTTGGTCGCAGTGATCTTGGTATCAAGCTGTTATCACTTGGACGGGCTGAACAACGAGTCAGGCGTGGTGAAACTTTGGTTGGACAACCAATACTCGGTACGACTAGCTTGCGTGAAGCACTCTCCCTGTTTGTGTCGCGTCAGACAGATAAATTACTGGTTGCTGACGAATATGGGCAATCATTGGGGGTGCTTTATTTTGCTGATCTGATAGCTGATGCGGATAAGGGGGGATCATGAAACCGACTGTTGTCAAAACAGGTGATGTGAAAGAGATCCCTCTGGAAAAACTCAAGTCAGGATTATTGTATTGTTTAAAAGACCCTCTCTGTTGGGCATTACTCTTACTGGCAGGCTTAGTTTTTGGTATGACGTCTCTGGGCGGTTTTTTTTCGGCGCTATTCCCTGATCTCGACAGACCTATTTATATGCAGGATACATTTTGGTCACTGGTGGTTGCCCATGTTTTTTTAGTACTGATTTCCAGTATTATCGCTGTTTTCATTGGGGTTAGCGCAGGTATTGGAGTGACTCGCCCGGCAGGGAAAGAGTTTCGTTCGGTGGTAGAAACTATTGTCGCGATGGGGCAGACATTTCCACCTGTTGCGGTACTCGCTATTGCCGTCCCTGTGATGGGCTTTAGCGAAAAACCTGCCATTATTGCCTTAGTGCTTTATGGTTTATTACCTATTTTACAAGGGACTATTACGGGTATTGAGTCTGTTTCCAGGGATATCCGTGAGGTAGCCGAAGGGGTGGGGATGAGCGCCCGACAGATTTTATGGCGTGTGGAATTGCCTTTGGCAGCACCGGTTATTGTCGCGGGCATCCGAACGTCAGTCATTATCAATATTGGTACTGCTGCTATCGCTTCAACTGTCGGGACGAAAACTCTAGGTTCTCCAATTATTATCGGACTAAGCGGTTTTAATACTGCTTATGTTATCCAGGGTGCGATTGTAGTCGCCTTATTGGCAATTATTACGGATATGATTTTTACCCGTTGGAACCGGCGTTTGTCTCGTTGGCGGGAATTACAATCTCTCTCTGTCGTAAAACATAACTGATCCTCCAGTCTGCGGCTCTTCTTAAGTAGGTGCCTATCATGATTTCACTGCCCATGTATGGGGTTCGGCTGGAACAAGATGTCCAGCCTCTTTGGCAATTGTTGTTGCAACAATTGCGCGGCCATGGTGTCTCTGGAGTAAGTGAACAGTTACTCTGGCCTTTAGATTTATTGCAACATTGGCGTGACCCTACACTGCTTTTGAGTCAGACCTGTGGTTTTCCTCTGGTGACTCAGCTGCAACAACAGGTACGGTTGGTTGGGGTATTCAGTTATCAATCACCTTATTGTTCTGGTGAATATTATCGCAGTTTAGTGGTTGTTCGTGACGACGAACAAGGCGAGCAATTGTCTGACTTTCGTCATCGGACAGTTGTCTACAACAGCACAAACTCCCAATCAGGGTATAATGCGTTACGTGTTTTGATTGCCCCATTGGCGGTTAATGGGCGTTTCTTTTCGCGTCGTGTAGCCTCGGGTAGCCACTATCGTTCAATTGAAATGATTCAACAACGGCAAGCAGATATTGCCGCGATAGATTGTGTTAGCTTCGCATTATTACAGCGTGATAATCCAGCGGCCGTTGCCGGGTTAAAGATTATCGCGAAAACTGACGTTGCACCTGGGTTACCACTTATTACTTCGGTGACAACATCTGAAAAAGAGCTTATCCAGATACGTCAGGCCATCAGAGCTACAGTCAATTCGCCAGCGGCGACTTCAGCTAAGGCTATATTATTGATCAATGGATTTAGCGTATTACCCTGGTCGGCCTATAACGTTATTAAACAGATGCAAGAAAAGGCTGCTGCATTAGGCGTAATAACCCTTTAAAACAGGCAATAAGGAAGCCTTGATTCTCGATGAGATAGGCTAAGGCAGAGGTATAAAGACAATAGTAAAACAGCCATCCTAAATTTCAATCACGCAGCCAGTCATGAAGAACTTCTCAGCAAAAAAAATAGTATAAATATCAATTTGTTAAATTATTTTTTCACTAACAGTGAAATACTCACCTGTGCAAATATGGTCTGGTATTGTGTATTGTTCATGCTGTCATAGGCTTTTATTTCTGTTACGCCAGCTTATCTCGTCCTGATGATCATGATAACCAATGGATAAGGCCATATTCAGGGGGCACTATATGACTGGCAAATATATCAGTGATGATGGTGAAATTGCCGGGCATTGGGCATTGAGCATTGGTAGGGGGAAGTTTTATCCTTAAATCTACTATGCCCCCACAGTTCATTAGTGTCTGAACGGGTCAGGGGCTTGCAGATTTTTTTGCAGCAGAAATACCGCTATTGGATGGGCGCTTACGGTGATTCCTGACCATTGTTGGACAAGCCCGCAGGGCCAATATCAGACAATGGACTGGATTCCGTGGTTTCAGTTTCATGTGGAGTTGTTGAACGGGTATAAATGTTCAACCCAGCCAGAAAAACGCCACCTAAAGAACTCAGAGCCATAACTGCAATCAGAATAATGAGTGCTTTTCTCAGCATAATTATTTTCACTTTTTATCTAAATAGCGTGAATTATATCCTGTTTACTAAATGAAACAACCATGTTGCATTCTTGCTGTATATGCTCGTGATGTTTCAAGCTGCGATTCGAGTTATTTAGAGCATAGAGATTAACGAGATTTAAACAGAAATTTCCCCAAAGTGACCAAAACCACCGCAGAAACAATGACGGCTAATGCCCACCACTCTCGGGTAGAGAGACTTTCACCGGCAAAACTAATACCCAACAATACTGCAACGACTGGGTTTACATAGGCATAGCTGGTTGCCACCGCTGGGCGGACATTTTTCAGTAGGAACATATAAGCACTGATGGCAAGCATTGAGCCAAAAACAATCAAGTAAAGTAGTGACAGAATGCCCGCCATCGAGGGAGTTTGGGTCAGTTCTTCGCCACTTAGCGTACTGGCAAGCAGCAAAACAACGCCAGCGACCAGCATTTGCGCTGCACCGGACATCGGCCCATTAGGTAACGCGATTCGTGAGCTCCAGACCGAGCCAAAAGCCCAACTAGCAGAAGCCAGTAATATCAGCAGCGCGCCCAGTGGATTGCCTAATAAGTTGCTGCCGGTATTGAGCAATATAATACCTACCAGCCCAAGAGCAATGCCTGACCATTCCAGTTTAGTATTCCGCATCCCCCATAACATACTGAAACACAAAGTGAAGAGTGGAACAGTTGCCACCATCACGGCGGCAATGCCGGAGGGAACATGCTGGTGTTCTGCAATGGTGACTAACCCATTACCGATAGCCAATAATAAAATACCAATCGTGCTGGCACCCATCCATTGGCGCAAAGTGGGGAGGGCATGACCACGAATAGCCAGGAAGCTGAACAATAATACCCCGGCAATCAGGTAGCGTAATCCTGCCATCATCAACGGTGGCCAGCTTTCGACCCCGATTCGAATGACCAAATAAGTAGAACCCCAGACGAAGTATAAGGTGAAAAGTGAACCGACCAGCAACCACAGATTACGGCTATTTTGCTTCAGCATAGTTATTCAATAGGAAAGGAACAATAAAATAGAGATGTACCAGTAAACATGAGAATAGCTATCGTTAGCAAAGGTTTTTATCATTTATTTACGTTTTAATTTTTCGTCTAAAATTTTCGTTAAAACAGATAGTTATTCTTATAATCAATACCACTTGGCTTAATAAGCAGTGACAAAACCTACTTTTGTCAAGAAAGCAAAAATTGCTTCAGGGATGATGCATAAAATCAGGGTACACAACTGAGCCTATATGACAATTATCGAATAAGGTGAGTGGGTTATGGGGCAATACGTTTGCTGATGGGGGGCCAGATTAGGATGCGTATTATTAATCTGACACGTTCTTATTTCGGCCTGGCGACACTGTTGGCACTGCTTTTTATGCCCATCGCTGAGGCAGCACAGAGTGAATACATTTTTTTATCTACCCGTGCGCTGCAACATAATCAACGGGTTATCGCGGAAGATAAAGAGAAAGATCGATTGCAGAAAGGGATTGAACAGGCTGATTTTTCCGATACAGCGAGTCAAATGTACAAAACTGAAGCGCTGCGTGACGTCGGGTTATTATCTGTTCCTATTAATAAATAAATTATTAATAAGTAATAAAAAACCGGGAGTGACCTCCCGGCAAAATGTGATGACTGCTAATAAAATAAATTCACAAAACACGATGAAACATTCAAACAATAAAGCAATGAGGATAATGCTAAATCACCAGATTAGAATTGATAGACCAGGCCAACCGCAGCAACGTTATCTGTATTCAGTTTCAGTTTATTATCATTGTTCAACTGGTTTATTTTATAATCTACATAGGTTGACATGTTTTTATTGAAGTAATATATAGCACCGATGTCAATGTATTTGACCAGGTCAGCATCGCCAACACCTTCGATATCTTTTCCTTTAGATTGAATATAAGCCAAAGAAGGTTTTAAACCGAAATCGAACTGATATTGTGCGACCAATTCAATATTCTGAGTTTTATTAGCAAAACCACTAACGCCAGTTGAAACATTATTAATAACCGCAGTACCAGAAATAGGTGTCATATTGCGGGTTTCAGCGTAAGTTGCACCTAAGTAAACACCGTTATCATCATATTTCAGGCCAGTTGTCCAGGCATCAGCTTTATCGCCTTTACCAAATCGACCTTCTTTCTGGGCTGTGGTGCGGTTAGATGAAGAATAAGCTGCACCCACACTGACACCCGCACCAATTGCGTAGCTGGAAGACATGCCGAAGCCGTCGCCATTCTGTTTGGTGGCATCTGCACGGCCATTGGTGTTGTCGGATTCGTTGCCATTTTTACCCTGATATTGCAGGGAGAATTTCAGTCCATCAACCAGACCGAAGAAATCTGTATTACGGTAAGTTGCCACGCCAGTCGTACGGCCAGTCAAGAAGTTATCGGTTCTGGTGTAGCTGTCATTACCAAATTCCGGCAGCATATCGGTCCAGGCCGCGATGTCATATAATACGCCATAGTTACGACCATAATCGATTGAACCTAATTTACCGTAACGTAAACCCGCAAATGCTAAGCGTGTTTTGTTGTCTTTTGTTTCCTGGCTTTCAGCGTAGTTAGCGGCGAAGTTATATTCCCACTGACCATAACCAGTTAATTGGTCGGTGATTTGGGTGGCACCTTTAAAACCAAGGCGAACATAAGATTTGTCACCATCACTTTTACTATTATCAGAGAAATAATGCAGAGCTTTTACTTTCCCGTATAAATCCAGTTTATTACCATCTTTATTGTAGATTTCTGCTGCGTGTGAAGAAGTGGCAACTAATAAAGCCGGTATTAGGATTGCCAGAATATTACGTTTCATATTTATGCCCTGTTTCTCTTATTTGAAAAGACGCGAATAGTAGAATTTTTTGCTGTATTCAATATCTGTCTGAATTCATCCAGCGCAGAATTTTTACCGCATCTGTGTGATATATTTATGACAAAATATAAATAACTACGATTTTGCGTAAATATTATGCATTTTCAGCTGCACTAAACTGACACTTATCTATACCCTAAATAATTCGAGTTGCAGGAAAGCGGCAAGAGAGAGAACCCCGATGAGCTTACTGTTGTAAGTGATTCGGGTGATTGAGCGTAGCCAACGCACATGCAGCTTGAAGTATGACGGGTATAGTGCTTTCGGGCTGACGTGAGCGCTACGGTGTGGGACAATAGGGCAACATTCAGTTTAGATAAGATATGCATGGCGTTGTCCCCAGCAGTAAAAGAACAAATTAGTCAGTGGTATAAGGCTCTTTCGCAGCAGATCCCGGACTTTATTTCTCGTGCTCCACAGCGCCAGATGATCGCCGAAGTGGCAAAAACACTGGCCGGCGACGCAGGCCGTCACTTGGCTATTGAGGCCCCGACGGGTGTTGGCAAAACACTGTCTTATCTGATCCCCGGCATTGCCGTCAGCCGGGCAGAAAGCAAGCCGCTGGTGGTCAGTACCGCAAATGTGGCGTTGCAGGATCAGATTTACAGTAAAGATTTGCCGCTGTTGAAGAAGATTATTCCTGACCTCAAGTTCACCGGTGCCTTTGGGCGCGGGCGGTATGTTTGTCCACGTAATCTTGCGGCGATGTGCACGGATGTGTCCGGACAAGGGGATTTATCACTTTTTCTCGGTGATGAATTAGCTCCTGCTAATGGTGAGGAACAGGCTACGTGCCTGGCACTGTCTAATTCTTTGAATAGTCATGTTTGGGATGGCCTGCGTGACCATCATCAGTTATCACTTAGTGACAGTCTGTGGGCCAAATTAAGTACCGATAAGGCCAACTGCCTCGGGCGTAATTGCCATTATTTTCGTGAATGCCCATTTTTTATTGCCCGCAAAGAAATCGAAAATGCTGATGTGGTGGTCGCCAACCATGCATTAGTCATGGCGGCATTGGAAACTGAATCCGTATTGCCCAATCCCAAAGAGCTGCTGCTGGTATTGGATGAGGGCCATCATCTGCCCGATGTAGCACGGGATGCGCTAGAAATTGAGGGTGAAATCACTGCTGTTTTTGCCAATATGCAGTTGGATATGATTGCCCGGCTGGTAGATCAATGCATGGTGCAATACCGGCCGAAAAACCCGCCGGGTCTGGCGAATCCTGAGCGTTTGAAGGATCACTGCGAGCAGTTGCGTGAGCTGATGTTGAGTGTAGAACAGCAAGTTAGTCAACTTTTACCCGCCGATGGTAGCCCGGCAGTATATCGCTTCGAAATGGGCGAGTTACCGGGCAGTTTGACGGAAGATTGCGCCAAATTATTCAAGTTGACGGATGCCCTACGTGGTCTGGCTGAGTTTGTTCTTAATGATTTGAGCGAACAAACTGGTAAGCACGATATTGTGCGGTTACATCGTGCCATTTTGCAAATGAGCCGGACATTGGGTTATCTCGAGGCCATGAGTAAGCTCTGGCGCTTGGCTGCCATGGAAAAAGCGTCGAATGCGCCGATTTCCAAGTGGGTTACTCGGGATTATCGCGAGAACCAAACTCATCTCTATTTTCATTGCGTGGGAATTCGTGTTAGTGATCAACTAGATAAAATGCTGTGGCGCAAAGTGCCCCATGTAATAGTCACTTCAGCCACATTGCGATCACTCAATAGTTTTGCGCGTTTGCAGGAATTGAGCGGTTTGAGCGAAAAGGCCGGAGACCGGTTTGAAACCTTGTCATCACCCTTTAATCATATTGAGCAAGGGAAGCTGATTATTCCCAAAATGCGCTTTGAGCCGACTATGGCTCATGAAGCTGAGCATTTGGCAGAAATGGCGCATTTCTTCCGCGCGCAGCAAGCCAGTGGGCGACATAAAGGTATGTTGGTCCTGTTTAGCAGCCATCGGGCGATGCAAACTTTTCTCAGTCATGTTACCGATTTGCGTTTAATGCTGTTAGTCCAAGGTGATCAACCGCGCTATCGGCTGGTTGAAGAACACCGTAAGCGGGTGAAGAATGGCACCGCCAGTGTGTTGATTGGCTTGCAATCTTTTGCCGAGGGGCTGGATTTGAAAGGGGACTTATTGACTCAGGTTCATATTCACAAAATTTCATTTCCACCTATCGACAGCCCGGTTATTTTGACCGAGGGTGAATGGCTTAAGTCATTGAAACGCTATCCATTTGAAGTGCAGAGCTTGCCAAGTGCTTCATTTAACTTGATACAGCAGGTCGGGCGCTTGATTCGAAGTCATCAATGTCACGGTGAAATTGTTATTTATGACCGGCGTTTGTTAACCAAGGGCTATGGCTCGCGGTTATTGGCGGCGTTGCCGATTTTCCCCATTGAGCAGCCAGATATGCCCGAGGGAAAAAGTATTCCTGCACTGCCGGTGAAAGTGGCCGCTAAGGCGGGTAAGAGAGTGCGGAAGAAACGGGCGTCTTTATAATAGGATTCGGTTATCAGAGCGGGGCGAGTGATTATTTATAGTCGAGGTTGCCTTTCTGATAAGCGAATTCCACTCGCATCTAACCTCAAATCACAGCAAAACTCATTGCCTTTATTAATTATTTTTTAAAAAATAATTTGATCTGAAATCTTTTCTGATAGACATAAATTCAGTGACTAAGCTTATACCAGCCGCGGGTAAGCAGACACTAACACGTCAAGCGGTACCTCCGGTGTACATTGCTGCTATTGATTCACGGCAATGCTAACTGCTATCAATATATTTAGCGGACTGAGGTCGATCAATATGAAACAGCTAATGGCTGAATTTATTGGCACTTTCTGGTTGGTATTAGGCGGATGTGGCAGTGCAGTATTGTCTGCAATGTTCCCGGAGGCGGGGATTGGGTTTCTCGGTGTGGCGTTGGCATTTGGGCTGGCGCTGGTCACGATGTCCTATGCATTAGGGCATATCTCTGGTGCGCATTTTAATCCTGCGGTATCACTCGGTTTATGGGTGGGTGGCCGTTTCTCTGGCGCGCAATTACTGCCTTATATCCTCTCGCAAGTGCTTGGGGGATTAGCGGGTGCCGCCGTTTTATATTTAATCGCCAGCGGCAAAGTCGGTTTTGATGTCAGTGCCGGGTTTGCCAGTAACGGTTTTGGCGGGCGCTCCCCCGGAGGTTACAGTTTACCCTCGGTATTGCTGGCCGAGGTGATTTTAACCATGGGTTTCGTCATGGTGATTATGGGGGTGACGGATGCAGCGACCCCCGCAGTAGTCGGCCCTTTAGTCATTGGCCTGTTTTATACATTGATTCATTTAATCAGTATTCCAGTGGATAACACCTCGGTAAATCCTGCTCGTAGCACCGGTGTGGCTATTTTTGCCGGTGGAATTGCCTTGCAACAATTATGGGTATTTTGGCTGTCCCCTTTGGTGGGCGGAGCTTTGGGCGGCGCTATTTATCAAGTGCTATTCAGCCGGCCCGAAGAGCTGGACAATCCATAGAGACATTCAGCTCATTGCTTTGGATTACTCACTTTGGCCGATCAATATCCCGCACTGGAGATTGAAGCGCTGGTCGGGGCCTTTACTACATATTCACCGCAGTAACAATTTCGGGCACATTCATCACTATTGGTGATAAAGTTTCAGAAGTATTCAACTTATTTATATTCTGAATAATTCGAGTTGCAGCGGCTGTGTAATAAAGAAAGCCAACACAGGCAACTTGCAGGATGACGGGTATAGAGTTACGGAACATTGAGAGGCGAAATACCGCACCATGGATTACAGCAAAATTATCAAAGAGATTGGGCGCGGTAAAAATCATGCCCGGGATCTGGATCAGACGACCGCATATGAACTATATAAAGCCATGTTGGCCGGGCAAGTACCGGAGCTGGAACTGGGTGGCATTCTGATTGCATTTCGTATTAAAGGTGAATCTGAACAGGAGATTTTGGGGTTTTATCAGGCGATGCAGGAACAGGTGATGTCACTGCGGGCACCGCAAAATCGCCCATTACCAGTGGTTATTCCGAGTTATAACGGCGCGCGTAAACAAGCTAATCTCACCCCATTATTGGCGTTATTGCTAGCCCGCCTTGGGCTACCGGTGGTGGTACACGGCGTGACAGAAGACAGTAGCCGGGTGACCAGCGCCGAGATTTTCCAACACCTGAATATCCCTTGGTCACACAGTGCCACAGAGGCTCAACAGCGTCTGGATGATGGGCTGCCGGTGTTTATTCCTGTTTCAGCATTGTCCGCTCAATTAGACGATCAATTACAGCAACGCTGGCGTATGGGGGTGCGAAATAGCAGCCATACATTGGCAAAATTGGCAACGCCATTTGTTCGCGACCAAGCACTGCGCCTTGCCAGTGTTTCTCATCCAGAATATATGCAAAAAGTCGGCGGTTTCTTCCAGGCGATCAGTGCTCCGGCCCTGTTACAGCAAGGGACTGAAGGGGAGGTTTATGCCAACCCATTACGTTGCCCACCCATCCATTATATCGATAATGGTGAGCAGCAAATTTTGTTGGAACGCCAACCCGAGCCGGCCGAACTGGCATTACCCTCGTCGAAAGAGGCTGCCATTACCGCCCGCTGGATTGAAGATTGTTTGGCCAGTGTTGTACCCATTCCAGATTCTATTCAAAAGCAGCTTGCTTGCTGTTTGGTAGCCGTTGGGCGGGCGGAGACTATCGAACAGGCACGGCAACAAATTAATGACTTATAAGGCATTACTATCATTCGGTAGATGGCTATAGTTAATGTGTATTTTTAGTAGATAATTTAAATATTACATCCGTGATGTTTTTTTTGTATTTGTCTTTTTATTACTATTTGATTTTAATGGTTTTACTGATTTAATTTAATCATGTTTTGTTGTCTTTTTTTGAGGGTGATAAACTCACTATTATTTGGTTTTTACTGACTTAAATTGATATTAATGAATAATTGCTGAAAAGGAACACTATGCGACAAGCTTTAGACTACTTTACTGCTCTGAATAAGGATTACCTGGCTGTCCATCAGGCTAAAGAAGATCTTTTTTGGCAGAATTATATGGGGCTAGGTGGGGAGGATATTGCTCAGCAATTCTCTACAGCCGAGAGTGTTTATAAGCGTTTTATCGCACAGAGCCACCGCTTGAAAGAACTGCGTGGCTTGATTGCCCAGTTGGAAAACGAGCCATCCACCGTGGATCGCGATGCACTATTGCACGGGTTGCAAGGGTGGTACCGTTTTTTTGATTGTAATGCTATTGAAGACCTCAACACACAAGCCCTACTTGATGAAATTATTGCCGCAGAATCATCCCTTTACCAACGGCGCAAAAGCTTCACTCTAACCCATTTAAATGCTGCCGGTGAGCGGGTTTCCGCCTCTCTGGGTGAGTTATTGACGAACCAGGGCACTAATGAAAATGCAGAATGTCGGCACAGTTCGCACTTGGCATTGCGGGAGTTGGAACAATGGCTATTGCACAATGGTTTGCCAGAATTAATTAGTTTGCGTAATCGTTTTGCGCGGAAATTGGGTTATCGCAATTACTTTGATTACAAAGTGAATAAAACCGAGCAGATGACGCCGGAACAGTTATTTGCCATTTTGGATCGTTTTGAAGAACAAACTCGCGAGGCTAATTTGCGTAGTTTGCAGCAACTCGTTGAGGAAAAAGGCCTTGAAACGCTGGAGCCGTGGAATATTCGCTTTGCCAGCGGGGGAGATGTCACCCGCCTACTAGATCCTTATTTTCCCTTTGCCGAGTCACTTGACCGCTGGGTTAATAGTTTTAAGCGGCTACATGTTGGTTTTCGCGGCGCACAGATGAATTTGGATCTGCTGGTGCGTAAAGGGAAATATGAAAATGGTTTTATGCATGGGCCGGTGCCGCCTTTTGTTGACCAAGGTCACTGGGTTCCGGCGCGCATCAATTTCACCAGTTTGGCCAAGCCCGATCAGGTTGGAAGTGGGGCGTCGGGGCTAAATACCTTATTTCATGAAGGTGGGCATGCGGCCCATTTTTCTAATATTGTGCAAAATGCTCCCTGTTTTTCACAAGAATTCCCTCCAACCTCAATGGCCTACGCCGAAACGCAATCTATGTTCTGCGATAGCTTGCTTGATGATGCCGATTGGTTAAAACGTTATGCTAAGAACAGTCAGGGCGAATCGATTCCCGACGCATTGATTCAGGAAAGCATTCAGGCGCGACAACCCATGCGAGCTTTTAATGATCGGCATATTTTATTAGTGCCCTATTTTGAATGGCAACTTTATCAGTGGGATGATGCACAACGCACACCAGAAGCGATAACTCAACTGGCCCGAGACATTGAATTAAAAATTCTGGGTGTCAGTGGCAGCCCACGCCCGACACTGGCTATTCCGCATTTATTATCAATGGAGTCTGCTTGCTCCTATCAAGGTTATTTATTGGCATTGATGGCGGTAGAACAAACACGAGCATTCTTCCTCAACCGCGATGGTTATCTGACGGACAACCCCGCTATCGGCCCCGATCTTGCAGAACATTATTGGCGGCCCGGCAACAGTGTCACTCACGATGAAACATTGCGCAGCCTGACAGGGGAAGGCTTCAATCCAGATTATCTGGCGAAGGTTTGTAATCAAACCGTTGAAGAAGCTTGGGATGAAGCCCTGAAAACAATTAAACTGGCGGCAATACGCCCACAACCGGTAGCAGATTTTGACTTAAACGTGACTATGCGGGTGGTTGATGGAGATGAGCAACTGGCTGACAATCAGCAAGGTGATGAGGCCATGTGTCGCACATTTGCCAGTGCAATAAATGCCCGACTCCTATCAATGTGATTCGGTGTTTTGTCGACATAAAAAAGCCCATCAGGTTGGCTGATGGGCTTTTTCTCTTTCAGAAATGCTATGGCTCAATAAGGGCAGCGAGCATTGCTAAAATATAATATAAATATCAATTAGTTATAAATGGTCGCAGTACCGTGCATCAAGTTATTACCGGTTGTTGAGGTAATAGTAAAAGCTTTAGCACCGGCGGCATCTGCTTTTTCGGCCAGTTGTGCTTTCAAGCTGCTCAGGTCAGTGACGTTACTAACGGAGATAACACCGACTTGTTCTAATTTAGCCGCATCTTGGCTGTTGATGTGTTCTGCGGCAAAGCTAGCGAAAGACAGAGTAGACAGGGCGATAACTGCAACGAAATTTTTGATGTTTTTCATGATGTATTCCTATTCGATTTTAAGGTTGAAAGGGCGTTCCCTTTCGATGGAAGCTATATTACGCCCTTGCAGAGATTTTAAAACCGGATACAATTGAGTTAATTATTCAAAATATTTGATTAATAATTGTCTGGGTTCATATCCTCAGGATATAAAAAATCAAAGTGAGAACCATCGGCAATCTTTGAGATAAATCGGCAGATAGCGAGCTGTCTCTTGCGCTGCTGGCCCGTTCGCCGCGAATTTATGCTATCTTACGCGCCAGAAAATGCTTATCAGAGAGTCAGTACGATGGAAAACAAAAAAATATTCCCTAAAGAAAAAAGTGGATTGCACCCGCGCAACCGTCATCGCTCGCGTTATGACTTTGATGCGCTTTCAGTCAGTTGCCCTGAATTAATCCCTTTTTTGGCCCCGAATGCCTACGGTGATATTTCTATCGATTTTGCCTCCCCGCTGGCAGTCAAAATGCTGAACAAGGCATTGTTAAAACATTTCTATGGCATTGAGTATTGGGATATTCCAGCAGACTTTTTGTGCCCACCTATTCCTGGTCGTGCGGATTATGTGCATCATCTGGCCGATTTATTAGCCAGCTGCAATGACGGTGTTATCCCGCAAGGTAAGAATATTGCGGTGTTGGATATTGGCGTCGGTGCCAATTGCATTTACCCCATTATTGGTCAACGGGAATACGGCTGGCGTTTCACCGGCACTGACATTGACTCGCAAGCTCTCAGTGCGGCGAAAATGGTGGTCTCCATGAATCCAACACTGAAAAATACTCTGCGACTTAAGCAACAAAAAGATCCGCAGGCGATTTTCGAAGGTATTCTGGCGGTGAATGAACGTTACGATGCCACATTGTGTAACCCGCCATTCCATGGTTCAGCAGAAGAAGCGGCTGCAACCACTCGCCGGAAATTGCACAAATTGGGTAAAGGTGAAGTTGCCGCTAAACCGGTGCAAAACTTTGGCGGAAAAAATAGCGAGCTGTGGTGTGAGGGCGGGGAAGAAGGTTTTGTCAGCCGCATGGTGGCAGAGAGCGCGACGAAAGCGCAAAATTGCTTCTGGTTTACTTCACTTATTTCGAAAAAAACCACATTACCGGCGATTTATCATGCTCTGCGTTATGCCAATGCAGTTGAAGTTCGTACCATTGATATGGCACAGGGGCAGAAAGTCAGCCGGTTTGTGGCATGGACTTTCCTGACGCCGGAGCAGCAGGTCGCCTGGAAAGCTGAGCGCTGGTAATCCCCGTCGCCCTAGGCGCCGCAGGGGTGTTGGCTGCATGCACTTACCCGAATCACTGACCTTTGTCAGCTCATCGGGATGCGTTTACTTGCCGCCTACCTGCAACACCAATGACTTTGGGGATACTTTTCTTAGCCCTAGGCGTCGCAGGGGTGTTGGCTGAATGCACTTACCCGAATCACTGACCTTTGTCAGCTCATCGGGATGCGTTTACTTGCCGCCTATAGGCAATATTTAATTATCTGGATACAGCCCTATTTTCTACTGTTTTATTTCAATATTACTCAATTGGCTGTCAATCTAAATACTTTCGACTATGCTAATTAAGATAATTCTTAGTCAGGCAAAATAGCCGACAAGACAAGTGTAGGTTTTATTTTTATTTTTTTTCTGTATTTATTTTTACTAACCAACTACCTCATCGTCCAGGGTGAAGAATAAAACGTAAAGAAAATTCTATTCTGATTTTCTGGTTTTTTGTCGTGCAAACATGTTGATAGTCACATGACTTATTTGCAGCTCAATCTTTCACCATAAGGACGCGACTTATGTTGTTCAATTTCAGCTCATCTCATGCATCGAAGCGCGCCGAACTGACCTCGATTGACAATGCAATCCCCATGATTATTTTCAAGCCGGATGGCACAGTAAAACACGCTAATACCTTATTTTTACAATCAATGGGATACCAACGGGAGGAGGTCCTCGGGAAGCATCATAGATTGTTTTGTGACCCACATTATGTGCAAAGTGATGCTTATCGTCGTCACTGGCAATTACTCAATGAAGGGCGGCCTATTACCGATAATATTAAGCGCATTCGTAAAGATGGCTCTATTATCTGGCTGCAAGGAACCTATACGCCGGTGCTCGATAATAAAGGGCGAGTGGTGGAAATTATTAAAATTGCCAGTGATGTGACTGAGCGTATTGTGCAATCTCAGGAACACCAGAGTTTATTGGCAGCGCTTAATCGTTCAATGGGAATGATTACTTTCACGCCGCAGGGTATTATTTTAGATGCCAATGATAATTTGCTGCATGTTATTGGTTATTCACTGGCCGATATTCGGCATCAGTCTCATCAGATTTTGTGTCTCCCTGAATTTGCGCACTCAGACGAATATCGTCAGCATTGGCAGCGGCTAGCTCAAGGTGAGTTTATTGTCGGGCGCTTTGAACGCGTGAACAGCCGCGGCGAGCGGGTCTGGCTGGAGGCGAGTTATAACCCGATTATGGATAAAGAGGGGCAAGTGCTAAAAGTGGTGAAGATTGCTCAGGATATTACACAATTGATGTTGCAGCAGGAACATAAAGAAAACCTGATTCGCGATGTACACCATTTATCATTAACCACTGACCGCTCGGCATCACAAGGGGCGGAGATTGTTCAACAGGCGGTGCGCGGCATGCAGGAAGTGGAATCTGTGGCGCGCGAAACCTCGGCGGTTATCAGTGAGTTAGGGCGTTGCTCGAAAGAGATCGGCACCATTGTGGAAGCCATTCGCAAAATTTCCTCGCAAACTAATTTATTGGCAATCAATGCTTCAATAGAAGCTGCCCATGCGGGTGAACACGGCAAAGGTTTTTCTGTGGTGGCCAGTGAGGTGCGAATTCTGGCAGAAAGTTCACGTAAGGCCGCTACTGAAATCGAGCAGATGACCAAGACTATTCAAAATGGTGCTATGGCGGCCATCAAGGGGATGGGCGTTTGTGTTGAGCAGGCCGGAGGTGGGGTCACGCTGACTCAAGATGCCGGTGAAGTCATTCATCAAGTGAATATAGGTATGCAGGATGTGGTGAAGTTGATGACAGCGTTTTCTCAGGTCAAGAATCAGCAAACTCATGTATAACCGGCTGTCAGCATAAAAAATGGCGGATATCAGTGAAGATACCCGCCATCATCTATTTTAACGTCGTCATTTTAACGTGATAATAAAATACACATCAGGAAACGTGTTGCAGGAATTCCTGTAAACGTTCACTGGGTGGATTTGAAATCAAGCTATCTGGGTCACCGTCCTGTGCTACCCGGCCTTTATCAATAAAGATCAGGCGCGATGCTACTTTTTGCGCGAAGCCCACTTCGTGGGTGACGATGACCATGGTCATGCCTTCTTCGGCCAAATCTTTCATTACGGTCAAAACTTCATGACGCAACTCAGGGTCCAGTGCCGAGGTCGGCTCATCAAACAGCATCAGCTTAGGTTTTACCGCCAATGCACGGGCGATAGCCACACGCTGTTGTTGGCCACCGGATAGCTCTGCCGGATAATGATGGGCGCGTTCTTCCAACCCAACTTTGGTCAATAACTCCATCGCGAGCTTATTGGCGGCTTCCTTAGAAGCACCGCGCACACGAACCGGGCCAAATGCCACGTTTTCTAGCGCAGTCAGATGTGGGAACAGATAAAACTGTTGGAACACCATTCCCGCTTCCTGGCGAATCAGGCGTTCATCCACTTTGGGATCATTGACATCAAGGCCATCAACAATTAACTGACCACTGGTAATGACTTCCAGTTTATTGATACAACGCAGCAAGGTGGATTTACCCGAGCCGGAAGGACCAATAATCACCACCACTTCTCCCTTGGTGATATTCAGATTGATGTCGTGGAGCACCTGGGTTTTACCAAAGTGTTTGGAGACGTTTTTGAATTCAATCATATTATTTTCAGCTTTCTTTCTAACCGGCGCAGAACAAAGCTCAGAGCCAAGGTGATTATCAGGTAGATAACCGCAACCGCACTCCAAATTTCCATGGCGCGGAAGTTACCGGCAATAATTTCCTGACCCTGGCGAGTCAGTTCGGCTACGCCAATCACGATAAACAGTGAGGTGTCTTTGATGCTGACGATCCATTGGTTACCTAATGGCGGTAGCATGCGGCGCAGAGCCAAAGGTGCAATAACATAGCGCAAGGTATCGCGTTTGGACAAACCTAACGCCAGACCAGCTTCACGGAACCCATTGTGGATTGACAGCACTGCACCACGGGTAATTTCCGCAATATAGGCACCTGAGTTAATCATGATCGTCACAACGGCTGCTGAGAAGGGATCGATGCGCACGGGCATCATCATCGGCAGTGCAAAGTAGATGAACATCACCTGCACCACAATCGGCGTGCCACGGATCAATTCAATAAATACTAATGCGATATTTCTACTCAGCCAACCGCCATAGGCGCGGGCAAAACCTGCTATAACCCCAATAATCAGGCCGCCAAGCAACCCCAGGACCGAAATCCATAGGGTTAACTTGGCGCCTTCAAGCAGGATTGGGATGGCGGGCCAAATAGCGCTCCATTCAAACTGCATGGATATTCTCCTGGTCTATACTCGTCATACTTCGAACTTTCAGAGTATAAAAATTTCAAAAAATGAATTACTTAGGTTCTACGCCGAACCATTTTTTATAAATTGCAGCGTAAGTGCCGTCTTCTTTCAGGGATTTCAGCGCGGCGTTAACTTTTTCGCGCAGGTCACTGCCTTGTGGGAATGCTACACCATACTGTTGAGCTTTAATGGAGTCGCCCACCGCTTTGAACTGGCCATTACCGGCAGTTTTGATGAAGTAAAGGATGTTTGGTGTGTCATGCAATACGGCGTCAGCATTACCAGTACCTAACTCCAAATACGCATTATCGATATTTGGGAATTGGCGCAAGTCTTTGGTTTTGATGTTGGCTTTAGCATAATCGACAGAGCCGGTGCCGCTTTTCACTGCCAGCACTTTGCCTGCCAGGTCAGCTTCGCCTTTGATGTCGTTGTTATTCGCTTTGACCATCACCAGCAGACCGCTGTTGTAATAACCATCAGAGAAATCGACGGCTTTTTTACGTTCGTCGGTGATGGTGATCCCAGCCAGTGCCAGATCCACGTTTTTGGTTTGCAACGCAGGAATGATGCCACTGAAATCCATTGGCTTCAGGGTGTATTTCAGATCCAGTTTTTTCGCGATGGCATCCCATAAGTCGATATCGAAACCGACGTATTTATCCCCTTGTTTGAATTCAAAAGGAACGAAAGCAGTGTCTGTGGCAACAATCAGTTCTTTTTCTG
Source organism: Yersinia sp. Marseille-Q5920 (assembly GCF_946902935.1). NCBI lineage: Bacteria > Pseudomonadati > Pseudomonadota > Gammaproteobacteria > Enterobacterales > Yersiniaceae > Yersinia > Yersinia sp. Marseille-Q5920. Next base: position 250,245 of record NZ_CAMPQA010000006.1, on the reverse strand, counting down.
CGGCGTGGGAGCTAACGGCAAAGGCCAGCGCGAGAGCGGCCAATGAAACTTTGACAAGTGACTTCATAAGTGGGAGTTCCTTTGTGCTTTGGTGGATATACCCTTTGTTGTCGATATTGCAGCCAAACTGCAACCTCAATGGCGTGGGGCATGGGGATCCATTTTTATGTTTCAGTGTGCAATATGAAAAAAACGTGCCAGAAATGCAAGTTATTTAAAAATAGAGACATTTCTCTAAGTAATTAGTAGGCGAATACTTAGTCTGCGATTTTTGCACCAAATTGACGCCCTTAAATGGTGCAAAAATATCATTTTGGTGCAACCATTCAATTGTTTACTTATTATTAACTATATAGTCAATAATAAACAATCTATAGCTTACGCTTATGTAACAATATTGTTAGCTGCATCGGGTTTTGGTTTGAAAATCGGGCAGGAAGGGAAGTGGAAGTGAGGGACATCTTCGTGAACAGAGCCGGATAACCGGCCCTGTCTCAATTGCTTCAAATGACAGGAATGTTGACTGTTCTCAGTTAATGTTTTCCTGCGCTTTGAAATCTATCGGCGATATTAGCGCTGATCTTCAAGATTGGCTTCGAGGAACCACAAGAACTTATCAAGATCGCGTGAGGCGGCAGTAAACATGTCTGCGCTATCTTCATCTTTGACTTCAGTGATGGCTTTACGCACAAAGTTAGCCACCACACCATATCGGTCGGCTAACTCTTTCAGGTGATCTTGCACGCTATGAATACGAGTCGGATAGCTCTTCAATGGGGTTTTTTCAGTCACTAGCTGTGCAGTGCCAAGTGCAATCCCCCCTAATTGTACCGCGCGTTCTGCAAAAGTATCGAGATGGTCGTTAATGGTGGTGCGGAAGCCATCCAGCATTTCGTGGACCGCAATAAAATTAGCTCCGCGCATATTCCAGTGGGCTTGTTTGGTGATAAGTGACAGATCAATAAACTGAATAACCAGCTCATTTAATAGCTTAATCGTAAGCTCTTTAGTATGTTCATCAACGTCATTTCGTGTATAGATGAGTTCGGAAGATTTTGCTTTTACCAGTTTTGCTGTACTCATAATAGGTATCCCTTTATTGAGTTGATTACCAATTTCTTCACCGGGATAAGTATAACAAAGATATTTAATTTTGTGGGGCAGATAGTGCCTATCAATTAAATAGCTTATTGCTAAGTGTGTTTTAAAGTATCATTTAATGTTTCATTGCTAAAATATTATCATTCTTATTATTGTGCTCAATTGATAATATTTATCACTATGATTTATATGTATTTTTATATTTTAAATATAGATTATTTTCTTCATTGACTATTTTTCTGCGTTATATCATTCCAGTATGCCGGAAAATTAATTTAACCGGCATACTCAAAGGGTTATTACCGTGATCGGGCAACAATAAATAAGCGCGGGAACGCGAGTAAGCGCCGACCATCAACTTGTTGTAAATATGCCGCATCAATAATAGTCAGGTAATCTTGCAGGAAATCCAATCGCATAGATTCAGAGAGCGGCTCAAGGAAAGGGCGTAAACCGGTTGCGCGTAGCCAATCGACAATCGCCTGTGCGGAGGGCATCGGGTGATAATAGGTGGTGCGCCAAATATCGACTTGTTCAGCATGAGGAGCCAGCAAATCATAATACTGATTGGCGGTGAGCACCTTTACCCGCTCAGCGCCAGCCTCCTGTAGCGTTTGCTGCCATGGGCCGTTTGCGGCGACCTCTCGCATTGCCCTGTGGCTAGGCTCATCAAGATTATCCGGCATCTGGACGGCAAGTATTCCGTTGGCAGCTAGTTTAGAAAATAGGTAAGGGAAGAGTTGCTGGTGGTCAGTGAGCCACTGTAGCGATGCATTGGCATAAATCAGGTCTTGCGGCTCTGAAGGTTGCCATTGGCGGATATCGGCTTCGAGAAAAGCGCAATCGGGCAAGCGCTGTTGCGCACTGAGCAACATGGCGCGGGAATTATCAATGCCGACCAGTTGGGCATCAGGAAAATGCTCGCGCAGCAATTGCGTGGAATTACCCGGCCCACAACCTAAGTCACTGATACGCTGCGGTGTTGCTGCTTGAATATGTGCTAGCAGGTCGTGAGCGGGGCGGGTGCGTTCTGCTTCAAATTGGCGATATAAATCAGGATCCCAGTCTTGCATGTATGGCCTCCGAGAGAAAAATCACAGATTTTGTAGTGGTCCACTGAACAATACGGCCCCGGTGGGCTGGCCAGTGGGCGACCCGCCGTGAGGTTCCAAACTGATTGCCAGTAATGAATCGCCGGTTAACTGGTTTTCAGCCAGTGTCAGGTGTGTCGGCCCCTGAGTATTTAATAACCCCAATGAATGTGGTTTTTCTCCGGCGGGAATACGCCATAATTCAAGACTATTACTGTCACTGATGGCGACCAGATTCAAGGGTGTTAAGGTCAAACTGCGGGTCGATTTTTCCAGAGTGACCACCCATTGACTAGTTTGCTGACTATTTGACAAGACCGCTACCGGCAAGGTGGTGGGTGGGGACACCAATAAACGTGGAATCAGCAAAAATACGGCCAATGCGGCGGCCACCGCCCAGCCCAGATAAGGCCAGCGATTGTTATTAACCAGCCGGATATTAATTGGCGGCAATTGCAATTCCAGTCGTTTCCAGACCCGTTCAGGCGGGGCCAAAGGAGCTAATTGATTATCCAACTGCGTAAACAGACTTTGCCAACTGGCAACATCGGCCGCCAGTTGAGGATCGCGGCGAATTCTTCGGGTAAAACGCATTCTGGCCAGCCCTCGTAGGGTGCCCAGCGCATATTCTGCGGCCAGTGCTGAGTCATATTCGCGTCTATTTTTCATAATCCTACGCAATCCTTCAGATGATCCAGCGCACGACGAATCCAGCTCTTTATCGTGCCAAGAGGTTGTTGCAGATGAGTTGAAATCTCCCCGTGTGACAGCCCTTGGTAGTAAGCCAGCATAAGGCTTTGTCGCTGTTCGGTGGGCAGATGTGTCAAACATTCAGCCAGCTTTTTGGCTTCGCTGTCTTGCTGCAATTGCGCCAGTGGCGTGAGCGCATTATCAGCCAGCGCATCGGTTTGTTCATCATCCAGCACTTGCAAACTATTATCACAGCCGCGCATCAGGTCAATGGCACGGTTACGGACAATATGCGTCAGCCAGGTTAATGGCGAGCTTAACTTCGCGTTGTAATTTCCCGCCCGATTCCAGACGCTGAGGAAACTGTCATGTAAAACTTCTTCTGCCCGGGCATGATTACGCAGGATTCGTAATGCGACGGCGAATAATCGGGGGGAGGTCAGACGATAAAGCTGTTCAAAAGCGGACTGATCGCCTTGAGCAATAGCATCGATCAGTCCAATCTGTTGTTCTACAGAACATTCATTCATGCGCCTATCCCTAAAAAACCCGTAAGGTGCAAGTATAGACGGGTTTTATTTAGGCATCAGAACAGTATCAATAACGTCGATCACACCATTTTTCTGTTGTACATCATAGATGCTGATATTGGCGACATTCCCTTTAGCATCTTTCAACTGAATGTTATGCGGCCCATTGTTCATGATCCACAATGATTCGCCATTTGCAGTTTTCAGCTCAGCCTTCCCGCCGCCCGCTTTAATTTTGCTTGCTAACTGCTGCATATCGTATTTCCCCGGCACCACGTGATAGGTCAGGATTTGGGTAAGCATGGCTTTATTTTCTGGTTTGACCAGATTTTCAACCGTACCTGCGGGCAATTTTGCAAACGCGGCATCGGTGGGCGCAAATACGGTAAATGGCCCGGGGCCTTCTAGGGTATCCACCAGCCCGGCCGCTTTAACGGCGGCCACCAAGGTGGTGTGATCTTTGGAATTCATCGCATTTTCGACGATGTTTTTGCTTGGCAACATTGAAGCCCCGCCCACCATGACATCTTCGGAGTTCATAGCGGCCATAGAAATACTGCTGAACACTAAGGACGCGAGCACAGTGGTACGAATAAGCGTTTTCATAATGTATTCCTTCTATGCTCGTCATACTTCAAGCTGCATCTGCGTTGGCGGCGTTCGTTACTCGGCCTGTCCATGGGCCTCACCTTGGTGAGGCCGCTGCAAGCAGCGTTCAAATCTGCTCCAGACCGATTTATCACCCGAATCAATTACTTATGTAATTTTATCGGAGTTCTCTCTCTTGCCGCCTTCCCGCAACTCGAATTATTTAGAGCGTGGGTGGATTGAGGTGAAGTCGTGCCTCACCTCTACCTATACGAATCAGCTAGGTGTTTTGGATGCAAAAAATGAGAAATAATCAATAAAAAACGCCAGCTCGCGGAATGACTGGGCTGGCGTACTCGATAAAGTTTCTCTGGGGGAACTGAGCGTCAGCTCTGATGAGGAACCAGTGCTCGATGCATAACATAGGCATCCACATAACCCAATTGGCTGTGGTTAAACGCGCCTGGCAGTGTGGCGAGAATTTCAAAACCTAGCTTTTGCCACAGAGCAACCGCGAGGGTATTGGTGCTGACCACAAAGTTGAATTGTATGGCGCGATAACCGAGGGCTGTTGCCTGTTCAATACAATGGATTCCAAGTGCTTTGCCAATGCCCAGACCGCGTGCATTTCCATCGACCATAAAAGACGCATTCGCAACATGATTACCCAGGCCGCGCTGGTTATCGATTAATTTATACATACCGACAACTCGTCCCTCATGCAGCGCCACCCAGCACCGCACTCCGATACCAAACCAGTAATCATAAGCATCTTGTTCGGGGGTGTCTGGGGTGAACACATAGGTGTCGCCGCTACGGATTACCGCCTGAAAAAGTGGCCAAATTTCAGCAAAATCGGCTGTTGTTGCAATTCTGATTTTCATCTGTGGCTCCTGTTCAAGCAATTTCGTCAATCTGCGGTTTAGGTTTGATGGTCAGGGTAGCGCCGATGGAGGCGCTGATAATAGATGCCAGTGCCAGCCATTGAATCAGTGTCAGATGTTCATTTAAGAATACCAGCCCTGAAATCGCTGCTAATGCTGGCTCTAAACTCATCAATGTGCCGAATGTGCGGGTGGGCAAGCGGGTTAGTGCGACCATTTCAAGTGAGTAAGGTAATGCCGTTGACAGAATAGCTACAGCCAATGCCACTGGCAGAATTGCCGGGCTGAACAGTGCCATACCGCTATAAGCTACACCAATTGGACAGAAAATTATCGCGGCAATCAGAGAGCCAATCGCTACGGTACCCGGCCCATGATCACCACCGGCTTTTTGCCCCGAAACAATATAAAGCGCCCAGCAGACACCTGCGCCCAGAGCACAGGCCGCTCCAAATAGATCAATGGTTCCGATGCTGTTTCCCAGCGGTAACAGGAACCATAGGCCCAAAATCGCCAACCCGACCCAGATAAAATCGACCGGGCGGCGTGAAGAGAGCATAGCGACTGCCAGTGGGCCGGTGAATTCCAACGCGACGGCAATACCTAATGGCACTGTTTTCAATGACAGGTAAAAAAGGAAATTCATGCCACCCAAGGCAATTCCATAAATCAATAAGGGCAACCGACTACCGGCTTCAAACCGCATCCGCCAGGGTTTAAAAATAACAAACAGAATCAGCGTGCCGATACCCAGTCGCAATGAGGTTATCCCCTGTGCGCCGACCAGCGGGAACAGACTCTTCGCCAACGATGCGCCACTTTGTATTGAGATCATGGCGATCACGAGCAAGAGAATCGGGAGTAACGGGAGTGAATTTTTGGAAGAAGGAGACAAGGACATCCTTTTGAACCTCAAAGAAAAATAGTAGATATCAATCCTTGCCAGTGTAAATGAAATGTCTGTTAAGTGTTTAAAAATTACCAATTGACATAAAAATGGCGAAGAAAAAGCGGAAATAAAAAAATATTTTCTAATGCTGCTTATTTTTAATACTTTTCTTGGTGTTTTATTGAACTGAATAATTAAGATTAGTCTGGAATAGGTTTTGGTGATGAGTGTCACAAAATGGCGTAGAATACCCAAAATTCGTAAACGTATTAGTAAGATAGAATATACTTGAAACTCTTTGTTACACCAAATAAATAATTAGACAATAATTCATGGGCAGAGTTTCATACTATTTTTTGTTATAATTTCATCGTTTTCAAGTTTCATCTAATAATTTGCGTTTTTCGAGGTGGTTATGAATAAAATTGCATGTCTTTCAGCTGTAGCAGCTTGTGTATTAGCAGTGACCGCAGGGTCAGCCTTTGCAGGTCAAAGCACCGTTTCTGGTGGTTATGCCCAGAGCGATTACCAAGGTGTTGCTAACAAATCTTCAGGCTTCAACCTGAAGTACCGTTACGAGTGGAGCGATTCCCAACTGGGTTACATTACCTCTTTCACTCACACTGAAAAAAGCAGCTTCGGCGACAGCGCATCTGTATACAATAAAGCACAATACAACGCGATCACTGGTGGCCCAGCTTACCGTATCAACGATTGGGCTAGTGTTTATGGCTTGGTAGGTGTGGGTTATGGCCGTTTCAGCCAGAACTACCCAACGTCTCCTAGCGACAAAAACAGCACCAGCGATTACGGCTTCACTTATGGTGCAGGCCTGCAGTTCAACCCAATGCAAAATGTTGCCTTTGACGTTTCTTACGAGCAAAGCCGCATTCGTAGCGTTGACGTCGGCACTTGGGTTGCTGGCGTAGGTTACACTTTCTAAGCAACGGCTTAGGATAATCAGCATTCATCTCTAACGGTGAATTCTGTATTGAGAAAATCCGCTTTCGAGCGGATTTTTTTCGTCTGTAATAGCTGTATTTCTTGAAAAGAAACGGCAGATTATCTGTCTAAGTTTGCCTTATCTATAATGACATCAATAAGTTGTTGCTGGCATGAAATATGGGCAGCATGGCTGGAAGGCAATTCCATCCTCCATGTACTAATAGAATATTAAGTTTTGTCGCTATATATCCTAATGTAGAAATACTATATTGATGAATAGTCATTTTCTTTCATTAACGCTATCCCTCCCTTATAACAAAAAATATCTTATTTTAAATATGTAAAAACAAGACATTAACCCGCTTACTGTTCCGGCGTGACAACGTAATTTACTGGTAAAAAGGGAATAATATGACACACTATTGTTGGCCTGATTAACTTTCATTGTTTCTGTCGAGATTTACACGTCAAGTTGGGTGGGTGGTGATATATGATTATAAAACAGTAGGTTACTGTAAAGTAGATAATTATAAAATAGGTTGTAATCATGACGACATATAGTGGACAAGCAGCACCGATGCTGCACGATACTAAACTTGAACAGCAGATTTTACGACGTTCGATTTTTTGTACTTTATTCATTGCTATCATGGGGATTGTTTTTGGTATTGTCTGTGGGTCTATGTCGATTATTTTCGATGGTATGTTCTCTGCTTTAGACGCAGGGATGTGCAGTTTATCTCTATTAGTATCCCGATTGTTGGGTCAACCGAACAGCCGGCGTTTTCAATATGGTTTTTGGCATGTAGAGCCGCTAGTCTTGGCTTTTAATGGTAGTTTACTGGCCTTCCTCTGTTTGTATGCTTTTGTTAACGCGATTAAAGGCATTATTGATGGCGGGCGTGAATTAGAGCTAGGTTGGGCGATTGTGTATGCTCTGGTAGTCAGCATTTTCTGTTTTACTATCTTCCTAAAGCAACGTCGTTTAAATAAACGCGTTAAGTCTGAGTTAATCGCATTGGATACCAAAAGTTGGCTGATGTCGGCGTGTATCAGCTCGGCTTTATTAGTGGCCTTTTTGCTTTCCTGGAGTATGGAAGGCACCCGCTATGAGCATTTGATCGTTTATACTGACCCTAGTGTATTGGCGCTGTTAACACTGATATTGATAACCGTTCCGATAAAAACCGTCATTGCCGCCGTCCGTGAAGTATTACAAATGACACCGGATACGCTGGATGCTTCCATGGAAAATATAATGGATAAGCTAATGGCGAAATATCAATTTATAGATTATTCACATTACGCTACTCGCATTGGTCGAGGTTTATTTGTTGAGATTCATGTGGTTATTCCACCTGAAATGGAGAATAGCGGTGTATCTTATTTTGACCAAATACGCGATGAGATATCCCGCGCAATTGGTGAATCTGGGCCGCATCGCTGGCTAACCATCTCGTTTACCCGAAATCCGAAGTGGTTATAGGGTAGTAGGTTATGTGGGAGTCAGGGCGGAGGGCTATATTGTATTGGTCGTGCAATATAGCCTCTTTTATTTATCAAATTCAGGATAAGATGAGTTAGCGATAAGATTTCATATGCTTACTCAGCAAATGGCACATTGATATAAAACGCTGCGGTTAAACTGTACCCCAGCTTTTAGCCTTAATCTCACCCGCTTTTCCACTCTTGCTGAGATTTCATGCAAACTGGAGGCGATACTCTTGCCATCTTGTGGCATAATGCGCGCCGAATCACATTTTCTATAATTCTTGAATATCCCTATTCAGTAATCCAATCGAGAGCGAGCTCTGTGCTAAGTACTAACAATATCACCATGCAATTCGGCAGCAAGCCGCTGTTTGAAAACATCTCAGTAAAATTCGGTGGCGGTAATCGCTATGGCCTAATCGGTGCTAATGGTTGTGGTAAATCCACTTTCATGAAAATCCTTGGCGGTGATTTAGTACCCAGCGGTGGTAACGTATTCCTTGACCCGAATGAGCGCCTGGGTAAGTTACGTCAGGACCAATTCGCCTTTGAAAACAACACAGTGCTCGACACCGTTATTATGGGTCACGGCGAACTGTGGGAAGTAAAAGAAGAGCGCGATCGTATTTACGCTATGGCCGAAATGAGCGAAGCAGACGGCTATAAAGTCGCTGATCTAGAAGTGGCTTATGGTGAAATGGATGGTTACAGTGCAGAAGCCCGTGCTGGTGAATTGTTGCTCGGTGTCGGTATTCCGGTTGAACAACATTATGGTCTGATGAGCGAAATCGCTCCCGGCTTCAAATTGCGTGTATTGCTGGCGCAGGCCTTGTTCTCCGATCCGGAAATTTTGTTACTCGACGAACCTACCAACAACTTGGATATCGATACTATCCGTTGGTTGGAACAAATTCTAAACGAACGTAACAGCACCATGATCATTATTTCCCATGACCGCCACTTCCTGAATATGGTGTGTACTCACATGGCGGATTTAGATTACGGCGAACTGCGCGTTTATCCGGGTAACTATGATGAATACATGACGGCGGCGACTCAAGCTCGCGATCGTCTGCTCTCTGATAACGCCAAGAAAAAGGCCCAGATCTCTGAGTTACAATCTTTCGTTAGCCGCTTTAGTGCCAACGCTTCGAAATCCAAACAGGCAACTTCACGCGCTCGTCAAATTGATAAAATTCAGCTTGATGAAGTGAAAGCCTCCAGCCGCCAGAACCCGTTTATCCGCTTTGATCAGGATAAAAAGCTGTTCCGTAATGCACTGGAAGTTGAATTGCTAACCAAAGGTTTTGATAACGGCCCACTGTTTAAAAAGCTGGATCTGCGGCTGGAAGTGGGTGAGAAAGTGGCGATCCTCGGGCCGAACGGTATCGGTAAATCTACTTTGCTGAAAACGTTGGTAGGGGATTATGAGCCGGATGCAGGTACCGTAAAATGGTCTGAAAACAGTAAGATCGGCTACTATGCGCAGGATCACGCCAGCGATTTTGAAATCGATCTGACGGTATTTGACTGGATGAGCCAGTGGAAACAGGAAAAAGATGACGAGCAGGCTGTGCGCAGTGTGCTGGGCCGTTTGCTGTTTAGCCAGGACGATATCAAGAAAAAAGTACAGGTCTTGTCTGGTGGTGAGAAAGGACGGATGCTGTTTGGTAAGCTGATGATGCAGCGCCCTAACATTCTGGTAATGGATGAGCCAACCAACCATTTGGATATGGAATCGATTGAAGCTCTTAACATGGCATTGGAAATGTACGAAGGCACGTTAATCTTCGTTTCTCATGACCGTGAGTTTGTGAGTTCATTGGCGACCAGAGTGATTGAAATGACACCAAGCAAGCTGATCGACTTTACCGGTAACTACGAAGATTATCTGCGTAGCCAAGGTATTCAGTCCTGATTATTTGATTGAGTGTTGATAAGAAAGCTGATGCAATGCATCAGCTTTTTTTATGCCCATATCTCATCAGTTTTGACCGCAAACCTCACATTTGGCATCTTTTACCAGCTTTAAACTGCGAAACTCTGCCGTCATGGCGTCATACATTAATATGCGGCCTGAAATCACCTGACCATAATCAGCCAGTAGTTTTATCGTTTCCATCGCCTGCAAATTACCAATAATACCCACCAATGGAGCCATTACTCCGGCCTCAACACAGGTCAGAGCGTTATCACCAAACAAGCGGCTGAGACAGCGATAGCAAGGTTTATCCTCTTGATATGTAAAGACACTCACTTGCCCTTCCATGCGAATTGCCGCACCAGAAATCAGTGGCTTACGTTGGGTATGGCATAGACGATTAAGTTGCTCACGGCTGGCGACATTATCGGTACAATCCAGCACCAATTGATGTTCAGCTATGGCAATAGCAAGCTGTTCATCATCTAACTGAATATCAATTGTTTTAAGTGTCAGGTCAGGATTCATCTCCGCTAAAGTTATTGCTGCTGAGGCGACCTTAGACACACCGATACGGTCATCACGATGCAGAACTTGCCGTTGCAAGTTGGACAGAGAAACTGTGTCAAAATCCAGTAATGTCAGGTGGCCTACACCGGCTACTGCCAGATATTGTGCTGCTGCACACCCGAGACCGCCTAATCCAACAATTAATACTTTGGCTGCATTGAGTTTTTCCTGTCCGTCAAAATCAAAACCCCGCAAAACGATTTGCCGGTTATAACGCAGAGTTTGTGCATCGGAAAGTTCAGGCAACATATCAGTATCCTAGTAATTTTTTGTTAAAATAATTCACTAAATCAATAATCCATTAAATAGTTCTATTTCAACAAATTCGCCAACGTTTACTGAACCACGTTCCCGCTCAAGGACGATAAAACAGTTAGCTTGGCTAAATGAGCTAAATACATGTGAACCTTGATGGCCCGTCGTGCGAACTTCCAACTCACCTTGGGCATTAGTTGAGAAAACGCCACGTTGGAAATCTAGCCGGCCCGGTGTTTTTTTCAATTTTGTTATTGTTTTTGCTTTCAAACGTAACGGTGGTTGCCAATCAGAGTGACCGGAGAGTTTAGCAATGAGAGGTTGTACCAATTGATAAAATGTCAGTGCCGCAGAGACGGGGTTACCTGGTAGGCCACAGAACCAGGCATTTTCTAATTTGCCGAAAGCAAAAGGTTTACCGGGTTTTATCGCTAATTTCCAGAAACCAACATCACCCAGTTCTTCCAACATTTGTTTGGTATAGTCCGCTTCGCCGACGGAAACCCCACCGCTACTAATGACAAAATCAGCAGATGCATTGGCTTGTTCAAATGCATTTCGTAATGCTTGTTGGTTATCACGGATGACGCCAAGATCAATGATTTGGCAACCTAATTGCTGCAGCATTAAACGTACCGCAAAGCGATTGGTATCGTAAATTTCCCCCTCTCCCAAGGGCTGACCGACTGGCTTCAATTCATCACCGGTAGAGAAAATAGCCACTTTCAATGTACGGAACACGGTAAGTTCGGCAATCCCTAATGATGCCAATAGCGGTAACTGTGCAGCACCGAGTTTAACGCCGGCAGGAAAAACAGCCGCCCCTTGCTGAATATCTTCACCTGCCAGCCGGATATTTTGCCCAGCACGTATATTGCCGCTAAATGTAATACCTTGTTCACCCACAATCGCTTGTTCTTGCATGACGACAGCATCGGCACCTTCGGGAATTGGGGCACCGGTCATGATCCGAATACAGCTATTTGCTGGCCATTTATCTTTAAAGGGGGCGCCGGCGAAAGCTTTACCTGCCACTGGTAATGGCAGGGTGCTGCTAAGCTCATTACAGCGCACAGCATAACCGTCCATAGCTGAATTAGCGAAAGGTGGCACGGCAATCGGTGATGTAATTGCATTAGCTGTGATACGTCCCGCAGCATCAGTGAGCGCGATGGTTTCGGTGGCCTGTAATGGCGTGACCTGTGACAGCATTTTAGTCAGTGCTTGTTCCAGAGAGATTAAATCCGAGGTATTACAGTGATCCATGCTGAACTCCGTGATCTGAGGGCACCGTTACAAGAAACTAGCGGGTGCTGGGCAATCTATCAATTTAGAGGGCCATTATGGCAGAGATTGTTATGCGGGTGAATTGATGGCGGCAAAGAGGCTACCGCCTGATACTGTCTTTTACCGAACGACTCTTTTTCTTAGCATTTGCTTTCATCAGGCAAACTGGGGGTAATATGGACTATCAAAAAATTCTTAGATTCTGGTTTAGTGAGATGGATCCGGCATTGTGGTTCAAAAAAGACGAAGATTTTGATACCTATTTACGTCAGCATTTCGGTGCCTTTTGGCAGGCTGCTTCTAAGGGGGAGCTGGCGCATTGGCAGCAGAATATTGAGGGGCGCCGGCGGAAATACTCATATTAGATCAGTTTAGCCGAAACTTATTCCGTGATTTACCGACTTCTTTTTCCTGTGATGGCATAGCGTTAGTGTTGGCACAGGAGGCGGTCAGCAGTGGTCAAACTAGCCAACTGTCTGATACTCAACGTGGTTTTCTCTATTTGCCTTTTATGCATTCTGAGTCCGCATTAATCCATCAGCAAGCATTGAAGCTATATATCGAACTAGGTAATGAGACTCAGCTCGATTATGAATTGCGCCATAAAGCCATTATTGATCGCTTCGGCCGCTACCCACACCGCAATCATATTCTTGGGCGAGTATCCAGTGCCGAGGAGCAGGCTTTTCTGTTACAACCCGGATCTGCTTTTTAGTTCCAAAGGGGTGAACAATAAGTCGTCAGAGCTACACCAATACTGGCGGCTTATTGCTGTCTTGGCTATTACTGATCTTGCGGTCATGCTCACAAAAAAACACTCTCCCTAAAGTCGAATCGACATTTTTATCCATTTGACCTCACAGGATAATTTGAGGTTTTTCCTAAACTGCCGTCCACTCCATAATGCTCATTGAAACTATATTGTTACCAATATATAACAATCTAGCAATATATAGATGAGAACTCAGTCTCTACGGTTTTTCATTTCTGAGTTTATGTTGGCATGGAAGTTTAACAATATGGTAGATGGATCAATATGGTTGAAACAACATCATTAGAGACGAGCGCAGCATCACAATCAGCACGTTTGACAGAGAAAGCGGATACCCGGCAGAGAATTCGAGCTATCGTCGGTGCTTCCTCGGGTAATTTGGTTGAATGGTTCGACTTTTATATTTATTCGTTTTGTGCCCTTTACTTTGCACCGCTTTTTTTCCCTAGCGATAATCCGACCACTCAGTTAGTGCAAACTGCGGGTGTTTTTGCCGCAGGTTTTTTGATGCGCCCTATTGGTGGCTGGTTATTTGGTTATATTGCCGATAAACATGGTCGTAAGCTCTCCATGCTTATTTCTGTCTACATGATGTGTGCTGGCTCGTTAATGATTGCCTGCCTGCCAACATATGCTTCTATTGGTAGCCTCGCTCCTATTTTGTTATTAATTGCTCGCTTATTCCAAGGTCTATCAGTCGGTGGCGAATACGGCACCAGTGCTACCTATATGAGTGAAGTGGCAGTGAAAGGGCGCAAAGGTTTTTATGCTTCTTTCCAATATGTCACATTGATCGGCGGACAATTACTGGCATTATTAGTGCTGGTTTTGTTACAGCAAACTCTATCATCTGAAGTATTACATAGTTGGGGCTGGCGGATTCCTTTTGTGCTTGGGGCATTGCTGGCCGTGGTTGCACTTTATTTACGCCGTTCATTGAATGAAACTTCAGATGAAAAGACCCGTAACAAGAAAGATGCCGGTAGTTTGAAAGGGCTGTGGAAGCATCGGCGAGCCTTTATTATGGTATTAGGTTTCACTGCTGGCGGTTCACTGTCTTTTTATACTTATACGACTTATATGCAAAAATATTTAGTCAATACGGCTGGGATGGATGTGAAAACAGCCAGTCTGGTAATGACAGCGGCATTGTTTATTTTCATGATAATCCAACCCTTATTTGGTGCATTATCCGACCGTATTAGCCGGCGTACATCTATGCTGACTTTCGGTTTATTATCTATGCTACTCACAGTGCCTATTCTCCATGCGTTGAAAGGTGTCACCAGCCCTTATATCGCCTTTATGCTGATTGTCACCGCACTAATTATTCTCAGCTTCTATACTGCTATTGGTGGATTGCTGAAAGCCGAGATGTTCCCACCGGAGGTCAGAGCACTGGGGGTTGGCTTATCCTATGCGGTCGCCAATGCTATGTTTGGTGGTAGCGCTGAATATGTCGCGTTATCTCTCAAATCTTTTGATATGGAAAACAGTTTCTTCTGGTATGTCTCAGCCATGTGTTTCCTCACCTTCCTGGTTTCATTACGTTTACACCGCAAAGGGCAGGAGGTTGAACTATAAAGGGCTAATGTTGCGTACAACTGAAGCCACAATAAGATGGCTTCAGTAAGTATTGGCTAAATAACGTTGAATGGTCGCCAGTAATTTCCCTGTTCCACAACATGTATCATTATATCCTTCGGTATGTCGACGGTTAATAACCCGGTCATGGGGGCAGCCGCCATGACAAATAGAAAACCACTCGCAAAGTTGCATTTTTTCAGTCGCATTTTTTTCCTCATTGATGACTTGTTGATTATGCGATGAATGAGCTAAAAGATCCGCCAGGTCAGTATTTAACAAAGATCCATAGATGCTACCTTTATCACCCACATATTTGTCGCAGGGAGAGATGTCACCATTGGGTTCTAAGGTGATAATTTCTTGCGAGCAATTGCCAGACCAATAACATGCGGAAGGTTTATTTTTAGCATCTTTCAATACACGAATAAAATCATCAAAAACAGCAATATGTATTTTTCCCTGATAACCGTTTACCCAAATAGTAAACAGCTCTGATAGAAACTGGATAAATTCAGCATAACTGATAAATTCTTCGCCAACATACTGCCCTTTAACGAGTCTATTATCAGGAACTATATTAAGAAACTCAATGTGGGTTAATTCTATTGAGATAAAATAGTCCAACATCTCTTTCATGTCAGTTTTATAAACTTCTCGGTCAACAACAATAAGAGCACCATATGGAATATTATACTCGAGAAGTTTTTTTATTCCTTTGGCTATGCGATCAGATGTCTCTCTGCCTCGATAGTCTACCCGCCGTTTATCATTTACTGCTGGTACTCCATCAAGACTAATTCCGACGTTCATGCCAATACCTTTAATAAATATTAACCACTCATCTGAGATATTAACGACATTTGATTGCATGGTGTTGGTTATATATTGCTCTGGCCGCTTGAATTGTTGCTGCAACCAAATAAGTTTTTTAAAAAATGCTGGCTTTAGTAGTGTGATTTCACCGCCATGCCAGACAAACTCAAATCTATTTACATTAGGAATGGCCAGGATCTGCCGTACTGTCCGGACGAGGGTATGAAATAACACCGTCTGATTGGGGCCTTCTGCCCATGAGTGGCAGTAGGTACAACGAAGATTACATAAACGGGTTGCCTTTAACACAACAACCAGTTTTTTTGCTTTAATAGCTTTCACTGAAATACTTTTTTTTATCTCTTCGTTGAATGTATCTAGCTCATCACTATCGAGTAATTTTTTTGCTGGTATTTTACCAATAAGATAAGATGATAGTGTTCTGTATTCACATGTATCGAGCTTTTCCAGTTCTTTAAGACCTATATTATTTATCTTAGTGCAATCAATGAATTTTACCGGAATTATATTATCCATAGCATATTCCTATTTGTTCATGTAAGTTTTCCATCTCTCATGTTTATTATTCTGTTGCCATATGAAGAAGCTTCATCTGAATGTGTAACCATAATAATAGTTGTACCTTTTTGGTTTATATATTTTAATTGCTGTAATACAGAAAGGGCATTTTTACTGTCTAAATTGCCAGTAGGCTCATCAGCCAAGAGCAATGCAGGGTTAGATACCATCGCTCTGGCGATGGCGACTCGTTGTTGTTGACCGCCTGAGAGTTGCATTGGTTTATGATTTTTCCGGTTATCAATATCGAACAGGTTTAAAATTTGGTTAACTTGTTCGGTACGTTCCTTTTTACCAATGCCCCGATATTTAAGTGGTAAGGCAACGTTGTCAAAAATAGATAAGTGTGAAATGAGATTGAATGATTGAAATATATAACCTATTAATAATCGTCGTAATATTATTTTTTGTGAGTAGCTCATATCAATAATGTTTTTTTTCGCCAGTGTGAATGAACCATTATCAAGAGAGTCAAACAGACCGATGATATTAAGTAATGTGGATTTTCCTGAGCCTGATGGCCCCATAATAGAAACGAAATCACCTTTTTCAACGCTGAAGCTAAGATGATTAAGAACCTTGGTTTTAATTGTTTTGGTGGTATAACACTTTTCAGCATTTTGTATATTTAGCATGTTATTTGAACTCAATAATATCGTATTCACTATTGTTAGTTTCTGGGGGGGTGACAATGATTTCCCCAACCTTTATTCCTGCTATTATCTCTGTTTTCATCGGGCTTCGACGATCTATTTCTATTTTAGATTTAATAGCTAGATCATTTTCTGGCTGATATATATAGATGAAATTATTTCCATCATCATCGGAAATGATACTATCAGTTGGTACCATCAATGCAGAGCTGTTTTTTTCTTGTAGTGGGATTTGTATTTCAATAGATTGCCCTCTTTTAAGTAGGGAGGTAGTGTCATGTAGTGGGATTAGTTTTGCTTTGAATTTACCATTTTCAACAATAGTGGATACTGATTCAATAAGTAGTGGTGTATCTTGACCATTTATTACTGCCAATATTTGGCTTTGTGGCTTAATTTTATCGAGGTAATATTCACTGAAATAAACATTAAAATAATATGATTTAAGGTTGTCGATAATTGCAATTTTTTCGCCGGGTTTTATTTGTTGACCCAGTTCTACATCAAGGATAGATAAAACCCCATCAATTGGAGCTTTTATAACTAATTGTTCCATCCCGTTTTCGATGATATCCATCATTCTCTCCAGTAATAATATAGAATCATCTATCCTCTTGAATTGTAATGGGAATGATTCTTTATTTTTATTATCATGATCTTTTAAAATTTCACTTTTTATTTGCCAGTTTTTTAACATACCGACTTGGTTTTCCAGTTCGGATTTTGCAATCATTGATTTCATGTCGAGGACTTGATGCCTGGCTAAATCTCTCGACATAGTCGTTATTTGATGCTGAGCCTCTTGTAAATTAAGTTTTGTCTCTCTATTATCTTGTTCCAATTGTATTTTCATATTGCGTAGATTGCTTATTTGCTCGGTAATATTTACTATTCTGGATGTCGTTTCCAGCATAAAATCGTAGTTAGATAAACGAATAATGACATCGCCTTTCTCGACAGTATCGAAAGCCTGTTTGGCGACTTCAGTGACTTTTCCTCCTCGTTCACTTGATACAATCATACTTTCTTTAGGTACCGCGATAGCTCGGGTTGTCAGCACATCTTGATACACTTCTGCTTCAATAGTATGGAAAACAGCATTCTCTCGTGATATGAGTAAAGACCGCTGAGCGGTAGATAAACAATAAATATAATAAAGACAAGAAATAATAGCCAATAATACGAAAAAAATAATTAACTTAGCAGTCGTGTTTTTATTTTTTCTCTGCTCAATATTTATATCCATGATGTTATTTCTTCTTCTGACTATTTAGTGTATTACTATTGAAAATAAGTGTAGTAGTCATAACGATAATTACGCATAAAATAAAAGTAATAAATGAACCTGTCGCATAAACATAAGATAACCCTTTAATTACACTATATTGTGCCAGCCAATTATGCAATAACATAAAACCGAGAGGGAGTGATATTATTACTGCTATGACGATAGGTATAATGTTCTGCTGTATAAAGAAAATAATATGCGTATAAATTGATCCGCCAATAGACTCCATTATTGCTAGTGTTTTTTCGAGCCGTTTGGTCTCTGAGGTGCTGATTATTATTGTGCTTATTAATACTAATGTGACTGTAAATAATGTTACCGTGTTGATCGTATCATACATAAGTATATTATTACTGAAATATTCTTGGTGTAAGTTGCTGACTGATTTTATATGCTCAGTATTAACGTGATAGCGTTTTAATATTTTCTCTATTTTCCCGATGTCTTGAATGTTTTCAATTTTGACAGCACCATAGCGTTGGGGATTGTTTTGAATAAGCATAAGTAAGGGAGGCGCTGTCTCTTCTCTATCTGCCAGATAAAAGTCATCGATCACATTCAGTACCCTAACTGATTGTTGCGAGTTATTCTCATTAATATAAAAAATAGTATTCAGTATATGGTCATAGGACTGTTGTCCCATTAATGTCATAAACGATTTCGTGGCGATTGCATGGTAAATGTTGCTATTATCACTGGGTAATAATGGGCTTTTGTCCCCCGCTAGAATATTTACTCCCCAAGTATTAATAAAATGCTCATTTACCTTTAGGATGTTAACTGTGGCTAGTTTGTCTTTTTCTTGCTGATTACTATGGAATACAGAAGTATTCTGCCGAGACATGTCAAATGGCCGCCAGTTACTCAGCGAGATACTATTAACTCCAGCTGCATTCCTTAATTCATCTTGTAAATTGTTTATTGCGGTTTTTGATTTTAATTCGTCACTTAGTATAAATGTTATTACATTTTCTTTTTCATAACCAAAATTGTAATCTTTCATAAAATGAATCTGTGTCATTATACCCGCCCACAGGTATATGATGATACCTGCAATAATGATCTGCATGCAGAACATAATACGAGTCATATAGTGTGACTGAGATGATTGTGCAGCAATGCTGTTGCTATAGGTATTATTAGGCAAAGTCAGCGTCAGCAAAAAAAGGTAGTGGGCGAGTAAAATAGCTGCGTAAGTTAGCGCGGTAGTAATAGATAACGCGGTTGAGAAGTCATAATTGCCATGAGTAAAGATAAGCTCTCTGGCACTATCGGAAAATTGCACGAGTGACATCAAAATAAAAAGAGCAGCTAATAGTACAAATGCAGTTTGGAATGTAGCAATAAAAAATGCTTCTGTGATTAGCTGATAACGGGACGCACCAATGGCTTTTTTTATATAGAAACTGTTTCTCTTCTTTGTATTTATCACATTGTTAATATTGAAGAAATTCATTGTCGTAGCAAAAAAAACAAATACACCTGAGGCGTATAAAATATTTAAGTATGAGCTTGAAACTACTGTGCTAATTTCATCAGGCAATGCATTGTCATAATGGATATCAGCAATATTACGTGCTGAAAGCTGAATGAATTCTTCTGGACTAAAAGGGGCTCCTGGAAGCTGTGGTGCGTGCTGAATAACGTGAGAATTTAGTTGCTCGGAGGTGGGGCTGATCCCAGATTTCATCGTGATAAAAGCGTAGGCATGGGTATCATACCAATCATGTCTTTTATCGTGGTAACCATCCAATATTTCAGGAGCGAATGCGATAACTGCAGTCGTTTTAAAACGGCTGGATGGATTAAATTCAACAACATCTTTAATAAGAAATTGGCCTTTATCACCTAACGTTATGACATGCCCTTGAGGGTTATCCAGATGAAGATATTGTCGGTTAAACTCAGGGGTAATGATAATTTCATTCTGTGCCAGATAGAGTTTTTTTTGTTGATAGGGATTTAATGTGTTAAAAAAATCGGTGCTAATTGCATAGATATCAATATTTGAATACGTCTTATCATTGACATGTAGGTTGGTGAAAATACGTGCGATGTAATCAATCTTCTTGATATCTTTATCATTTCTTAATACGGAAATAAGTGGGAATGGAACTTGTGCTGACTTCACTTCATCGCCGTTAGGTAGATTAAATGATGTTTCTATCCGATATATATCTTTATAGTTACTATTATGTTTCTCAATACGAGAGTCTGTTAAATAAAGAAACAATACAAAAAATAGTGAGATCAATCCTATAGCCGTTATTAGTATTGCTAACAGGCTTGATACTGGGCTTAGCTTCAGATCATTAAAAAATTCACTTGTTAGCATGGAAAGTATCTCACTGATTTTAATAAAATAGAGTGGTGGTGTTATTTTTTTCTAAAATTCATCAAACGATAATGATCATTATAATTAAGATGCTACTAATAGCATCTTAATTTGTTTTAATTAAAAGTATCATTGTTTGATTTATTGTTGTGTAAAACTTTTTGACCAATTCCAGGCGGTTATTTGGTTGTCGGCGTTGCTGCGTTTTAGATTTTCTATTTCATGGTCATTTATAGAAAATAAATTATTTTTAAATGATTGTTCTAACGACTCTAACTTAGTCTTTAATGCCATTAAATGAGCATTATTTATTCTTTCATTTGATTGATTCGACGTAAACATATGAATATCCTTTTAAGTTTATTCCTTTTTTGTGCTGCTCAGCCTCAGTGAGTGTTGAACTATTTATTTGTAATTCTTTTCTCCGATTTTATCAATGTTTTTTTCATCATGCTTTTTATAATGATTTATTAATTATGTTATTAAACTAAAGGATTATTAGTTATTGGCGTAACGAGAGTAAGCTATATATCTTAAATAAAATAAAAAGCTCCCGAAGGAGCTTGAGGTTAATGGCAAAGTGCCTGTAGCCGGTGAAAACAGGCAGATCGTAAAGACGCCATACTTCTTTTGTTAAACAAGCTTCCCAGGGGGGCGAGCTGCGCCATCCTTGGCGCGGACGCTTTACTCTTCTACCTACCGTCATCTTGCAAGATCGAGTTATCGAGGTTTGTCAGCAGTCCGAAGGAGCTTTAAGTTTTCTATTATTGTTGATCGGCTGAGTGATATCCGTTAGCGATGTAAATATTCGGCATGGAAACGCAGATGATCTTCAATAAATGTCGCTATGGTGAAATAGCTATGATCATAGCCCGGCTGAATACGCAAGGTCAGAGGCCAATCACGTTGACGTGCCAACTCGGCTAATTTTGCCGGTTGTAATTGATCGGCAAGGAACTGATCGACATCTCCCTGATCCACCAACATCGGCAACTGGGTTTCTGCATGTGTTAGTAAATGGCAGCTATCATATTGTAACCATTGGCTTTCATCTGCACCCAGATAGGCACTAAAGGCTTTACGGCCCCACGGAACCTGACACGGATTGACTATCGGCGCGAAAGCTGAGGCCGATTGATATTGCTGCGGGTTACGCAGCGCTAACATCAGCGCACCGTGCCCGCCCATTGAGTGACCACAGATAGATTGACGTGCACTGACACTAAAGTGCTGACCAATCAATGCAGGCAACTCCTGGCTGATGTAATCATACATATGAAAATGTTCAGACCAGGGAGCTTGCGTTGCATTGAGGTAGAACCCCGCTCCCTGGCCTAAATCATAGCCATCATCATTAGGAACATCATCACCACGTGGGCTGGTATCCGGCATCACCAGCACCAATCCTAGCTCAGCCGCGATACGCTGTGCGCCCGCTTTTAGCGTGAAGTTTTCATCATTACAGGTTAGTCCCGATAGCCAGTAAACTACCGGCGGCGGGTTATCATCCCGTGGTGGTGGCAGATAGATGCTGAAAGTCATATTGCAATTCAGGCTGCTGGCGGCGTGGCGATAGCGCTGTTGCCATCCGCCAAACATCCGGTGCTCTTCGAGAAGTTCAAGTGACGTATTCATGCCTTCTTGCCTTACTTGTTTTGTAAAGAATGGTTTTGCGAAGATTGATCAAAATGAATCACGGTACGGATGGATTTGCCTTCATGCATCAAATCAAAGGCTTCATTGATTTGGTCCAATCCCATGGTATGGGTGATGAAGTCATTCAGGGCGAACTTCCCATCCAGATATTGCTGCACAATGCCCGGTAATTCTGAACGGCCTTTTACCCCACCAAAGGCAGAACCACGCCAGACGCGGCCTGTCACCAATTGGAATGGACGGGTTGAGATCTCTTCACCGGCACCGGCGACACCAATAATCACTGATTCGCCCCAACCTTTATGGCAGCACTCTAAAGCTGAACGCATGACATTGACGTTACCAATACATTCGAATGAGAAATCTACGCCGCCATCGGTCAACTCGACAATCACATCCTGAATAGGTTTATCATAATCTTTCGGGTTAATCAGGTCCGTCGCACCCAGTTTGCGGGCCAGCTCGAATTTACTGGTATTGAGATCGATACCGATAATGCGACTGGCACCGGCCATCTGTGCGCCAATGACCGCAGACAAGCCAATACCACCCAGCCCGAAGATAGCTACAGTGTCACCCGGTTTTACTTTGGCAGTATTGATAACTGCCCCCATGCCAGTGGTGACGCCACAACCGAGCAAGCAAACTTCTTCTAATGGCGCTTCTTTATTGATTTTTGCTAGTGATATTTCTGGTACCACTGTCAGTTCGGAGAAAGTTGAGGTGCCCATGTAATGGAAAATTGGCTGGCCATTCTTAGAAAAACGCGTGGTGCCATCAGGCATTAACCCTTTGCCCTGTGTGCTGCGGATTGCTTGACACAGGTTGGTCTTACCAGAGCGACAGAATTTACATTCACCACATTCAGGTGTGTACAGCGGGATCACATGATCACCCACCGCAACACTGGTCACGCCTTCGCCAATTGCTTCTACAATACCGCCACCTTCGTGACCCAGAATAGCTGGGAATACACCTTCAGGATCTTTGCCCGATAAGGTATAGGCGTCAGTGTGGCAAACCCCACTGGCGACGATCCGCACCAGGACTTCGCCTTTTTGTGGTGGCATTAAATCGACTTCTTCAACGGATAGCGGCTGGTTTGGCCCCCATGCGACGGCGGCGCGGGTTTTAATCATCTTCATGGTGTTGCTCCTATAGCTTCTGTGTAATGAGTGTTATATAAATATATTCTTTATGTATCATATATGTTTCATGTGATCGTTACCGATAACAGCAGACGATACTTGTATAAATTATGACCGGAAAAAGTAGCTCTGCCCGCTCAATTACTGAGTTTCAATCTGTTCAATGATTAATTCTTTGAGGGCGTGAACATTAGGGCTAAAGGCATCTTTACGCCAAATAAGCCAGGTTGCCGTCTCGGCAATATCGGGTGGCAGGTGGTGCACCTGTACTCGCTCGTGGCCGGGTAGTAGAGCCAATACTGAATGCGGTATCAGCGCTAACCCCGCTCCGCTAGCCACACAAGCTAGCATGGCGTGGTAGGACTGGATTTCCATGATATGTCCAGGTAAACAGCCCGCCTGACGGAACCAGCTTTCCAGCTGTAGCCGATATGAACAACTGGGACGAAAAGCAAACAAAGTTTCATCCACGGCATCACGGGCTTGCAGAATAGGTCGGTGATCCAGACAGGAAATGATCACCAATTGCTCCTCGAAAGAGCGGCAACCATGCAGTTCATCATGCTGCACCGGGCCATCGACCAATGCGGTCGCCAGTGTTCCGGCTCGGACTTGTTCAATGATTTCGCCGGAAGTCCCGGTGGTCAGTGATAAAGAGACCTTGGGATAGCGCTGGTGATAAGCCGCGAGCAGATTGGGCAGGCGAGTGGCCGCAGTACTTTCCATCGAGCCGAGAGGGAAATTACCGGCAGGTTCACCTGCATGAGTAATGCTCATGGCCTCCTCGCTCAGCGCCAGAATTCGGTTGGCATAGCAAAGAAAATTGTGACCCATGGGCGAAAGGCGCAGGCGCTGTTTTTCACGGATGAACAGGTCTGCACCCAACTCTATTTCAAGCTGGCGCAGGCGTGTCGTCAAATTTGAGGGGACGCGGTGCATCTGCTCCGCTGCTCGGGCAACGGAACCTGTTTCTGCTACACAACAAAACATGCGCAGCTGGGTCAGATCCATAGGTGTTCTCTTTTTGTGATGAACTTAGTGACTATTATTCATTTTTTGTGATTCTAATGCTCAGGCATGATATTCGCAACTTTCTTTTAACAGATTGTCTGCGGTAATGAGCTGACAGAAATAGATAGGCGGGGCTGATGGCATTAAGAATTGCATTGAGTGGCTTTCTGGCATTAGTGGTGGCTATGGGGATAGGGCGTTTTGCTTTCACTCCCCAAGTGCCACTGATGATAGCGGAACATCAATTCACCCTGACCGGGGCAGGGCTGGTTGCGGCAGTTAATTATCTGGGATATTTATTTGGTGCTTTTGATGCCATGCGGGCCAGCCGCCATGTTGAACGCCGCTTATGGCTAGGGATATGGGGCGCGGCGGCGTTGACATTGCTATCGGCGTTTGTTGACGGGCCGTGGTGGCATGGTGTGGTACGTTTTGCTATTGGCTGGGCCAGTGGCTGGTCGATGGTGCTGGTTGCCGCCTGGACCAATGAGCGATTGGCACATTTTGGCCGCCCTGCGCTGAGTGCGGCTATCTTTGCTGGGCCGGGGGCTGGCATATTCATCAGCGGCATGTTGGCTGTGCTGATTCATAGCTATGGCTTATCGGCGGGAGAAGCTTGGCTAGTGTATGGCGTATTGGCGTTGATTATTGTTGCTGCCATTAGTATTAATTTACCGCGCAGTGGGGAATTGCATCGTCCTCATCTTGCCGCTGTGCCACTGACTTTAACTCCAGCACTGAAACGGTTGGTGTGGAGTTACAGTCTGGCGGGGTTTGGCTATATTTTACCCGCCACGTTTTTATCGCAGATGGCCACTGCCCGTTTCCCTGATAGTCTATTTGCGCAGTTTGTCTGGCCTGTTTTCGGTGGTGCCGCCGTGATAGGTATTACCCTAGGTATCCTGACGCGCCATTGTTTGACATCACAAACACGGCTGGCATTAACCCTGTGGGTACAGGCCTTAGGGGTGCTGTGTGCAGAATGGGTGCCAGGTGTGAGCGGACTGGCATTGGGTGCTGTATTAATCGGCGGTGGTTTTTTGAGTGTCGTCCAACTTTCTTTGCAACATGGTCGCGAATTGGCCCCGGAACACACCCGGTATATGGCCGGTTTATTGACCACCGGCTATGCTATCGGGCAGTTGGTTGGGCCGATATTATCCGCGATTTCGACCGCATTGACCCACCGGTTGGAACCCGCATTATATGTCGCAATAGTGGCACTGATGATTGCCGGGGCTTTGGTGATTAAAACCCCAGCCCGTGCGCGGGAGATTGCTGCTCATCCAGACGCAACAATTTCATCATGATGAAAGAGCCGCTGCAGATGAATAACAATCATCGGATATCAAGAACAATCACTGGATAATCATTTTGCTCTCAACTAAAGTGGAGAGCAAAATCTGAACGTGATCTACATCATGTTTATCTCGCTCAGACACGTATGCCTGTTGGAGAAAAGAATGTCATCGCTGAGTAAAGAAGCTGAGCTGGTTCATGAAGCACTGCTGGCCCGTGGCCTTGAAACCCCATTGCGCAAACAAGAATTAGATGCCGAAACGCGCAAGACCCGGATTCAGGAACATATGACGCAAGTTATGCAATTGCTGAATCTTGATTTATCTGACGATAGCCTGGCTGATACACCCAGACGTATCGCCAAGATGTATGTTGATGAGATTTTCTCCGGACTGGATTACGAGAATTTCCCTAAAATTACCCTGATCGAAAATAAAATGAAGGTTGATGAGATGGTTACGGTGCGTGATATCACCCTGACCAGTACTTGTGAACATCATTTTGTCACTATCGATGGTAAAGCAATAGTGGCCTATATCCCGAAAGACAGTGTGATTGGTTTATCCAAAATCAATCGTATTGTGCAGTTTTTCGCCCAGCGCCCACAAGTACAAGAGCGGCTGACGCAGCAAATCCTGCTGGCCTTGCAGACCTTGTTAGGGACAAATAATGTCGCTGTTTCTATTGATGCCGTGCATTATTGTGTGAAAGCGCGTGGTATTCGCGATGCGACCAGTGCGACCACCACCACGTCATTGGGCGGGTTGTTCAAATCCAGTCAGAATACTCGCCAGGAATTCCTGCGCGCTGTTCGTCATAATAGCTAATATCACCACGGTTAATTAGCCTTTTGCCAAAAAGGGCACCATTGGGTGCCCCTATACAGGATGTCGGGTATGCGTCAACGCATCGCAACGTTAGACAGCGCGCGAGGTCTGGCCATTCTTGGCATTCTTCTGCTCAATATTAGTGCTTTTGGCCTTCCCAAGGCTGCTTATCTTAATCCTGCTTATCTTGGTCTTCCCTCTGTGTCTGATAGCTGGACATGGGCCATTCTTGATATTGTCGCTCAAGCAAAGTTCCTCTCTATTTTTGCCATTTTATTTGGTGCTGGCCTTGAACTGCTGCTTAAACGTGGCAAAGGCTGGATACGGGCGCGGCTTTCTCTCCTATTGTTATTAGGGTTGATTCACGGCATTTTCTTCTGGGATGGCGATATTCTTTTAGCTTATGGTTTGATCGGCCTGGTGTGCTGGCGAATGATTCGTGATGCTAAAGATGCAACCAGTTTATTGCGCACCGGGGCGGTGCTTTATTTGCTGGGGGTGGCGGTGTTATTGCTACTGGGTTTTGTCACCAGCGCCGAGCCGGGCCGCTTTTGGCAACCGGGGCCAGCAGATTTGCAATATGAGCAATTCTGGAAATTACAGGGTGGGGCGGAGGCTTGGAAAAACCGGCTGGATCTGTTGTCATCCAATTTGATTGCTATCGGCGCGCAATATGGCTGGGAACTGGCAGGCTCAATGCTCTTGGGGGCCGGGCTGATGCGTTGCGGTTGGCTACGTGGGGAATTCAGTTTGCGCCATTATCGGGTGCTGGCTGCTTGTTTGATACCGCTTTCATTAGTTATCCAAATACCGGGTGTGGCGCTGCAATGGTTGGTTGGATGGGATTTCCGTTGGACCGGCTTTTTGCTACAAGTGCCGCGTGAGCTGGGCGCACCTCTGCAGGCGGTAGGTTATTTGGCCTTGCTTTATGGCTTCTGGCCGACATTGGCGGGCTGGCGAGTTAGCCATTGGTTGGCACAGGTTGGCCGCATGGCACTGAGCAATTATTTATTGCAGACATTGATATGCACTTTTATCTTCTATCACCTCGGCTTCTATCAGCAGCTAGATCGTCTGCAATTGTTAGCTATCGTTCCATTGGTCTGGCTATGTAATATCCTCTTCTCCTTGTTATGGCTGCATTATTTTGCCCAAGGGCCAGTCGAATGGCTTTGGCGTAAATTGACCGCCTATGCTTGTGGTCAATCGTTACAGCCGCGCAACACCAAGTCTTGAATGCGTCTAAAACAGGATAATGATTGAACAGTTGCAAATTTGTATGTAAACGTTTTCTTTCTTGTGACGTATTTCACGTGGCAGTCTCAATAAACTGGGTAGGATAGGCCACCTGCCATGACAGGTTGTGCTTAACCTATGCATGGCGACTTATTGATAAAATAAGACTCACAGGATAAGGTCATGGCCGCTCTGCATTCAACTGGAAACAGTATTACTATTCGCGATGTGGCCTCACGGGCGGGCGTTTCGCTGGCCACAGTTTCAAGAGTGCTTAATAACAGCGCCTCTATTCGGCCAGAAACTCGGGCTGCCGTGCTGAAAGCGGTGTCAGAGCTGGGCTACCGACCTAATGCCAATGCACAGGCGCTGGCAACTCAAAGCAGTGATACGGTCGGTGTGGTCGTGATGGATGTATCAGATCCCTTTTTTGGTGCATTGGTGAAAGCGGTAGACACTGTTGCACAGCGACATCAAAAATATCTATTAATTGGCAATAGTTATCACCAAGCAGATAAGGAGCGGCACGCCATTGAGGTGTTACTCCGCCAGCGATGTAATGCTTTGGTGGTTCACGCTAAGGCATTGAGTGACGGTGAATTAATTGCCTTTTTGGACCAAGTTCCCGGCATGGTTCTGATTAATCGAATCATTCCCGGGTTTGAGCATCGTTGCGTCGGATTAGATAATGTTAGCGGTGCGCAAATGGCGTGTCGCCTGCTGCTCAAACATGGTCATCAGCGCATTGGTTTCCTCGGTTCTAATCACCCCATAGATGATGTAATGCAGCGCCAGATTGGGTACCTCAAGGCACTTGAGGGTGCCGGTATTACTGTACCTGATACTTGGCGCGCCTATGGTACTCCGGACTTAGCCGGAGGAGAGCGGGCTATGATTGACCTGCTGGGGCGCAATTTGCAACTCAGTGCAGTGTTTGCCTATAACGACTCAATGGCTGCTGGCGCACTGGCGGTGCTAAAAGAAAATGGTATCAGTGTCCCTGAGCAGTTTTCGCTGGTGGGTTTTGATGATATCCCGATTGCTCGCTATACCAGCCCTAAATTAACCACAGTCCGCTATCCTATTGTTTCTATGGCAACTTTAGCCACAGAGCTGGCGCTTGAAGGTGCCAGCCGTGCGCCAGACTCACATGCGGTCTATTGTTTTAATCCTACACTGGTGCCCCGGCATTCTGTCGCAATTTGTGGTGTCGCTCACTAGTTCGGTATTTATTCTTGTGTAACCGTTTTCAATCTGTGAGAAAATTCACAGATTCTTAACAACGGCCCGTCTATGCTCTAGTTGTTTTCTACCTGAATGTATCAATATGTCATCAGTTACCGGATAAAAAAATACACGGTAGCGGGTTTTAGAATAGCGATTTACAAACGCGAGTTCCGCAAACGACGAGTTTGTAAATGACATGGTTTTTGACGACTCAGGCAGCTTTTCGGAGTGGAGTGTGTTCAAGGACGAAAGATATGAGTGTCAGCTGCTTTGAACGATGGGTTTTTCTCACGTTAAGGCGATGGTGTTATCACCCTGTACTACCCTACATAAACCCGGAGATACAAATGAATAAGAAGGTTTTCACATTAGCGACTCTGGTTGCCAGCATGATGTTCGGCGCGGCGGCTCAAGCTGATACCCGTATTGGTGTCACTATTTATAAATATGATGACAACTTTATGTCCGTGGTCCGTAAAGCTATCGAGAAAGATGCTAAAGCATCTCCTGATGTTACCTTACTGATGAATGACTCTCAGAATGACCAATCCAAGCAAAACGATCAAATCGACGTGTTGCTGGCGAAAGGCGTAAAAGCGTTGGCAATCAACTTGGTTGACCCAGCCGCAGCGCCGGTGGTTATTGATAAAGCCCGCGCAAACGATGTTCCAATCGTGTTCTATAACAAAGAACCTTCACGCAAAGCGCTTGATAGCTATGACAAAGCTTATTATGTAGGGACTGATTCCAAAGAATCTGGTGTTATCCAGGGTGAGTTAATCGCCAAACATTGGCAAGCCAATCCAAATTGGGATTTGAACAAAGACGGCAAAATTCAATTTGTGCTGTTGAAAGGCGAGCCAGGTCACCCAGATGCAGAAGCTCGTACCACCTATGTTATCAAGACCCTTAACGAGAAAGGCATCCCGACACAACAATTGCAGTTAGATACCGCAATGTGGGATACCGCACAGGCTAAAGATAAGATGGATGCGTGGCTATCTGGCCCGAACGCCAACAAAATTGAAGTGGTTATCGCTAATAACGATGCCATGGCAATGGGTGCAGTGGAAGCATTGAAAGCGCATAACAAAACCAGCATTCCAGTCTTTGGTGTTGACGCCTTACCAGAAGCATTAGCTCTGGTGAAATCAGGTAAAATGGCCGGTACTGTTCTGAACGATGCCAACAATCAAGCTAAAGCGACCTTTGATCTGGCTAAAAATCTGGCCGATGGCAAACCTGCTGCCGAAGGCACTAAATGGAAAATCGAAAACAAAATCGTACGAATTCCATATGTAGGTGTTGATAAAGATAACCTGGCTGAATTTACTAAATAATAGCCAGTAGCCGTGATGGGATGTACCCACAGCAGCTCTAACCGCTATGGGTAAAGACGTTATTAATAACCTTCTGGCCCCGTTCTTGGGTGACCAGCACCGGGGTGGAAGGTTTTTTTGCATTGATCCTTATTTTGAATATGCGCTAAACGACTGGTGCTGTATATATCCAGGACGTCAGTGGCAATTCTTAGCCAGGTACAACTATGGCCGATATTAATACAGCACAACCTCGTGAGTGGTTGCTGGAAATGAGTAATATTGATAAATCATTTCCGGGCGTAAAGGCGTTAGATAACGTAAATCTTAAAGTGCGGCCAAATTCGATCCATGCCTTAATGGGAGAGAATGGTGCAGGTAAGTCAACGCTATTAAAATGTCTGTTTGGTATCTATAAAAAAGACTCTGGAAGTATTATCTTTCAGGGGCAAGAAATAGAATTTAAAAGTTCTAAAGAAGCATTAGAACATGGTGTTTCTATGGTGCATCAGGAGTTAAACCTGGTATTACAACGCACCGTAATGGATAATATGTGGTTGGGGCGTTATCCAACTAAGGGTTTCTTTGTCGATCAAGATAAAATGTACAAAGATACCAAAGCAATCTTCGATGAATTGGATATTGATATTGATCCACGCGATAAAGTTGCCACTTTATCGGTATCCCAAATGCAAATGATCGAAATTGCCAAAGCTTTCTCTTACAATGCCAAAATCGTCATTATGGATGAACCCACTTCTTCATTAACTGAGAAAGAAGTTAATCATTTATTTACGATTATCCGCAAATTAAAAGATCGCGGCTGCGGAATTGTTTATATCTCCCATAAAATGGAAGAAATATTCCAGCTGTGTGATGAAATTACTATTTTGCGCGATGGTCAGTGGATTGTGACCCAACCACTGGAAGGGCTGACCATGGACCAGATAATCTCAATGATGGTCGGGCGTTCACTGAGTCAACGTTTCCCAGATCGCCTTAATAAGCCCGGTGAAGTCATTCTGGAAGTGAAAAATCTGACCTCACTGCGCCAACCTTCAATCCGTGATGTGTCCTTTGATTTGCATAAAGGTGAGATTCTGGGAATTGCCGGGTTGGTGGGGGCAAAGCGCACCGATATTGTTGAAACTTTATTTGGTATCCGCGAAAAAGTAGCTGGCACTATTAAGTTGCATGGTAAGAGTATTAATAATCACAGCGCCAATGAAGCTATTAATCACGGTTTTGCCTTAGTGACGGAAGAGCGCCGTTCAACCGGGATTTATGCTTATCTCGATGTTGGCTTTAATTCCCTAATTTCTAATATTCGTAATTATAAAAATAAATTTGGGCTGCTGGATAATACCCGCATGAAAAGCGACACCCAATGGGTTATTGACGCTATGCGAGTAAAAACACCCGGTCATCGCACCAGTATTGGTTCTTTATCGGGTGGGAATCAGCAGAAAGTTATTATTGGCCGTTGGTTACTGACTCAACCAGAAATATTAATGTTGGATGAACCGACTCGGGGGATTGACGTCGGTGCTAAGTTTGAAATCTATCAGTTAATGACTGAACTAGCGAAGAAAGACAAAGGAATTATTATTATTTCCTCTGAAATGCCTGAGCTATTAGGGATTACTGACAGAATTTTGGTAATGAGTAATGGTCAGGTTGCGGGAATTGTTGAAACAAAACAAACCACGCAAAATGAAATATTACGTCTTGCATCCTTGCATCTCTAATCTAGTCGAAGGTTCTTATTATGAATGCGTTAAATAAGAAAAGCATGCTCACTTACCTTAAAGAGAGCGGGATTTACGTCGTATTATTCGTATTGCTGGCAATAATTATTGTCAAGGACCCGACATTTTTAAGCCTGATGAACTTAAGTAATATTCTGACCCAATCTTCTGTGCGTATTATTATCGCGCTCGGTGTTGCGGGGCTGATTGTGACTCAAGGGACTGACTTATCCGCCGGTCGTCAGGTGGGGTTAGCGGCAGTGGTTGCAGCTACAATGCTGCAAGCCATGGATAACGTTAATAAAGTTTTCCCAGATTTGCAGACTGTACCTATTCCGATCGTTATTTTAACCGTGTGTTTGATTGGTGCGATTATCGGATTGGTCAACGGTATTATCATTGCTTACCTGAATGTGACACCATTTATTACCACATTGGGCACCATGATTATTGTTTACGGGATTAACTCCCTGTATTACGACTTCGTGGGCGCATCACCGATTGCCGGTTTTGACCCTGCATTCTCAACCTTTGCACAAGGGTTCTTGCGATTTGGTGATTTCAAACTCTCTTACATTACTTTCTATGCTTTGATTGCTATCGTTTTTGTTTGGGTACTGTGGAATAAAACGCGCTTTGGTAAAAATATCTTCGCCATCGGCGGTAACCCAGAGGCAGCAAAAGTTTCTGGTGTGAATGTGCCACTAAACTTAATCATGATTTATGCGCTGTCTGGTGTGTTCTATGCATTCGGCGGGATGTTGGAAGCTGGCCGTATCGGTAGTGCGACGAATAACTTAGGCTTCATGTATGAGTTAGACGCAATCGCCGCTTGCGTGGTCGGCGGGGTGTCATTCAGCGGCGGTGTCGGTACGGTTATCGGCGTGGTGACCGGGGTAATCATCTTTACTGTGATTAACTACGGGCTGACTTATATCGGTGTGAACCCGTATTGGCAGTACATTATTAAGGGCGCGATTATTATCTTTGCGGTAGCACTGGACTCACTGAAATACGCTAAGAAGAAATAATCGACCATTAGCAGTAAAAAAAGCCAGCCAGAGTCAAACTCGGCTGGCTTTTAATTGTCATTTTTTTCGTCATAATTGTCGAAAGATACCATGATGTCTGGCGCACTAGATTCAGTGAGCCGGATTACGCAGATAGATAATCCAGTAGGTCAAACCTACTAATAATCCGCCACCAATGATATTACCGAGAGTCACCGGAATAAGATTATCAATAATAAAATTAGACATTGTGAGGGCAGGGAATTGCTCTGGTGCTGCATTAATTGAATGCCAGAATTCAGGTGATGCAAAATCACGAATCACAATAGCTAATGGGATCAAAAACATATTAGCAATGCTGTGCTCAAATCCACTGGCAACAAACATGCCAATGGGAAGTAGCATCACCACGATTTTGTCTGTCAAAGTATGGCCTGAATAACTCATCCATACAGCCAGGCAGACCATCAGATTAGCTAATATCCCCAAACACACAGCTTCTACAAAGGTATGGTGCAATTTATGGTCGGCTGTTTGCAGCACATTTAAGCCCCATAAACCATTCGCCGCGGTATGCTGTCCAGCAAACCAAATCAGAGCAACAAAAAACAATGCGCCAATCAAATTACCAAAATAGACATTAATCCAATTGGCCATTAATTGCCGCCAATTTATCTTGCCGCTGGCTTTCGCTACCACAATCAACACCGTAGAGGTGAATAAATCAGCACCACAAATAATTACCAGAATCAGGCCGAGGGAGAAACATAAACCGCCGACTAATTTTGCCAGCCCATATGCCACACCTGCGGTGCCGGTGGTAGCTGTAATGTAGAAGACAAAAGCAATGGAGATAAAAACACCTGCTGTTATGGCTAAATAAAAGGTTGTGGCGGGATTCTTAGTGGCCTTATATATACCAACTTGCTCTGCAAGTTTTGCCATATCAACCGGAAGTCGTAGATCAAAGGGATTTTCAATACTCATTGATAACTCCTTGTTGCTTATTTTATTGTTAAGATAAAAATAAATATTTATTTTAGTGACAGGAGTTTCATGCATTTTCCATACCATGAAACAGATGGGGCGATTATAAATTGGGTGATGAGTCAGATTAAGTATTTCTATTGGTGATTTTCAGTCAGTATTACTCATATCGTTATATAATAATCTATACATCGATGTGCCGGTGATGGATATAAATTGTCACGATATGTTTTAATGTAACTTAATGTTTTATTGAATTTTTAATCTGAATGAGACGTGATTTCAATCATGAATTGTCATAGGCTAATGTGGTGAAATAGTTTATTAATCCAGATCAAGCTTATCGTTGGTTAATATATATTTGTTCATTTCAATACATTAAAGTAGTTATCATCCATTTTTTGGGCTTAATTACTTTGGGTATATATGGATAGCGCAAAAAAACTACCCCGTCCCACATTGGCTCAAGTTTGGCAAGACACATTGTTCAGGGTATCGAAAAAGTTATTATTACTGCGGGATATAACCGATTTAGTTAATGAACTCAGGAAACTCTCTTTTTCTGTCATCCGTTTCCAACGGGTCAATTTATTACTGCTTAACCCCCTGTATAACCAAATGACCCTCTATACCCATGATGATGTGTCTGATACTGTCGTGGAGTCGCAAAATATTTTATTTGCCGAAGGCCCTGGTGGCCAGGCCTGGCAGCAACAGACGCCTTTGCAAACTGACCATCAGCGTATGCAAAGGGAGTTTTCTGCTGTCTGCGATTTAGCGCCGTATCAGGAATTACATTCTGGTTGCCATTTTCCTTTGGGCCATGATAACCACTGGTCGGGCTGTGTTGAGTTTATTAAAACCGATGACAGCCAGTTTGATGAGCAAGATATTACTTTACTGGAATTATTGGCCGAGGTAGTGGCCATTGCGGTGAACAATATTACTGAGATAAACCGAGCATTTTCCGAGCGTGAACGGTTACGCTTTGAACGGGATCATTTCCGGATATTAGTTGATGTCACCAATACGGTTATTTCTAAACTGGAGTTGGATGTATTAGCAGCAGAAGTCTCGAAAGAAATACATCGCTTTTTCAATATTGATTACATCAGTTTGGCAATATGTGGCACCCACAATGACAAAAATAAACTGAATGTTTTTTCTACCCGCTATCAGTCTGGTAAAGCGGTGCAGCATCAGCAATCCTGGGTGGATATAACAGGTACATTAGCCGGGCAGGTTTTACATAGCCGGGAATTATTGCTGGTCAATCTGGCTGATATTGCTCTCTTGGCTCCGGATGATAAACAACTGGAAAATATGCTGGACGCTGGCTTACAGGCAGTCTGTCTGTTACCCCTATTTTTCGGTCATAAGATGCTGGGCGTATTAAAACTAGCACAATGCCAAAGTGATATTTTCACCGACAGTAACCTCAAGTTGCTGCGACAAATAGCTGCGCGAATTGCTATCGCAGTCGATAACGCTTTGGCTTATAACGAAATTACCCGTTTGAAAGATTCACTGGTCAATGAAAATCTCTATTTGACTGATCAAATTATTCATAATGAAGAGTTTGGTGAAATCATCGGCCAAAGTAGCGCTATTCAAGCGGTGCTGGAACAGGTTGAAATGGTGGCCTCCAGTGATTGTACAGTGCTGATTTTGGGTGAAACAGGAACAGGTAAAGAGTTAATTGCTCGCGCTATCCATAATTTGAGCACCCGTAAGAATAAACGCATGGTGAAAATGAACTGTGCGGCTATCCCCTCCGGCTTAATGGAGAGTGACTTATTCGGTCATGAAAAAGGAGCTTATACCGGCGCATCATCACAGCGCATTGGCCGATTTGAAATGGCAGATGGCGGTACGTTATTTCTCGATGAGGTCGGTGATATTCCTCTTGAGCTGCAACCGAAACTCCTACGGGTACTACAAGAGCGCGAAATAGAACGATTGGGGGGCAGTAAAATTATTCCGGTTGATGTTAGGCTAATTGCCGCAACCAACCGCGATTTAAAAACGATGATGGTGAATCGGGAATACCGCAGTGATCTCTATTATCGGCTTAATGTTTTCCCAATTGTGATTCCACCTTTGCGTGAACGCCCTGAAGATATTCCTTTACTGGTGAAATTCTTTACTCAGAAAATAGCCAAACGTATGAACCGCACTATCGATACCATTCCGAGTGAGACATTGCGTTTGCTCAGTCGCTTACCTTGGCCGGGTAATATTCGTGAACTGGAAAATGTGATTGAGCGGGCGGTGATCCTCAGCCGTGGCACTACGTTAAATTTACAGTTACAAGAACTGGAATATCATTTATCACCATTAGAAGTAGCCAAACCGGTGTCTGAAAAGGTTGTTCACAAAGTTTTATTACCTGAGAGTGAAGAACCGGAATTTTCAGAATCCGAACGTGCGCGAATTATTCGGGTATTACGGGAAACTAATGGCGTGGTTGCCGGGCCAAAAGGGGCGGCAATTAAGTTAGGGCTGAAACGTACGACACTGTTATCCCGCATGCAGCGGCTAGGAATATCAGTAAAAAGTATCGAAGATGAAGATGGAATGGAGTAACTCAAAAATAAGATCCATATCTAATTACCGGTCACCCTGTTGAACCAAGGCGTGATAAATCTTTCTACTCGGACGAAGCGTCGCGAGCAAAGCCAGTCTGGGCGCGCCCAGCGCACAGCCACCGAAGTGTACATAAGTACATGACGGTGGCGAGCACTGCGTAAACCCAGAATGGCAAAGCGCAGTAGCCGTTAGTCTATTAACTTACTTCGGCTTCTCGACGTAACCGCGCCTTCAACTGGCTATACTCTTGCTGCACGTAGTTTTCCGCCCAAGTTTGATCTGTAATGGCCTCTAGTTTCACCGCACAATACTTATATTCCGGTGTCTTGGAAATAGGGTCCAGATGGTCCAGTGTCAGCTCATTACAAGCGCCAATCCACCACTGATAAGTCATATATACCGCACCAACATTGATACGCTCACTGACTGACACGCGAGTAATAACCTTGCCGCGCCGTGATTCAACCCACACTAATTGCTGGTCTTGCAAGTGCATTTTATCAGCATCCTGCGGGCTGATTTGCACATAACCTGGTTCGTCGGCCAGTGTTTGTAATGCTGAGCAATTACCGGTCATTGAGCGGCAGGAATAGTGGCCGACCTCACGCACGGTACACAGCACCAGCGGATACTCCTCATCCACCTGTTCCATTGGTGCGCGCCATTCGCTGGCAAACAACAGTCCTTTGCCGCCAGGGCGGTCGAACTTATTACCGGCATATAGCCACGGTGTGCCGGGACTGTCTTCCGTGGTACAAGGCCACGGAATATAGCCTAAACCGGCCATTTTTTCGTAAGTTGCGCCGTAATACAGTGGGCACAGCTCGCGCAGTTCGTCCCAAATCTCTTTAGTATTGTTGTATTTCATCGGATAGCCGAGCGCCGTAGCCATTAGGCTAATAATTGCCCAATCCGGTTTTACATCACCTTGGGGTTCTACAGCTTTTTCAAAACGTTGGAAGCCCCGGTCGGCGGCAGAATAAACGCCTTCATGTTCACCCCACGATGTTGCCGGGAAAATGACGTCCGCTTCGGCAGCCGTTTTGGTCATAAATATGTCCTGCACAATCAGCAATTCCAATTCGCTGAATGCTTCGCGCATCATCGAAAGGTCGGGTTCAGTTTGCAGCGGATCCTCGCCCATCACGTAGTTGGCTTTGATTTTTCCCTCTTTAACCTTGTGCGGAACATCGGTCAGCGAGTAACCAATTTTGTTGGAAAGCGAAGGAACACCCCAGGCTTTGGCAAATTTTTCCAGTGTTGCTGGGTCAGTAACGGGTTGGTAACCGGGGTACATATTGGGCAATGCGCCCATGTCGCAGGCACCTTGCACGTTATTTTGTCCACGCACCGGGCCAACGCCAACATTCGGGCGGCCTAAGTTGCCCGTCAGTAATGCCAATCCAGATAATCCCTTAACAACATCTACGCCCTGACCCCATTGGGTTACTCCCATGCCCCACAAGATGGTGGCAGAGGGCGCGGCAGCATAGATGCGCATTGCTTCACGGATGGTTTGTGCTGACAAGCCAGTGATGCTTTCGACATATTCCGGTGTGTATTTGGCAACAATTTCGCGATACTCATCAAAACCTTCGGTATAACGCGAAACATAGTCTTTATCGTATAGTTCTTCAGTTATCAGCACATTGGCGAATGCATTCACCAGCGCCATATTGGAGCCGTTTTTCAATGGCAGCCACAGGTCGGCAATACGCGCTGTTTCAATATGGCGAGGATCGCAAACAATGACTTTAGCGCCTTTCTCTTTAGCTTTGAGAATGCGGCGGGCCACGATAGGGTGAGAATCTGCGGCGTTATAGCCAAACACTAAAATGCATTTGGTATCTTCAATCTCGCAGATGGAATTACTCATCGCGCCGTTACCCAATGTCACTTGTAGACCCGCCACTGATGGGCCGTGACACACACGAGCGCAGCAGTCAATGTTGTTGCTGCCGGTGACGGCGCGGGCAAATTTTTGCATTACATAGTTGGTTTCATTGCCCGGCCCACGGGAAGAACCGGTGTGCATAATGGCTTCCGGGCCATATTTTTCTTTAATAGCGCGCAGTTTACTGCTGGCGAATTCGATAGCTTCGTCCCAAGAAACTGCTTCCAGCTTGCCGCCTTTTTGACGACGAATCATCGGCTGTTTTAAGCGCGGGGTCAGTAGCTTGGTATCATTGAGAAAATCCCAGCCATAATAGCCTTTCAGACAAAGTTCACCCTGATTGGTGACGCCATTTGCCCCTTCAGCGCCAACAACTTTACCATTTTCGACCAGTAAATTGATTTTGCAGCCGGAGCCGCAGTAAGGACAGACAGTGAGTGCCTTGTGCATATTAATTATCCTTCGTTCAAAAGTTCATCTCGTTGGCTTCGTCCAGTGCGGCGCGCATTTGTTTCTTGCGTAGCATGGCTTGCAGGGTGTCGCGGCCAATCAGGTGTAGCGCCTGAGTCGGACACACCGAGATACAGGCCGGGCCGGCGGCGCGACCTTCACATAAATCACACTTTTGAGCTTCAGCTTTCAGGCAAAAGCCCTGTGAGAGGCCGTTGAACATCACTTCGACCTGTTTGGTCACCACATTCATGGCACCGTAAGGGCAGGCAACAACGCAGGTTTTGCAGCCAATACATTTCTCCTGCAATACCTGGATGCTGTCAGTTGCCCGCACAATCGCGCCATTCGGACAAACATTGGCACAAGGGGCATCTTCACAGTGACGACACATAATGGCGGTGCTGACATTCATTCCTTTGACCACTTTCAAGCGCGGGGCGAAATTGGCTTTGGTCATGGTGTCCAGTTTGCCGCCATTGTGTGCTAGCACGCAGGCAACCTCACAGGTACGGCAGCCAATACACTTTTTTGGGTCTGCGATTATGAACCGGTTCATTGTTTCCTCTCCTTACGGTTCCAAATAGAAAGTTCTGGCAGATTTGCATTTAGGTTCGCAAATCTGGCTCATTACCTCACATATTGCATGGTTTATGCCAAGTTGAAGAGGTTCGATAGAAGTTAATCAATCTAATTGTTTTAAAAGGATTTATGGTTTTTTATCGAGGGGAGAGAACTGGAAAAAACTGTCGGCGGGTGTGACGTCGGCAAATTTGACGACACCACACCGTCACCTAATCAAAGGTGGCTAAAACCGCCGTCACCCTGCCAATGGGGTAGTTGTTGATACAGTGTTTCGACGGCCTGTTTGACAATGTCGGTCATCGGGAAGTAGAACGCCACTAAGGTGGGCTGGATACCGACGAAGATAACTTCGCTGATATCTTCCTTTAACTGATCAATCAGAAAATTGAGCGGTAAATTATGCGTGCTCATGATGAACATCTCGGAAATTCGCTGCGGATCAATAATACGAATCTCACCTGGCGGCAGTTCCATATCGGCG
Organism: Yersinia sp. Marseille-Q5920; assembly: GCF_946902935.1. Classification (NCBI taxonomy): domain Bacteria; kingdom Pseudomonadati; phylum Pseudomonadota; class Gammaproteobacteria; order Enterobacterales; family Yersiniaceae; genus Yersinia; species Yersinia sp. Marseille-Q5920. The sequence continues at coordinate 210,509 of NZ_CAMPQA010000006.1, read as the reverse complement.
GCATCAACGATAATCAAGCGCGTGGGGCGTAAAGCACGAATCCGATGCACCACATTTTCCGGTGCCGAGCCGCCGTCGATAACTTGCCAGTCAGCTAAGGGTTGCTGGGTCATGCGCTCGGCTAGCAGCGGGCCTGCGCCGTCATCGCCCATCATGCTATTGCCGACGGTTAATACTAAATTTGTGATGGGATGTTGATGGTTCATGGGCGGCGTTTCACCATTAAATAAATGGCCGGTTCCTGCTCAATATCGTACAGGGTTTGCAGCAGTTGTTGGCTCCACTGCGGGTGCAGCGAAGTAGGGTCTTCAGCCAGTGGCGCAAAGGCTTGGGCCAGTAATTGGGTATGGGTGCTGTCGATGGTGATTTCACCAAATTTCAGCAAGCCGGCCATTTTTCGGCGAGCTTCGCCCTCGGGTAACTGGCTGAACCACTGTTCATACTCATTCAGCGGGCATTCCATGATGGCTTTTAAGCAATCAATGACTCCAACATGGTGGCCAATAGCCAGCGAGTAATACATCACTTGCTGCGCTTGCTCGGGCATATCCTCATCACTGTCGAGGAACTTCTGGTTTAGCGCATAAAAAATCACTTTAGCGGCCATCAACATACCCTCCCGCCAGTTGTTATAGAGTGAGTTGTTGCAGAGTTATCTGTTGCAGGCTGGCAAATATCTCACTTAGGCGCGGGTCATCTTGCTGGTGGAGGTAACTTTGACAGCGCTGTTCCAGCCCTGGTAGAGGTTGATTGACCAGCAGTGATAAGAAACTGTCGGTGATTTCCCGCCCTTGACGATAACCGGCCATGCGGCGGGCCTCGCGCTCTAACAATACCCGCAGTGTGAGTGGCGCATCCGGGTGGATCAGCGCCACGCGCTCATCGGCGGCTTCTTGATGATCCTCACCTTTGAGTTTTTGCTCCAGCAAACCCAGCGCTACCGCAAAGCCATAAATGGTGGCGGCGGGGGTAGGAGGGCAGCCGGGGATATAAACATCAATCGGCACAATGGTGTCGCTACCGCCCCAGACACAATACAGGTCGTGGAAGATGCCGCCGCCGCAACCACAAGCGCCATAAGAGACACAGATTTTAGGGTCAGGGGCCGATTCATAGGCGCGTAAGGCCGGTGTGCGCATGGCGCGAGTGACTGCGCCAGTAAACAGTAAAATGTCGGCGTGGCGCGGCGAGGCCACCACTTTAATACCAAAGCGCTCAGTGTCGAATACCGGCGTAATCGAGGAGAAAATCTCGATTTCACAGCCATTGCAGCCGCCGCAGTCCACTCGATATACATAAGCCGAGCGTTTGATATCTTTGAGTAATTTTCTTTTTAGCTGGGCGATAGAAGAGTCAAGCGCAACTGGCTGGCTGATATGGTGCCCCCAGGCCGGTTTTAATGAATCTAGTTGGCTCATGAGTTGATCCCCTCATTGCGGTGCTGATTGAGCATTACATTATGCTGACGACCAATATTATGCTGACGACCAATATTATGATGACGACCAATATTCTGTTTCCGCTTGCACTCCGGGCAGGTTTCAAAATGAGGCCGTTGTTGTTCGACATCTTCAGCGCTCATTCCGGAGTGAATCAGTAGCGCCATGACGTAATCCACTTCTTTTTTCGGCGCAAAGGGCTGCTGGCACTGCTGGCAATGGGCGAGAGTAAAACTGGCGCGCTGATATAAATCGGCTTTATTGAATACCGCCAGCTCAAATTCTTGTGATAACACAATGGCGCGGGTCGGGCAGACTTCCTCACAGCGACCACAAAAAATGCAGCGCCCCAGGAACAATTGCCATTGTCGAGTCCCGCCAGTAAGGTCGGTTTCCATGGTCAACGCATTGGCGGGGCAGGCCATGGTACAGGCACCACAGGCAATGCATTGCTCGGCATCATATTGTGGTTTACCACGGAAGCCGTGGCTGACCTCAAGCGGCTTAAACGGATACTTCACCGTGGTATCGCCAACTTTCAGGATGGTTTTAAACAGTTTTAACATTCTTCATCCCTCTATTTGAGCGGCGAATGGGTGCGCTCAATGCCATAGCGTTCGATCTCTTTGTACGGCACGGTGACGGATTTCTGCTTGCGCATATCCACCAATGTCACCCGGTCGGTGCAGGAGTAGCAGGGATCGAGACTGCCAATAATCAATGGCGCATCAGAAACCGTGTTGCCGCGCAGCATATAGCGCAGCACCGGCCAATTGGCATAGGTGGCGGCGCGACAGCGCCAGCGGAACAGCTTTTGATTGTCGCCGGTCATGCTCCAGTGGACATCTTCACCACGCGGGGCCTCTGAAAAACCGAGCGCAAATTTATACGGTTGATAGTGGACTTTCTCCTCCAGCAGCGGCCCGCCCGGCATATGGTTCAACCCGTATTCAATCATCACCAGCGAGTCGAAGAATTCTCGCACCCGCACCAGCAGGCGCGAATGCACGTCGCAGCCATCCAGGCTAAACAGCTCTTTAGGGACATTGGCGTAGTTGGCATAAGGGTGGTCATGGCGCATATCGCGCGCATAGCCACTGGCGCGGATCATCGGGCCGACAGGGCTGAAATCACGGGCAATTTTGCGGTCCAGCAAGCCAACACCGACAGTACGCTGCTCAATATTGGCGGTGCTCATCAGCATATCCACCAGCTCACTGATATCGGCGCGCATCTCTGAGACCAATTGCAGAGTTTTGAGGCGGTCGGCTTTCAGAATATCGCGCCGTACCCCGCCAATCAGATTCAGGCCATAGGTTTTACGCGCGCCGGTGAGCATCTCGGCGATGGTCATGGCTTTTTCGCGCACGCGGAAGAACTGCATAAAACCGGTATCAAAACCGACAAAGTGGCAGGACAATCCGATATTGAGCAGATGGCTGTGCAGCCGCTCGACTTCCAGCAAAATAGTGCGGATCATCTGCGCCCGTGGTGGCACGATAATGCCGAGCGCATTCTCAATCGACGAGGTGTAAGCGACACTGTGAGTAAAGCCGCAAATACCGCAGATGCGATCCGACAGGAAAGTTACGTCGTTATAGCCCATGCGGGTTTCAGCCAGTTTTTCCATGCCTCGATGCACATAAAAAAGGCGATAGTCGGCGTCAATAATGTCTTCGCCGTCAACAAACAACCGAAAGTGGCCCGGCTCATCGGAGGTAATATGCATCGGGCCGATGGGCACGACCCGGCTGCTGCTGCCCGCTTCATTTTCAAACTGATAGGTTTCAGTGTTGCTGGTAGGGGTTGGGCGCTGGCGGTAATCCATGGTGTCTTTGCGCAATGGATAAAGGTCGTCCGGCCAATCATCGGGCAGCACTAAACGGCGCTCATCAGGCAGGCCAATGGGCTGCAAGCCATACATATCGCGCACTTCGCGCTCCCCCCAGACCGCCGCCGGAACCCGTGGTGTCACGGAGGGGAACTCGGGGCGCTCGGGGCTAATCAGCGCTTTGACAATCACCCAGCATTTGTCGCCGTATTCTTTGCCGGTATCAACGCCGTATTGTTCGCGGCCCTCCATTGACAACACATAGTAAATAGCAAAATAGCCATTCAAACTGCGTTCGTCATTGCCGAATAGCACTGACAGCCAACCACCTTGTTGATAATAAAGGTGTTCAACCACATCCGGCAGACTGTTCAGCTTAATGGTAATCGTCAGTTGGTCTGGGGTTTGCCACTCTTCATCAAGGATTGCCGCCGGAAATTGTTCCCGCAGGCGGGCTACATAAGCGGCGCCCAGTTTTTCACCACCATGTGGCGGTTGCCCTGAAACTGAAATAGGGGGTTCGTGAGTCACGTTACATCTCCTGACGAGTCGGGGTAAGTTGTACAACGGTATGGCTTTGTGCAACGGATGGAATGGGCTGAGTTATCGTTGGGGGTGGAGAAATCTGTTGCCACGGCAAGATAAAGGGCTGCTGGGCGGGGTCACGACTGTCATTATTGAGCACAATCTGTGCTGCATCGGTCAGCAAACGGGTGACCGGTGCGGGAATATGTACCCCGAGCAACAGCATCAACAGCAATAAAATAGCCATTGGCGCAGTGGTCAGAATCCCCAACTCCCCTTTGCTCACGGCTTCCGGTGGGGTGCCCAGCACAGTGCTGGCGATCATGCGCACCAACCCGGCCAGTACCAGGGTTAGCAGCAATAGTAAGATAATCACTAAGGTGATATGACCGGCTTTAATCGCGGCGGCGACCACCATAAATTCACTGACAAACACGTTAAACGGCGGCATCCCGGCCAGTGCCAATGCGCCGCCAGCCAGCATCACCGCCGTGAATGGCGCAACACGAATAATGCCCTTGATAGCGCCCATATCTCGCGTGCCATACTTCAGCAGCACATTCCCCGAACCGCAGAACAGCAAGGTTTTTGCCAGGCTGTGATTCATAGTGTGGAACAGTGCGGCCAATACCCCGAGTGGGCCACCAATGCCCAATGCCACGGCGATTAACCCCATGTTCTCCACACTGGAGTAAGCCAGCAAACGTTTCATATCGCGCTGTGCCAGAATAAAAAATGCGGAGACGGCAACTGACATCATGCCGAAGACCAACAGCAACATTTGTGGGAAATGCGGCCCGATAGCGGCGCTGATAATGATGTAATAGCGGATGATGACCAACAGGGCGCAGTTGAGTAATACGGCGGATAACAAGGCGCTGGTCGGGCTGGGGGCTTCGCTGTGGGCATCCGGTAGCCATGAGTGCATGGGAAACAGGCCGGTTTTGGTGCCAAAGCCAATCAGAATAAAGACAAATGCCAGGTGCATCAGGCTAGGGTCTAGCTCTTTGGCATGTTCGGCGACGACTGTCCAGAAGATGGCACTGCTGGGGTCTGCCAGCACATTGGCCGCATTGGCATACACCAATACTGTGCCGTATAACCCGAAAGCCACCCCCACGGTACAGATGATAATGTACTTCCACGCCGCCTCCAGTGAGGAGCGCTGGCCGTATAATCCCACCAAAAAGGCCGAACTGAGAGTGGTGGCTTCAATGCCGACCCACATCAGAATGAGATTATTGCTGGTCACCACCAACAGCATGGTGAACAGGAATAGATGGAAAAAGCCGTAATAATTGCACAGCGTGCTGACGGTAATTTCGTCGTTATTCACTTCATGGCGCATATAGCCGAGGGAGTAAAGGCCGGTGATAAAACCGATAACCCCCAGAATAGCGAGGAACAACGCGCTGAGGCTGTCAATATGCAGCCAGTTGTGAACCGCCAGAATTTCCCCGCCAACGGCGACCCGGCATACCACCATCAAGGCCACTATGAACAATAAACTGATGCCGGCAAAATGTACCCAAGTGGTTGCCATGCGGGCGGCACGGCCCAAAGCCCGGCAAGCAAATGCCAGCAGCGAGGTTATCAGAGGTATCGCCAGCAGTAACAGCAGCAGGTCAGTATGACTCATTTCATTACCCCTTTAGCGCCGTCAGTTGTTTAACATCCAGCGTGTGCAGTGTGCGGTAAATTTTGCGCGCCATTAACGTCATCACAATCACCGCGAAGATGGCATCGGTAGCAATACCAATCTCGACCAACTCCGGTGCGCGGAAAGCCAGTAACGCCAACATCAGGTGAGCGCCATTTTCCATCAGGCAGTAGCCGAAGATATTTTTCAGGATATTGCGCTGGGTGACGATACACAGCAGGCCAATCAGGAAGTGCCCCAGTGACACCGCCAGCGCCGGTTTCAGGGCGCTGACCATCGGCAATTGCACCGGCTCGACCACGAAGTAGCTCAGTAAAATGATAATGGCGGCGATAAATATTAGACTGGCCGTCCCTATCACACCGCCGTCGGCTTTGGGGTCTTCCATCTGGCGAAAAGCGCGGTACATAATCCACGGCACCAAGATCACCTTGGTGATAAAGGCGGTCAGCGACCACATATACAGCTCGTGGGCGTGCAAGGTTTCGGCTAATACCAGGAAAATCAGCACCAAGACCAGTGACTGCACCGCATAAAACAGCGCCGAGGTGGCGGGCTTTTTGACAATAATTACCAGTAGCGAGGTAATGATCAGCAGGCCAGCTAGATTGTTGACGACCATATTGTTGACAAGAAGTGTTCCGGTCATTTTTTACTCCCTTATCCGAGCCAGGCGACGGCAATAAAGCTTGAGCACACAGACATAATCACCAGCACCACCAACACGCCCTGCATGGCCAACGGCAGCGGTTTGGCACTGGCGACGGCTTCTGATGGTTTGCCGGGCACGGTTTGCCCGAACCAGTAGAGGAACCAGCCGAAGCTCGCTACTGATTCAATCAGGGCCAGCACCAATAGCGGTATTAGCAGCCAATGTTCACCAGAAAGTGAGAAACCGGCGGCGAAAATGGGGAATTTGCTGAAGAAACCGTTAAACGGCGGCACTCCGGTGATAGCCAGTGCGGCGACACAAAATCCAACGCCCAATAGCGGCATTTTGCCCATGATGCCTTTGAGTTTGGGTAACATGCGGGTACCGCAGCTGTAGCTCAGCGCCCCAGCGACCAGGAAGAATAAGCTCTTGGCAAACGCGTGGTTGAAGATGTAGGCAATGCCGCCATCAAAGGCCAGTTTTGACCCATAGATAGCCAGAGACAGCGCGAAGAAAATATAAGACAACTGGGTGATGGTGGAGTAGGCCAGCAGCCGCTTCATATCTTTTTGCGGCAGATACATAAAGAAGCCATAAATCAGGGTGATAACCGCCATCACCATGCCGACGGTGCCGATAATTTGCGGCACGTCACCGGCAGAATAAATGGCACGGGCGAAGATATAGACCCCCACTTTGACCATCGAGGCGGCATGCAGATAGGAACTGACTGGGGTCGGCGCTTCCATCGCATCTGGCAACCAGATATGCAGTGGCAGTTGGGCGGATTTCCCCCAAGCGGCAAACAGGATGCCACCGAACACCATGATTTTGGTGTTGTTATCCAGTTGCGCTAGCGCGGTTAAAGCAAAAGTGCCCGTATTGACCAGCAGCACTGCCGCCGCCAAATACAGGCCGATGGCGGCCACATGGGTGACCAGCAAAGCTTTTAGCGCTGAGCGCAGTGACTTCTGGCTTTGATAGTAGCCAATCAATCCCCACGAGCAGCCGCCAGTAATTTCAAAGAAGAACAACTGACCCAGTATCGTGGATGATAATACCAGCCCAGCCATCGCGCCGATGAATACTAATAACAGCGCATAGTAGCGGTTGGTGCCTTCGTGAGGATGCTCGCGATTACCTAATGTCAGATAGCCAGTGGAATAAATGCTAACCAGCAAACCGAGGAACACCACGGCGAAAGCAATCAAGGTGCTGATGCGGTCGATGGTCAGGCCGAACAGCGCCATATCACCGTAATGAATCAGATCAAAAGTGACATCAATCTTGCCGCCACTCAGATAGGCGTAAGCCAGCAGCACAGTGCCGAGAGTGGCCAGCAGTGAAAAGAAAGTGCAAGACCATTTTGCCCATTGTTGTGGTAAACAGGCCGTGAGGATGGCACCGGCAAACGGCAGCAGAATGGTCGCAAGGGCGATGTTTATAAGGACTGAATCCATAAGAGCCATGTTATCCATGATGGGTTTATTAGCTCCTTAAAGGCCGGTGAGATAGAAAACCAGAGACAGGGCGGCGACGCCAAACCCCAGCCAGGTAACACGGGAGGTCAACAGGAAGCGCCCGCGGGCAATACTGTTTTCCACGATGGAGGCCAGTACAAACAGCACCACCAATTTGATAACACCGGCCACCAGCGCCCATAGCAAGCCCGGCCCACTCAGTACCGCCAGCTTGCCAAAGGGGATAAATACGCCGAGGAAAAGCTGCGCCACCACCACCTGTTTTAAACTAATGCCCCATTTGACCAAGCCCAGTGACGCGCCGGAATACTCAGTCAGAGGCCCTTCTTGTAGCTCTTGTTCTGCTTCGGCGACATCGAACGGAATTTTGCCCATCTCGATAAACACCGCGAAACCACAGGCCAATAGCGCCAGAGCCGTTGCCGTCGGTGATTGCCAGTGCCCTTGAGACAAGGCGGTACTGATGGTGCCGATATTGGTGGAACCAGCAATTAACCCGACCACCAGCAGTGACAGAATTAATGTCGGTTCGACCAACACCCCCAGCGTCAACTCTCGACTGGCACCAATACCGGCGAAGATGCTGCCGCTATCCAGACCCGCCAGTGAGAAAAAGAAGCGGAACAACGCGAACAGATACAACAGGGTTATCAGGTCGCCCGCCACCCCAAAGGGGGAGGCCAGAGTGAAAATGGGCAACGCCATGGCAATCAACAACATGCTACCCAGCAGTACATAGGGCATCAGGCGGAAAATAATCCCAGCATTGGCGGGGGCTACATCCTGGCGTTTCAGCAGCTTGGCTAAATCTCGATATTCTTGCAGGACGCCCGGCCCACGGCGCGAGTGCATCCGGGCTTTCACCATGCGCGAGATCCCCGCCATCAGCGGTGCCAGCGCTAGCATCACCAGCGCTTGCCCGATGGCGAAAGCAATCATAGAGACCGCGGGCATATCAATAGTTGGCATTGCTCGTCTCCTTAAATAGCCGCAATGATCAGCAGGGTAACCAACGCGGCGACCACATACAGACAGTAGAGGCGGAAATCGCCCTGTTGCAGCCATTGAATTCGTTGGCTGAGCCATTGGATCAAACGGATAAGCGGAGCCACAATTTTGTCGTCCCAGACCGGTTCCACCCGGCCCGCGCCACTGACGGAATGTTCCAGCGCGCGTTGCATCATTGGCGCGGGGTCGAGTGTTTTACGCAGCCGATAGAGTGGGGCAAACATGGCTCGCAGAGGTTGAGTAAAACCACCGGCAGAGACAGTCATCGCCTGCTCCCAGGCATAGCCGCAAGCCCAAGGATCACCGCCATGGCGAAATGCTAAACGGCTGCCTTTGTAGCGGCTGACGACTAGCAAAATCACCAGTGGCAATATCAGTAAACCGAAGAAAATATACAGGGTGGACAGCATGGCCTGAGAACTGTGTTGCGGGAATAACACCGCGCCTTGGGCGACCTGCAAAGAAGGCACTGGCGGGGCGGTTATCAAGCTAGCGGCAATGCGGGCAATCACCGGTGCGACGTGGGTGGCACCTATCCCCAAGGCCAAACACAACAGTGCCAACAACAGCATGGCGGCGGTCATCGGCCAGGGGACTTCCCGCGCGAGGGCTGCTTTTTCTGTGCGCGGCAACCCGCAGAAACTAATGCCGTAAACTTTCACAAAACACATCGCCGCCAGTGCGCCGGTAATTGCCAGCATCACGATAGCAATCGGCCCGGCCAGGCGAATAATAAAGCCGCCATCTTTGGTCATGGTAAACAGCGATTGATAAGTAAACCATTCACTGACAAAACCATTGAATGGCGGTAGGGCGGAAATCGCCATACATCCCACCAAAAAGGCCAGCGCGGTATAAGGCATCATTCTGGCTAAGCCTCCCATCTTCTCCATGTCTTTGGTATGTAAGCGATAAATGACCGCACCGGCCCCAAGGAACAGCAGCCCTTTGAAGACGGCGTGATTAAGCAGATGGTAAAGTGCGCCAAGTAAGCCAAGAGCGGCTAATACTGGCTGATGGCTGGCAATCCCTATCATGCCGACCCCAACACCCATCAGGATGATGCCGATGTTCTCGACGGTGTGGTATGCCAGCAGGCGTTTGATGTCGTGCTCCGCCAGCGCATATAGCACGCCGAGCACGGAGGAGACTGCGCCAAAGCCCAAGACCACCACGCCCCACCACAGCTGGCTCGCGCCGAGCAAATCAATGCCCACTTTGATGATGCCGAAGATACCAATTTTAACCATGACACCGGACATCAGGGCTGAAGCATGGGACGGGGCAGCAGGGTGCGCCCGTGGCAACCAGCCATGGAGCGGCAGCATCCCGGCCTTGGCACCAAAACCGAAGAAAGCTAACAAGAAGATAACCGAGGCCATGATCGGCTGCGGGTTAGCTTGACGGAAAGCAGCAAACTCCAGACTGCCGCTCAGGCGGTACAACAGGAAGAAAGCAATCATGATCAGCACGGAACCGGCGTGGGCAATCAGAAAATAGAGCAAGCCCGCGCTGATGGCGTCGTCGTCCTGATCGGAAATCACCAGGAAGTAAGATGCCAATGACATCATTTCGAAGAAAATAATAAAGTAGAAAGCGTTATCCACCACCACCAGCGCCACCATTGAGGCGATGAATAAGTTCATAAAGACCCCCATTCCCCATGCCCCGCGCCCTTTGTATTCCTGCACATAGGCCAGTGAATAGAGGGCGGTTATCACCACCAACAGTGAGATGACCATCAGCATAAATGCCGCTAATGGGTCAAGGCGCAGACTGAATGCCGCGAATGGGAATGGCCCGGCGGTGATGAAAGTGATTATCCCGCCCCCCAGCAGTGTGGGCGCAGCAGCCAACAGACCAACAACGCCACCCAGTAATGACGCCAGCCCAGAGGCATAAATCGCCAGTGTTTCGCGCCGTGCCAAAAGCAGAGAAAGCAATGCGCCAGCCAGATACAGCAGTAAGGAGAGCCATAATAGCTCAAGCGAACTCATCATCTTTTCTGCTCCTCGTGAGAGATGGCGGACGCGGTGTCCGTGGCCATAAAGGGCAGCTCGTTGGCAAATCCGCTGGCGGCGGCCAGGTGCTTGGCGCGATTAGCCTGCTCAATGCTGTGTTCATCCACCAACATCAAGGCATTGGTCGGACAAACCCGCACACATTCCGGCCCCTGCGGTTGGAAGCTACATAAGTCACATTTCACTGCGACAGTGCGAACTCCGGCATTCCAGGCAAGGAACGGATTCATATTGACCGGGCTGAATGGCACATCAGATAACGTGGTCATCGGAATGTATTCAGGGAAAATTTCTGGCACCCCCAATGGTTTACTCCCCGCTGGGGTGATAGCGCCAAATGGGCAGGCGATACCGCAAAGCTTACAGCCGATACAGGTGGTTTCATCCAATTCGACGGCGTTATTGGTCAGGGTGATGGCATTGACCGGACAAACTCGTGCGCACCATGCATCTTCGCAGTGGCGACAGAGAATTGGCGTCGTAACCGTGGCGTTACGCATCACGGTCAATCTGGGATGTTCTTGTAAACCCTTGGCTTTATGCACCTGGCTGCAAGCAGCCATACAGGTATTGCATCCAATACAAAGCCTTGGCTCCGCAATCACAAAGCGGTTCATGGCCATACCCTCCGGGACAAAAATCTGGTGACAGTCAGGCAGATAGAAATCATTTCCCAGCGACAAAGCATATTCTGTGCCAGTCCGGCGGAGGCCAATACAAAAGAGCGGTGAAGCCCCGCCAGTAGGGCATTAAGGTGATTGCAGATAAAGGGGAGGAATTTAAAAGGCAGTAAAAACAGGGGGATTGCCACAGGTCGGTGTCGACATTAGTGACGAAACTGCCGCTGTTTGATGACACTTCGACAGTAATTATTCATCCAGTGAATTTATTGCGAGGGGATTTTGGTAAATATCATTATTTATCAGTTTGTTAAATTGAATGTCGTTTCAGTAGAAAGCGCGGAATTACTGGCACCGTCTTTGCATTATTTTTGTAAGTTAAATCCACACAGGGAGAACAGTCATGCATGAGATTACCTTGTGCCAAAACGCTATTGCCATGATGGAACAGCAGGCACGGCTGCATGGTGCGCAGAGAATTACCGGGGTGTGGCTGGAAACCGGCGCATTTTCTTGTGTCGAGCCGCAGGCATTGGAGTTCTGCTTTGAGCTGGTGTGCCGTGGCACTTTGGCTGAAGGCTGCGTTTTGCATCTTAGCCAGCAGCAATCACAAGTGTGGTGCCATGACTGTCAGCAATCCATTAATTTGCTCAGCAGTAAAGTGACTCGCTGTCCATTGTGTGGCGGCAGTCATTTGCGTACTGGCGCGGCTGATGATGGCGTGATGATTAAGCGGTTGGAGGTGGAATGAATTTACTTTTTTTATGCCGTGATACAGCAGGAGCCGGATTATGTGTATAGGGATCCCAGGGCAAATTGTCGCGCTAGATGACATTCAACCGGGCATGGCATGGGTGGATGTCTGCGGTGTACGCCGCTCGGTGAATATTATGCTGGTGGCCGCAGATGAGCAGGCCAGTGCAGCATTAATCGGCCATTGGGTTTTGGTGCATGTGGGGTTCGCCATGAGTCGGCTGGATGAGGATGAAGCACTGGAAACCTTGCAGTTATTGCAGGAAATGGGGGAGGTTGAAAGCGATGTGGGGGAATTTCTAGGGCAAAGGGGGAGTTTTTTATAGTCTAGTGGTGTTGATTCAGGAGTTCACAAATTCAGTAAGTTAGATATTCAGTGATCCGGTTCGGTTGTTAGTGCTTCACGGCTCACCTGTCCTTGAGTGAACCAACAGCCAAAGGGGGTGGCGGCCCCCTTGTGGAATTACGCGCTGGCGCGAAATATTACTGCTGTTCGCAGTACCCTCCGGCAGTTTGCATGCTAATCGAACCGGGGCCGACTATAGCCTCTTCGAGGCTACCCTCCGGGCCAACGCAAGCGTTGTTCAAAACTGCTACGCAGTGTTGTCGCATTCCAGCTCGACAGCCCCTTTCGCCGCGTCCATGCGGCTCATTCGGCCTGCAATCTTTGTCGGCAATATTTCTGATTGCGCTTAACTGCAAAAGCAAAACAAGAGCAAAAACAAAAGCGGGGCAAGAGTAAAAACCAATTCAAAATCATGGTGCAGGTGCAGGTGCAGGTGCAGGTGCAGGTGCAGGTGTAGATGCAGTTTTTTTCGCTTTTTCTTCTGCCAGCCGTTGTTCCAGTTCAACTAACTGTTCTGGCGATACTGCCGGATAGCCTTGTGCATCATCGGGTATGACGTGTACCTCAGGGATAGGAATTAATGGCCCAAGGAAGCGCGGCTCACGTTTCAGAACATAGAGATCAGACAGTGCGCCGAGGCGGGCAAAGATCTCGCGGACCCGGACATTGAGCATATTTTTGGGGGATGGCACGGCAAAACACTGCGCTTGAATCCCCATATGCAGAGCAATAAATAATGCCCGCTCGCAATGGAAACGCTGAGTAATGATAATAAAATCATTAGTATCAAACACCTTACGAGTGCGCACAATAGAATCTAGCGTGCGAAAACCTGCATAATCCAACACGATATCAGAGGGGGCAACCCCTGCGGCGATCAGGTCACGGCGCATGGTCATTGGCTCGTTATAACTGTGTAGAGCATTATCACCGCTAAGCAGTAAGTAACTGATTTTGCCACTGTTATAGGCGTTTAATGCTCCTTGGATGCGGTATTGATAGAACTGATTAATACCACCGGTACGGTAATATTTGGCAGTACCCAACACCACACCGACTTGCCGATGGGGTAAGTCTTGTAGCTCATCATAAATAAAAGGGGCTGTTTTCCAGCTGATCCAGCGATCGAGCGCAATAGCTGTCACCATCAGCAACCCTGCGATGATAATTAAGCTAATAATCAGGCGTTTCCACATTCTGAGGCCTTTAATGCATTCAACTCACTGGTGATGTTGCAAGGCTACTGTACCTGCCTATGCCGCGCAACATAATATCTTTCGCCCTTAGGGTTACAACTGCGTTAGCTGCGCTCGTTCACCCGAATCACTGACTTGAGCCAGTGATTCGGGATTCTCTTACAGCCAGCCTGGCTGTAATGCCAATGTCTTTTCGCCCTTGGCGCTACAGCGGCGTTAGCTGCATTCGTTACTCGGCCAACGTAAAAGTGCGGGCCGGGTAGGATTTAGAACGAAGTTCGCTTGTAGGTACGATACTGTGGTTGCCAATAGTTATGCTCAATGGCTTTTGCCAGTGCTTCTTCTGAGGTCACAATGGCGACGCCTTGCAACTGTGCGGCTTTACCGACCTGCATTGCAATGGTTTTTGACACAGCTTGAATATCGTCGATATTCGGCAACAATGCCCCCTCACCATTAAGCGCTAGTGGTGAACACCCGGCTAATGCGCGGCTGGCAGCCATTAGCATGCCGTCAGTCACGCGTTTGGCGCCGGATGCCAATACTCCCAAGCCAATACCGGGGAAGATATAGGAATTATTGCATTGAGCAATTGGATACAGTTTATCTTTATAACTCACGGGTGAGAAAGGACTGCCCGTCGCCACCAGTGCGGCGCCATCGGTCCAGTTAATAATGTCTTCTGGCCGTGCTTCTACCCGCGATGTTGGGTTCGACAGTGGCATCACGATTGGGCGCGCGCAGTGTTTGTGCATCTCACGGATCAATTCTTCGGTAAACAGCCCTGGCTGACCAGAAACGCCAATCAGGACAGTGGGCTTGGCATTACGCACGACATCCTGCAATGAGATTGAGTCACTGCTCAGATTCCAGCCCTGCAGTGAATCACTCTTCTGCACCAGTTTACTTTGAAAATCCAACAAATTAGGGAGTTTGTCAGTCAACAGGCCGAAACGGTCGACCATAAAGACGCGCGCCCGGGCTTGTTCTTCGCTCAATCCTTCTGAGATCATCTGTGCGATGATTTGCTCAGCAATACCACAACCAGCAGAACCGGCACCGAGGAAGGTGACTGTTTGGTCGCGCAACTGGCTACCAGCGGCATGACTGGCGGCAATCAGGCTACCCAAGGTGACCGCTGCAGTACCTTGAATATCATCATTGAAACAGCACAACTCATCACGATAGCGGTTAAGCAGCGGAGTCGCGTTATTCTGAGCAAAATCCTCAAACTGCAACAACACATTCGGCCAGCGACGTTTTACTGCCTGAATGAACTCATCAACAAATGCATAATATTCATCGCCGGAAATTCGCGGGTGACGCCAGCCCATATACAGCGGGTCATTCAGGCGTTGTGGATTGTTGGTGCCCACATCCAACACCACTGGCAAAGTATAAGCTGGGCTGATACCACCACACGCGGTATACAGTGAGAGTTTCCCAATGGGAATGCCCATACCGCCGATACCCTGATCGCCAAGGCCAAGAATACGTTCGCCGTCGGTGACCACGATAACCTTAACATTCTGCTTGGTGGCATTTTGCAGCATGTCATCAATGTGTTCACGGTTCGGATAGGAGATAAATAACCCGCGCGCGCGGCGATAGATATCCGAAAAGTGTTCGCAAGCTTCGCCTACAGTCGGGGTATAAATAATGGGCATCATCTCACTGAGATGGGCTTCCAGCAGGCGGTAAAACAGAGTCTCATTGGTATCTTGAATATTACGCAGATAAATATGTTTATCATCGTCGTTTTTGAAATCTTGATACTGGCGGTAAGCACGCTCGGCCTGTTCCTCAATGGTTTCAACCGCTTCCGGTAATAAGCCGTGTAAATTGAAGTGGTTGCGCTCATCATTAGTGAAGGCGCTACCTTTATTCAATAAAGGGAATTCCAATAGGATGGGGCCAGCGTAAGGGATGTACAAGGGGCGCTTACTTTCGTATTCCAGTTCCATGAGTTTTACTCTTTGACTTTGGGTAGAGACAGTAATTGTTACCCCGATCCTAAAAGATAAGAAAAATATGTACAGCTTTTGTTAGTTAAATAAAACAACTGTGGGTAAAAGTGCGAGCCAACTTACAGATTCAATAGCTAATCAGCAACATGCGGTGTTTTATTGCGCAATACCCCGCATGCCATTGCATGCTGCGTTGTCATTCGAGGAGCATTTTGTTTGCATGGCAGATAAAACTCACCTGCTGGCACAAAAAAACATCACATTGGAGGAGTATCTGGTACAGCCTCATTTGCTGATAGCCCTTCAGGCCGTGGTGGGGACTGATTTATTACTGACTGTCGCCAGCCGGGTGGTGACTGAGCAAAGTGATAACCGGGGTTAGTCAGATAACCCCGGATTAAGCGCTATTCGTTTAAAATGTCACGCGTTTTACATCAGAGCAACCAAGGGCGGCCAGTGTGGCTTGAGTTGCAGCCCACTGAGTCAGTATCGGCTGGCTGCCTTCGACCAGCACTGCGCGGCGAATAGCACCACAATTTTTGCCTGAAAGATTGGTCAGGATCAATGCGGCTTGCAGTGGTGGCAAACTCGGGTTGAATGCCGCATTTTCAGCATAACGGCCTGCATAAATGTTGCCATCTGCAGTTTCTAATGCCACGCCGCTGTGAGAAAGGCTGTAAGGTGCATGGCTGTGGTTTGCACCATTAAGTGCCGCCTGAGTCAAGGCGTCAGTGTCAGTCACTTTATATTCGTGATTGACCGGGTCCATCAGCAGGGTGGTGATATCCAGATCTTTCGGACCGAAAGAGTCAGGTAAATATTGTCCCAGTGTTGAAGCCGGGCGGCCTGGTAGATGAATGTGCAGGCCAGTTCCGCTGTTCAATTCATTCATAAACTGGCGGCAATGACCACATGGCGTGTAATTAACGGTAATAGAAACCAAACTGGCCTCATTGCGCAGCCATGCATGGGTGACAGCGCACTGTTCGGCATGAATGGTTTGTTGCAATGGGGCACCACTGAACTCCATATTGGCACCGAAATAGAGATTACCGCTAATCCCCCTGGCAATGGCCCCGACCTTAAAATGGGAGATAGGCGTTAGCGCACAAGCGGCGGCCAGTGGTAACAACGCAAATGCTAGCGCATCGTCATCTAACCCACTGATGCTCTTCACCGTTTCAACTTGCTTAGCTGTCAGCATTGCAGGGAAATCGTTTGCGCTCAAGATAGGTTCAAGGGCGGATTGCAGTGAGGCGGGCAACGTAGCCCAAGCGTCATGGAAACGTGCTTGCATAGGGTTCTCTCCAATAGTTACGGGAAACTATTTTAGGCAGCTTAGGGTTTTCTTGGTGTGACGTGGATCTCGTTATATATGAAATCTATGCAAGTAAAATCCCAAATGAGAGATGTATCTCAAATTTATACCGTCATCCTCAGCCAAATAAATGTAGCAGTATCGGAAATAAAAAGGGCGCCAGCAGTGAAGTAATAATCCCGCAGATAACCAATGCGAGTGAGCTAAACGCGCCTTCCTGGAAATCTAACTCCGCACAACGGGCAGTGCCAAGGGCGTGCGAAGCTGTTCCCATTGCCAAACCGCGCGAGGCTTTGGTGGTGATTTTTAACAGATTCAACAAGCTGTGACCAAAAACGGCCCCCAGAATGCCGACAAAAATAACGCATACCGCACTGATGGCCGGTAAACCATGAATAGATTCGGCCACGGCCATGGCGATCGGCGTAGTGACGGATTTTGGCAAAACTGAGGCAGCAATTTCAGGGGTTGCCCCCATCCAGAGGGCAACAGCAGTACCACTGACCATGGCGGTAATACTGCCGATAAAACAGATGCTAATGATGGATTTCCAGCGCGCACGAATCTGATGCAACTGTTCATACAGTGGGAAAGCCAGTGCCACCACCGCGGGCTGCAACAGGTCATTCAGGATTTTGCTGCCCGCGAAATAGTTGGCATAGGGCATATGTGTTACTAACAACAATGGAATGATGACAACCATTGATATCAATAATGGGTTGAGCAGCGGCATTTTTAGCCAGCGTGCCAAACGACGGGCGCTGAAGAACACAATGAGAGTCAGTGGCAGTGACCACCATAAATTGCTGATCATTTGTCTTCCTCCGTGTGAGTCGGAGAACCTACCACCTTGAGCTCACGGTGGACATATTGTGAACTGTAGGCCACCACCAGCATCACAATCAGGGTACTGACAAAGCAGGAAACCACAATCGGGCCAAACTGCTGGGTCAGTTGATCATAATATTGCATGACGCCGACACCGATCGGCACAAACAGTAGCGCCATATAGCGGATCAGCAGGTGGCAGCCAGGTTTCACCCAGGTTGAAGGCAAAATCTGTGAGGCCAGCAGAGCAAACAGAATCAGCATGCCGATGATGCTACCGGGGATGGTGATGGGTAGCAGTAAGGCCACGGCCTTACCCGCCCATAAACACAGATAAATAATGACGAAAGCTCGCAGATACTGCCAGCAAAGTGAAGTCACATTGCGCATAAGAAGAGTCCTGAGTGACCGAATACATTCATCATACAATTAAGTTTAGCACTGTGCCAGTCATCACAGTATGAATAATATACCCATTACTTTTCAAATTGCAGGGGTGCTGGCTGCTGGCTCTTCTTGTCTTTTAGCCAGTTGGTAGCCGCGATAGAAGAATGCCAGCCCCAAAATAGCCGCAACAATTAGCATATAGAACATCATTTGTGGTGCCGCATACGCTAACAAAAAGCCGCAAAGTACCGGATTAGCTGCACCGCCTAACTGGCCGAGATTCTGTACTCCATAGTAACTGCCTTTAAGATTTGCTGGGGCAATAAAATCGATAAACAGGTATTCGACCGGGATAACAATAATCTCACCTAATGAGAAAATCGCCATTGCCAGCATCCACACGGGGATTGACTGCTGAGCCACCATAAATCCGAACAAACCAATAATAAAGAACAGTGTGCCGAGCATCAGCCAGCGCATTAAATTCTGTTGATTCATACGGCGACTTAATAGGTATTGTAAGGTAATGACAATGACGGCATTGACCGTCATCACGGCACCAATCACTTGATAAGCAAATTTGGCATCAGACACGGTAATCAGGTATTGAGATAAGTAGCCGGAGAACTGGCCAAAAACCACTGCACTGAGCATGCTCCCAATAGTGAAATAAATCAGCCGCTTATCATGGCGCAAAATACGGAATGTCTGGCGGAAATCTGGCACGGATTCGGTCTGTGTCTGTTCGGCGATTGACATATCAGCGCTGTTTATTCTGAATTTCAAGATAATGGCCACCAATAACGCCAGTATTCCCGAAATGATAAAAGGGACTTGCGGGCCGATGTTGACGACCAACACCCCTAACCCTGGGCCGATCGCCCAGCCAACATTCACTAGGGTGTAGTTAGCCGAGAAAGCTTTAATGCGCTCATTAACCGGTAGCCAGTCAGCAAAACAGGCTTTAATAGCAATAGCGTAGACCGAGTAGGCCGAGTGCAACAGCGCCAGAATCAGGATAACCCACGCTGGGTGCTCAACCCACGGCAAGCTAAAAAAGGTCACTGAGAATAGGGTGACGGCTAGCAGAATCAACTGTTTTTTGTTGAATTTGTCCACCAGATAACCGCCGTACAAACTGGTGAAAATACCTAAGGTTAAACTCGCCCCAAGGACTAACCCAACCTTATCGGGAGCCAACTGAAAATGCTCGGCCAAATAGATGGTGATAAAGGGGAGTGTGACGGCTCGCCCAATGGTCAAGACCAATGAGGCAATCAGCAGATTAGTGACTCGCGATGGAAATCCTTTCATGGCATTTTCTTATTGATAATTATTTTGGGTAATGAACTGTTTCTATGCGGTTTTTTCAATCAAAAGAATGACTCGAACAGCATTACCACAGAGCGGCTCAGCCAATTACAGTAGACTATTGCAGGAACTAAAGAGAGGGGGAGGAAGAAAAATTTTTGCAAATAGCCGATCGACCTAAATCGACCAGCCATTTATAGGTTTTTAACCTAAATATTCGATGATAGATAAGCCACCATTATAATCGGTGCTGTAGATAATCCCCTGGGCATCAACAAACACATCACACGACTGAATGACTTGTGGGCGACCGGGTCGCTTATCCATCATTTTTTCCGGCGCAGCGGGCACTAAAGCCCCCGTCTCTTTCGGCTGATAAGGGTTGCTGATGTCATAAGCACGAACCCCGGCATTCTGGTAAGTTGCAAAAATCAGTGATGAGCTGATAAAACTACCAGGCCGGTTCTCATGCAAATTATGTGGGCCAAAATGAGCGCCTTTTTTCACATAATCCTGCTCATCAGGCACCGGGAAGGTTGAGATACTCACCGGATTGCTCGGCTCACGAATATCGAATAACCAAATATGCTTCTCGCCATCCTCTTGGTTATCCAGCACCGCTTCATCCAGCACCACCAATAAATCGCGGTCGGGCAGGGGCAATGCAGTATGTGTGCCACCGCCAAATGGTGGGCTCCAGTTACGATGACTGATAAGCGTTGGCTCAGAGCGGTCGCTGACATCTAACAAGGTTAGGCCGCCATCGCGCCAACTGCCATATGCAGTGTCGCCGCTGATAATGGCATGATGCAATGCATAGCGTTTGCCGTCTGGCCAAGTGGCTTGCTCACCCGCCGCAGTATGCATGCCGGGTAAAGCATAACGGCCAGCAACCTGCGGTTTTTGCGGGTCAGCCAAGTCAATGGTGAGAAAGATATAATCACTGTAACCATCTAACAGCGCCGAAACATAAGCCCAACGCCCGCCGACATACCAGATTCGGTGGATACCAATGCCGTCAAGTGGCAGGAAACTTATCTCGCGCGGCTTATCCGGTGTCGAAATATCAAAAATGCGTAAACCGGCACTCCAACCGCGGCCTTCTTGCTGGGTACTGACCGTTTGGGCAACTGACTGGGTGTAATACACTTTTTCTTCGGCAAAACTGGCGTCAGCGAAGAGGTCACGAGCATTAATCACCAGTAACAGGTCATCATGGGCTTGTAAGTGCACATTCCAGGTATTGGGTGGTGCGGCAATAAAACCCGCGGGGCGGGGATTTTTGGCATCTCGAACATCAATAATTGAGACACCCTGCGACACCATATGGCCGACATAGGCGTAACCGCGATGCACCATCACCTGCACACCATCTGGTTTGCCGCCCTGATCGCTATGACCAATCAGCCGCATATTGCGGCTGTATTCTGGTGTCGGCAAGACTCCTTGCGCTGCCATTTATTTCACTCCAAATCGATTAACCACATTGATTTTTACGGGTTCATTACTGACCGTTCTTGGCCGCAAGGGTAGCAAACCAAGGCGAGTTGAAATCATCAGATTGGCCCCAGCCAGGGATAATTTTACTCAAACCAGCAACGTTAACCGGGCCGGGTTGGCTTGCCAACAGGGCTTGTGGAATAGAGGCTGCACGGAATTCATAGCTAGCGGGGGTTTCTTCACCAGCAATCTTCTTGGCAATCAGGCGCAAGTTAACCGCCCCAATGAGCTTAGGATCGACAGCAACACTGACTTTCCATGGGCTATTAGCTTCACGCATCAGTTGTAAATCTTGATTCGAGATATCAATGCTGTACAGCTTGATTTCAGTACGGCCATTTTCCTGCAAGGCTTTATAAGCGCCCTGAGTAAAGGCATCCCAAGTTCCCCAGATAGCGTCGATCTTACCTTTTGGGTATTTTGCCAAGACGGCACCCACTTTATTCGCGGTATCACCTTGAACATCAGATGAAACAGCACCAATAGACTCCAGTTCAACAATGCCCGGATTCTGTTTTAGTAATGTCTGATAAGCGGCCTGGCGACGTTCCATTGGTGGGAAACCGGCTACCCAGAGTTTAATAATATTTGCTTTCCCGTTGAAATCTTTGACTAATTGACCGAAAGATTCATTGGTCAAGGAGGCGTCGTCTTGTTGAGTCACAGTTAAGCCGGGGATATCGCCCTGAATGGCGGTATCAAATACAGACACCGCAATGCCGCTGGCGGCAATACGTTTAACCAGTTCAGTTGAGTAAGGGTCACGGCCTTGGGAAAGGATAATTCCATCATATTTTTGGCTAATAGCTTGGTTAACAAAGTCCTGAAAACGTGCATCATCGCCATTACTCAAGAAAGTATCGACTTTGAAACCGAGCTTTTTGCCCTCTTTTAATACACCTGACAAGAACTGTGTTGTGTTGTCGTCAGAACCCAAATTACGAATTACCGCAATTTTAATCTGCCCTTCATGGTTGGCTATCGCGTCTGGAATTGGGGCTACTGTGGCGGTGTCCGCAGCGAATACTGGCAGTGCCGTCAATAGGCTCAGGGCCAGTAATGGGGAAGAAAATTTTTTCATCTGGAACTCCGTCATGGTGTTGATATGTTATGCAATGTGTACGTTGCTATCATTGTTATGGCTATCTTTGTGTCTAGACGTCTATCTGTCTCTGTGGAACATCATAACCATAACTATTTAGATAAGGAATTAACTTTGTTATGAATTTTTGGATTGCCTTATGTCTTTTAGTTTGGATAGCTGAAATAAACAGCGAAAGACGGAGAGGGGGTGAGTATAATGAGAGCAAATAATACCAATAACCTTTTTGTTTTAGTGGTTTTATTTCAATAGAAGTTTTATGGTCTATTTTTATTACAACGAACATCAGGGTTAATATTTTATTTCACTGCATACTCATGACTGGTATTCTAAATAGACCTGAGCCACAACAATAAAATAAAAGATGTTAACTGTCATGAAATGAGTCAATTTTCATCGTTTTAAGTTTAATGATTTTTAAAGGATTAAAGTCACTATGGGTAAAATTAGCAACCTATATAAATTCAGGAAAGATGGCGTTGAGATGGCGAAAATGGATTTAGATTATCTTATCAATAATGGATTTATTGATAACCCTATTTGCCGCTATATGTCGCGTAGTGAGTTCTTCTTTCTATTTTTTCGTTATTTATTCGCATTAATGGTTATTGTGTTTCTGGTGACGATTTTATTTCCTGATTTGACTGATGACGTTTTGTATCTTTCAGTTTCGTCCTTCTTTCCCGTACTTTCATTGGTGTTGTTGCTACCTTGTTCATACCGTTTGGCGAGCCAAAAGTTAAGTCCCTGTTTATTGATGTTCCACTTTCTTCCGTTCGCTTATTGTTTTTTGCACGGCGTACTGATGTTTTTCTTGTTGGGTTCATTTTTACTTTATCTGATACTTATCAATATTTTTGATATAAAACCACTCGCATGTGAACGTAGAAAACAATGGGCTTCTGCCTTACCTAACGAATATCCATTCAGATTGGCACTGATCAGCTTTAGTTTATTATATCTAAGCTTTTTTCTATTATTTGAGTTAGATGATGCCATTATTGCGTTAATGATGTTGTCGTGGATTTTCTTTTTACTGGCTAAATGGTATTGGCCGGTGGTGGCATTGAATATCGTGGGGGCCGTTGGTTTATTCTGGTTTTTCTCGTCAGGATTTGTGGAAGTAAAACATCATAAGAATATTATTATTGATGCACTTATTAAGATTTCTTTACTGGACAGTATTTTATTTTTAATTTTCTCACTCAGTTTATTTATTAATATCCTATTTTGGTTGGAAGCTCGGCAACGTGAGCAGCAACCTATCACGCATAGAGAGTAACGGTCAGATTTCAATCAATATGTTGGCAATAAAAAGCCAGTCAGGACTCCCATGACTGGCTTTTTCGTCTTCTAGCTCGATATTACTTTACTTGCATGCCGGGTTGAGCACCACTGTCCGGACTAAGCAGGAAGATATCGTTGCCGCCAGGGCCGGCTGCCATCACCATACCCTCTGAAATACCAAAGCGCATTTTACGTGGAGCCAGGTTTGCCACCATCATGGTGAGTCGACCTTCTAAGACTTTCGGATCAGGGTAAGCCGAACGAATGCCAGAGAAGACCTGACGCGTTTCACCGCCGAGATTCAGTTTTAGTTTCAGTAATTTATCTGAACCCTCGACAAAATCTGCTTGTTCAATCAGCGCGATACGCATATCCACTTTAGCAAAATCATCAAAACTGATGGTTTCCTGGATCGGGTCATCGGCTAATGGACCGGTTACCGTCACTGCTGTTGCAGCCATATCTTCTTTAGAAGAAGCGACCATATCGTTCACCTTATCCAAATCAATACGGTTAAATAGCGCTTTAAAAGTATTAATCTGATGACCTAACAGGGGGTGTTCGATGCTATCCCAAGTTAATTCAGTGTTGAGGAAAGCTTCGGTACGTTCGGTCAGCGCAGGTAGCACCGGCTTGAGGTAAGTCATCAAGACCCGGAACAGGTTGATGCCCATGGAGCAAATAGCTTGCAAGTCAGCATCACGGCCTTCTTCTTTCGCCACAACCCAAGGAGCCTGTTCATCAACATAACGGTTGGCAACATCGGCCAGCGCCATAATTTCACGAATCGCTTTGCTTGATTCGCGGCTATTATAAGCATCCGCAATACTGACGGCGGCATCTGTAAAGGTTTTATATAATTCAGGTGAAGCAAGGTTCCCGGCTAACTTACCAGCAAAACGCTTGTTAATAAAACCGGCATTACGGGAAGCCAGATTGACCACTTTATTGACGATATCGGCATTAACGCGCTGGACAAAATCTTCCAGATTCAAATCGATATCATCAATACGTGAAGAGAGCTTGGCGGCGTAGTAATAACGCAGGCAATCGGCATCCAGATGTTTCAGGTAAGTGCCCGCTTTAATGAATGTGCCACGGGATTTCGACATTTTTGCGCCGTTTACCGTGACATAACCATGGACGAACAGATTGGTTGGCTTGCGGAAGTTACTGCCCTCCAACATGGCTGGCCAGAACAAGCTATGGAAGTAAACAATGTCTTTACCGATGAAATGATACAGATCGGTTGTAGAATCTTTACGCCAGAACTCATCAAAATCTAAATCGCCGCGCTTATCGCACAGATTTTTGAATGCGCCCATATAGCCGATAGGGGCATCAAGCCAGACGTAGAAATATTTACCTGGCGCATCGGGGATTTCAAAACCAAAGTAAGGCGCATCACGGGAGATATCCCACTGTTGCAGGCCCGACTCAAACCATTCCTGCATTTTATTCGCAACTTGTTCTTGCAGTGCGCCAGAACGTGTCCAGGCTTGCAACATATCGCTGAAAGCAGGTAAGTCGAAGAAGAAATGCTCAGATTCGCGCATGACCGGCGTAGCACCGGAAACCGCAGATTTTGGGTCAATAAGTTCAGTCGGGCTGTAGGTTGCGCCACAAACTTCGCAGTTATCGCCATATTGATCCGGCGCTTTACACTTCGGACAAGTGCCTTTCACAAAGCGATCGGGCAGAAACATACCTTTCTCAGGGTCATAGAGCTGAGAAATAGTCCGATTTTTGATATGACCGTTCGCTTTTAGGCGGCCGTATATCAGGCTCGACAGTTCACGGTTTTCATCACTGTGAGTCGAGTGATAGTTATCATAACTGATAGCGAAACCGGCGAAATCTTGTTGGTGCTCCTGGCTCATTTCGGCAATCATCTGCTCTGGTTCGATACCCAATTGCTGAGCTTTTAGCATGATTGGGGTGCCGTGGGCATCATCTGCACAGATAAAATGAACCTGGTTGCCGCGCATTCGCTGGAAACGGACCCATACGTCTGCCTGGATGTGCTCGAGCATGTGACCGAGATGTATAGAACCGTTAGCGTATGGTAGCGCGCACGTCACCAATATTTTTTTCGCGACTTGAGCCATAGTGGGAAATTGCTTTCTTTATGTCGATTAAAGGGTCTTTGATGTTAACCGATATACCGGCTCGTCGCTAGGGTAGGAAACCTGCACTTTGCCTTAAGTTATAATCGATTTACTTTGACGACACAGGCATGACGGAGTTCTGGTACACTATATACTCGTCATACTTCAAGCTGCATGAGCGTTGGCTGCTCTCATTCACCCGAATTATTGACTGGAGTCAACTCATCGGGATTTATTCAATTGCCGCCTTCCTGCAACTCGAATTATTTAGAGTATATTTTGGTTAAAAACGATTGTTGGTTAATAACGATAAATACAAGGAGCCGGGATGAGCCAAAAATCCCCCGAGCAGACCACCCCTGACCTGCTGCAATTACAAATTTCAAAGGTTCTTGCTGCCTTTAAACACCCAACCTTGCAAAAGAGCCTAACTGAGTTGCGCGCTATTCATCACTGTGCCCTATTGGACAATGTGCTGCATATCGAGCTGGTGATGCCTTTTGCCTGGCAATTTGGTTTTGATGCATTGAAAGAGTCGGCCAGCGGAGAATTGCTGGCAGTGACCGGTGCTAAGGCCATTGACTGGAAACTTTCTCATAATATCACCACGCTAAAACGCGCCAATGATCAACCGGGCGTCAAAGGCGTGCGCAACATTGTCGCGGTCAGTTCCGGTAAAGGCGGGGTGGGGAAATCCAGCACCGCTGTGAACCTGGCATTGGCCTTGGCGGAGGAAGGCGCAAAAGTCGGTATTCTGGATGCTGATATTTATGGCCCCTCCATCCCAAATATGTTGGGCACCACCCAGCAGCGGCCAACATCCCCTGATGGCAAACATATGGCACCGATTATGGCCCATGGTATTGCCACTAACTCGATTGGCTATTTGGTGACTGACGAAAACGCGATGGTGTGGCGCGGCCCGATGGCCAGCAAGGCCTTAATGCAGATGCTGCAAGATACCTTATGGCCGGATTTGGATTATTTGGTCATTGATATGCCGCCAGGTACCGGTGATATCCAACTGACGCTGTCACAGAATATTCCAGTCACCGGTGCGCTGGTGGTGACCACGCCACAGGATATTGCCCTGATTGATGCCATGAAAGGCATTGTGATGTTTGAGAAAGTGCATGTGCCGGTGCTGGGTATTATTGAGAATATGAGCATGCATATTTGCAGTAATTGTGGCCATCTGGAACCTATTTTTGGTACCGGCGGGGCAGAGAAACTGGCGCAGAAATATCATTGCAAACTACTGGGCCAAATTCCGCTGCATATTTCACTGCGCGAAGACCTCGACCGCGGCGAGCCAACGGTTGTTAGTCATCCTGATAGCGAATTTGCTGATATCTATCGCCAACTGGCATCCAACGTTGCGGCAGAAATGTACTGGCAGGGCGAAGCGATTCCGACGGAAATTTCATTCCGCGCGGTGTAATTGCGGTTATTTGTCTCTCTAAAGTCTTTGGCGTTGCGCAGTCAACACCGCTGCAACGCCAAAGACGCAGGGTATTGTGCTGGCATCAAACCCGTTAACTCCTTATAATTGGCGCGATCGAAGCACTTAGCGTGCTTTGTCTCCCCTCACACTTCGTAATCAGGTCTTTAATTTTATGACTGACAAAGCACACCAGTGCGTCATTATCGGGATAGCGGGTGCCTCAGCCTCCGGAAAAAGTCTTATCGCCAGTACGCTGTATCGTGAATTGCGTGAACAGGTTGGTGACCAACATATTGGCGTCATTCCTGAGGATGGTTATTACAAAGACCAAAGTCACCTGTCAATGGAAGAGCGGGTCAAAACTAACTATGACCATCCCAGCGCCATGGACCACAATTTATTGTTGGAACATCTGCAATCACTGAAAGCAGGCAAGCCGATTGAACTGCCGCTCTACAGTTATACTGAGCACACGCGTAAAAAAGAAACCGTCCATTTAGAACCGAAAAAAGTGATTATTTTGGAAGGGATCTTACTGTTGACTGACATTCGTCTGCGCCAGGAAATGAACTTTTCTATCTTTGTTGACACCCCTTTGGATATCTGTTTGATGCGCCGTATGAAGCGTGATGTCAATGAACGTGGCCGTTCCATGGACTCCGTCATGGCTCAATATCAGAAAACAGTGCGCCCAATGTTCCTGCAGTTTATCGAGCCTTCCAAGCAATATGCTGACATTATCGTTCCGCGCGGCGGCAAAAACCGTATTGCGATCGATATTCTAAAAGCGAAAATTAGCCAGTTCTTTGAGTAATGTTCGTCTGGATCTTTGCTTCTTAATATGGCAGCTTTCATAGTATGCAAGCTGTAACATGCGAATTTTGATGGAGATTTTAGCAATGAGACTGTGCGACCGTGACATAGAAGCTTGGCTGGACAGCGGTAAATTGGGGATTGACCCCCGCCCGCCAGTAGAACGTATTAATGGTGCGACAGTCGATGTCCGCTTAGGGAATAAATTTCGTGTCTTCCTCGGGCATACTGCGGGTTTTATTGACTTAAGCGGCCCGAAAGATGAAGTCAGCGCAGCGCTGGAACGGGTCATGAGTGATGAAATCATTCTGCCTGAAGGAGAAGCATTCTTCCTGCATCCCGGTGAGTTGGCGCTGGCGGTTACACTGGAATCAGTGACTATTCCCGATGATTTGGTCGGCTGGCTTGATGGCCGCTCTTCCTTGGCCCGCCTTGGATTGATGGTGCATGTGACCGCCCACAGGATAGATCCCGGCTGGCAAGGTAGGATTGTGCTGGAGTTCTATAATTCAGGTAAGCTGCCATTGGCACTGCGCCCTGGCATGCTGATTGGTGCGCTGAGTTTTGAGCCACTCTCAGGCCCCGCTGCCCGCCCTTATAATAGCCGTCAGGATGCCAAATATCGTGGCCAACAAGGTGCTGTAGCCAGCCGTATTGATAAAGATTAGTCCTTTTCTCGCTGAGATTTTCGCCTGATAAGGCTTGTAGCTTGATAAGACTTTTAACTTGATAAGACCTTTAGCTTAATAAGACAAGAGGATGTCATGAGACGATTACTAACGACGTTGATTATCCTGCTGGTTGTGCTGGTGGCAGGAATGAGCGCATTGGTATTGCTAGTAAATCCTAATGACTTTCGTGCTTATATGGTCAAACAGGTTGAAAGAAAAAGTGGCTATCATCTGCAACTGGACGGTGATTTACGTTGGCATGTCTGGCCTCAACTTAGCATCATTGCGGGTCGGACTGCGTTAACGGCCCCCGGTGCTGCTGCGCCGGTAGTCAGTGCTGAAAATATGCGCCTGGATGTTAAGCTCTGGCCACTGTTATCGCATCAGCTTGATGTTAAACAGGTCATGCTAAAAGGTGCGGTTATCCGTTTAACGCCGGATAGTGAGGCACAGCAGGAACCAGGGGCGCCGGTTGCGCCAGCGGGTAATGCACCTCTTGATGAACATCGCGCCTGGAAACTCGATATCAATAAAGTCCAGGTTGCTGACAGTCTGCTAATTTGGCAACGGTCAGATAATGATCAAGTGAATGTTCGCGATATTAATCTTGAACTTAGCCAAGACCCTCAACGACAAGTCCATATAACACTCGACAGCCGTGTTAACCGCAATCAGCGGGATGTCACTTTCTCCTTGGTTGCCGACGCCGATATGCGCCATTATCCACAGCAGTTCAGCGCGAATATCAGCCAATTCACCTATAAATTGGAAGGTGCAGATATTCCTGTCGGTGGTGTGAGCGGCGAGGGGACATTAGAAGCCAGTTATCAACGCGATATTCAGCAATTGTTGCTCAATAAACTGAGTTTCAAGGCAAATAATAACCAACTGACAGGCAGTGCCAAAGCGACTTTTGGCCCAGTTCCTGAGTATGTTATTAATTTGGCTGCTGATAATCTCAACTTGGATTCCATTTTCGGTTGGCAACCCAAGAGCATCGCCGACACTAAAGCCACGGCCAAAGCGGCGACGGTAACCGCACCAGTTATTGCTATTCAAGTCGATGATGATGTTGGGCAGGATTTACAGGCATTCCGTGATTTTTCGGCGCAAATGACACTGACTGCGAATAATGTGGTTTATCGTGCAATAAAAGTCAGCCAATTTAATTTACAAGCATCAAACCAACAAGGTGATGTCCAGATTAGCCGTTTAACGGGCAGCGCTTTGGGCGGTGATTTTTCACTGCCGGGTTCACTGGATGTCACGGGCAAGAAAATCCTCACCGCGATTAATCCGGTGATAAACCATATGGAATTAGGGCCGGTATTAGCGGCAGCAGATTTACCGCAGATGATGACTGGTAAATTCTCCATGAAAGCGCAGTTGTCCGGCGATGGCATTAATGTTAAGGCATTCACTCATCGTTGGAAGGGGGATGCGCAGTTCAGCATGAATGATGCAAGGTTAGAGGGGCTGAATATTCAGAAACTCATTCAGCAGGCGGTCACTCGTAGTTCCAATGATGTTAAAGCTCAAGACCGCGATGAGCGCTATACCGCGGTTAAACAGCTGCAAGCAAATTTGACTCTGAACAAAGGGCGGATGAATGTCAGCAATCTGGTTGCAGACTCTACTTTGATTGCGATTAAAGGCAGCGGAGAACTCAATCTACCGGCGAAGCAAGCTGACATGAATCTGTCAGTACGTGTGATGCAAGGTTGGAGCGGGCAAGATAGCTTGGTCAAAATGCTGCAAAATACGGACATTCCACTGCGTATTTATGGTCCATGGGCTCAACTCAGCTATCAACTGAATGTTGAGCAGCTTTTGCGGAATGAATTACAACAGCGGGCTAAAAAAGCACTCAGTGATTGGGCTGAACGTACTCAGCAGAGCCGCGGAAGTAAGGATCTTAAGAAGCTGATTGATAAGCTTTAAAAAAGAGCGCCATCTTCGATAGCAATGATAGTTATCGGAGGTGGTGGTCTGACTTTGTTATTCTTCAGTTATAATATTGTTCTCCAATGTCGCCTTTCTAAACATAAAATCCTCTCTCTTGCTCACAAACTAACATTTGTTTCTAAAATCTCTGCGAATCATTGATAGATGTCATAAACTCGCCCATGGACTTTGGGCAGAGTGCAGAGCAATTTCCGTGTTTTAACAATTTATGTTTTAACAATTTATGTTTTAACAATCTGTATCTCAATAATCCGTGTCTTAACAACAATAATGATTTACACCCCAAGTAATTAGCGGGCCACTAGCGGTGCGGTGGTGTTGAAAACGCTGGGTATTCAGCAACAGGCGAGTTTTCGGTAAGAGAGGGTATATGTTAGATCTTTTGATTGGGGTTGTAGTGGCCATTGGTGTTGGCCGTTATATTATTAAAGGCTACTCAGCCACCGGCGTACTCATGGTCGGCGGCTTATTGTTATTAGCTATCAGCGCCCTGATGGGCAAAAACGTGTTACCCGCCAGTGCGACGCCAACTGGTTGGCGGGCGACAGACATTGTTGAGTACGTCAAAATCTTGCTGATGAGCCGTGGTGGCGACCTCGGTATGATGATCATGATGTTATGTGGCTTTGCCGCGTATATGACCCACATTGGCGCGAATGATGTGGTGGTTAAGATTGCATCCAAACCACTACAAATGATCAACTCCCCGTATTTATTGATGGTCGCGGCCTATATTGTGGCCTGTTTGATGTCTTTGGCGGTGTCATCGGCAACCGGGTTGGGCGTATTATTGATGGCGACATTGTTCCCAGTGATGGTTAACGTGGGTATCAGTCGGGGGGCTGCTGCCGCAATTTGTGCATCACCCGCAGCTATCATTCTGGCCCCCACCTCTGGCGATGTTGTGCTGGCAGCAAAAGCCTCTGAAATGCCGCTGGTCGATTTTGCTTTTAAAACCACATTACCCATCTCCATTGCGGCGATTGTCTGCATGGCTATTGCTCACTTTTTCTGGCAGCGTTATCTGGATAGCAAAAGCCAGGAAAAGCATGAAATGATGGATGTTAATGACATCACGACCAATGCCCCGAGTTTTTACGCCATTTTACCTTTCACACCTATTATTGGTGTGCTGATATTTGATGGCAAATGGGGGCCGGAACTACACATCATTACGGTATTGGTCATCTGTATGCTGATTGCTGCAGTGATTGAGTTCTTGCGCAGTTTCAATGCAAAAACGGTCTTTACCGGACTCGAGGTTGCTTATCGGGGGATGGCTGATGCATTCGCGACAGTGGTCATGCTGTTAGTTGCTGCTGGGGTATTTGCGCAGGGTTTGAGTACCGTTGGTTTTATCAGCGGGCTGATTGGATTGGCACAATCATTCGGCACAGGTGGCATTATTATGATGCTGGTATTGGTCACTATCACCATGCTGGCGGCGATGACGACCGGCTCAGGTAATGCGCCATTCTATGCATTTGTTGAATTGATCCCGAAACTGGCAGGACAAATGGGAATTAACCCGGCTTATCTGGTGATCCCAATGCTACAAGCTTCAAATTTGGGGCGTACATTGTCCCCGGTTTCTGGCGTGGTAGTTGCGGTGGCGGGGATGGCAAAAATCTCACCTTTCGAAGTAGTGAAACGCACCTCAGTTCCGGTATTAGTTGGGCTAGTGGTGGTGATTGTCGCTACTGAAATTCTGGTTCCTGTGCACTTATAACATCTAAAAATTGTCATAAAAAGCACAAATAATGATAAAAAAACCGGGTAGCAATAAGCAACCCGGTTCTATTTTTATCATTCACATGGCCAATTTCTGCGGCCTAAATATTACGCTACCCACTAATTACACTTCATAATCAGGATCCGGAACCTTCAGTGGCGTTATCTTCACCTTTAAGATGCGGTGACTGCTCACCTCAAGAGGTTCGAACAGATAGTCACCAATTTTCAGTTGCTCACCGACCTGAGGGATCCGCTGGGTATACTCCATCAATAATCCAGCCAATGTATGATATTCACGTTTGTCATCAATCGGCAGTGGTAGATAGAGCACCAAATCTTCCAACGGCATATAGCCATTGGCTATCCAGCAGCCATCATCGGTTTGTTGAATATCATGACGGGCATCTAATTCCTCACCTGCAACAGGCAGATTACCCGCAATGGTTTCCATCACATCGGTCAGCGTCACCACCCCTTCGATAGAGCCGAATTCATCCACCACGAAGGCAAAATGGGTCTGTGCCTGGCGGAATTGCTCAAGCGCCATCAGCAAAGAGACTTGCTCAGGGAAAATTAAAGGCTGACGAATCAATGCTCGCAAGTCGAGTTTTTCATTGGTTAACTGTTGCTTCAACAAATCAATGACATGAATAACGCCGAGCGGTTCATCTGTTGAACTATCTTCGGTGACGACAATTCGGGTATGCATATTCTTCGTTAGCAACTGAGTCAATTTTTCTGGCGGATCATTCAAGTCGAGATACTCAACATCATGGCGTGAGGTCATGATGCTACTCACCGTCCGCTGTGCCAGCCCTAACACCCGCTCAATCATCCGGCGTTCTTGTTGGTTGAACACCTCTTGACCCACCCGAGTATTATCAGCAATCAGATTAGCTGTATGGTTATCCAATTCAGCTTCTTCATGCTTGCCACTGAGCATACGCAGCACCGCTTCTGCTGTCCTTTCACGTAAAGGACGGACAGTCGATAGGAAGCGGCGGCGGTTGAATTGTGCAAACTGATTCAGTGATTCAATAATGACTGAGAAACCAATAGCCGCATACAGATAACCTTTCGGAATACGGTAACCAAAGCCTTCAGCCACTAAACTGAAACCTATCATCAGCAAGAAGCTCAAACAGAGAATGACAATCGTTGGATGCGCATTCACGAAGCGAGTCAATGGCTTACTGGCTAATAGCATCAGGCCAATTGCAATACAGACCGCAGCCATCATGACCGCCAGATGATCGACCATGCCGACGGCGGTAATCACCGAATCGAGGGAGAAAATAGCATCCAACACCACGATTTGTGCCACGACAGGCCAAAAACGAGCGCCTTTGCGCTGCTGATTTTGTTGATGATCCTTACCCTCAAGGCGCTCATTGAGCTCCATGGTGGCTTTGAATAACAAGAATATCCCACCGATTAGCATGATCAAGTCACGAGCGCTGAATGGATGCCCAGAAAGTGTGACAAATGGCGCAGTTAATGTCGCTAACCAAGAGATACTCGCCAATAACACCAAGCGCATCAGCAGTGCGCACAACAGCCCTGTTACTCTCGCTTTATCTCGTAAATGACGGGGTAGCTTCTCCGCCAAAATAGCAATAAATATTAGATTATCAATACCCAATACAATTTCGAGCACAACCAGCGTTGCTAGCCCCGCCCAAATAGTAGGATCTGCGATCCATTCCATATATCTAACTTCACCTTTTATTTCTATGAATTATGACACTAAAACGAATAATGGGCTTATAAGATCAAATTTTCAAATTTAATATAAGAAATAGCTGATATTCATGACAAGAAATACAAACGTAAAAAGGAAATCAATGAAGATAACGTAATGAAATAATTACGCTAATTTATAATTAGTGTGTCAACCAGATAAAGAGAGCTAACAGAATTCTCCTAGTTAAATTTAATATTCTATACTGGATAATCAGTAGAAATCATGATGAGTGTAAAGCGCCTATCCTGTCAAAAGTAGAACATGCCTTTATCAAAGAAAATTTAGACTTTTAGGGTTCTTGCCGTATCCCAAACGCCTGCGCCGTTGAAGGTTTTGTCAATGATTTACCCTTTTACTCTGAGTTTTCTGACCTGAGAAGTGTTGGTCAGTTGGAATACAGAGTGACACTCACGACAACGAAAACGGTTCTAGTTTTTAGGATTCTACCCATGGCGATAAACCAGAGCTGGATCATAACGGAAACAATAAATATTGCGTGGCCAGAGTAAACCTCAAAGGCCACATTATACATCGGATTTAACCGATTGGAGTTATCTTCTAATGAAGATAAAACAGCACTTTTAACACTTTGCTGTGCTCTGATTTTCCTCGTTCATTGACGTTTGAAGCTTTTGGTATTGCTTTATTAGAAGGTGCGATGCATGACAAACCTTTAATTTCAAGTGAAATAGAAACTAAGACAACATTTATTAATACCGGTCAATAGATAGGATTGCTTGTACCGCCATCAGATCCAAAAGCATTAAGAGCAGCGATGGATAACTTATGGGGTAATATTTGAGCTATCTGAAAAATTAGGACGTAATTCAAGAACACGTTATTTAGAATATTTTATTTCTGAGAAAATAGTGTCTGGTTATATTGTTCTCAATAATGAAATTATTGATAGATAATATTTCATTACATAATTTTATAAATTTTTTTGATAATGCAATGTTAATTCAGTCTGTCTGATGATTGACAAAAATGAGGTGTTTACAGGTATTTTAAGAATGTAATCAGAAAAATTCTGATGTAAACTTTGATGCGAGTAGATGGATAAGGGATAATCCCAGTTTATTTCGCCAAGTGTACAGAATTAATCCAACCAGATTTAACTGTTTAAAGTTGAAGAGGTCATAGCAATGAAGTGTTTGAAAGCCGTTATTCCTGTTGCCGGGCTTGGCACCCGCATGTTGCCAGCGACGAAGGCGATTCCGAAAGAAATGCTGCCAGTGGTTGATAAGCCTCTGATTCAATATATCGTAGATGAATGTGTTGCCGCCGGAGTCAAAGAGATCGTGCTGGTAAGCCATTCGTCCAAAAATGCGATAGAAAACCATTTTGATACCTCATTTGAATTGGAGGCGGCACTGGAGTCACGGGTTAAGCGGCAGTTATTAAAAGAGATTAAAAATATTTGCCCGCCCGATGTCACCATTATGCAAGTGCGCCAGGGCCATGCCAAAGGACTGGGGCACGCAGTACTTTGTGCTCAACCGATGGTGGGCGATAACCCATTTATTGTGCTGCTGCCAGATGTACTACTTGACGATTCAACAGCTGATTTGTCTAAAGAGAATCTTGCCAGTATGATTCAGCGCTTTGAGAAAACTGGGCATAGCCAAATCATGGTCGAGCCGGTGCCTCAAGCGGACGTTTCCAAGTACGGTATTGCTGATTGTGGCCATGTTGATTTAAAACCAGGTGAAAGCACCCTGATGACAGCTGTAGTAGAGAAGCCTTCTGTAGCTGATGCGCCTTCTAATCTTGCTGTGGTTGGGCGCTATGTGTTGTCTAAAGATATTTGGCCATTACTGAAAAAAACTCCGCGCGGTGCTGGCGATGAAATTCAGCTTACTGATGCCATTGCGATGTTAATGGAGCAAGAACCGGTTGAAGCTTTCCATATGACGGGTAAATCTCACGATTGCGGCGACAAATTAGGCTATATGAAAGCCTTTGTCACTTATGGCGTTCGCCATAACACCGAAGGTGAAAATTTTACTGCTTGGCTGAAAAAACAAATCGATTAATATCGATTTAGTGCCAGAATAGAGAATGATTTTAAATTTGCATTAAAAATCAGTAGGTTAATTATGACCAAATTGAAAGCAGTAATCCCTGTGGCCGGTTTAGGCATGAGAATGCTTCCCGCCACCAAAGCTATCCCCAAGGAAATGCTACCTATTGTCGATAAGCCATTAATCCAATATGTAGTTAATGAGTGTGTTGCTGCCGGTATTAAAGAAATTATTTTAATAACTCATTCGTCAAAGAATGCGGTAGAAAATCATTTTGATACTTCTTATGAGCTAGAGGCCATGCTGGAGGCGCGTGTTAAGCGCCAATTATTGGAAGAAGTGCAATCTATCTGCCCGCCGGGAGTGACGATTATGCACCTTCGCCAAGGGCATGCAGAAGGATTAGGCCATGCGGTATTATGTGCCAAACCACTGGTAGGGAATGAACCATTCGCGGTGTTGTTGCCGGATGTGCTGATTGATGACGCAATGTCGGATTTAACCCGAGATAATCTGGCTCAATTGGTTAAACGTTTCGAAGAAACCGGCAACAGCCAAGTATTAGTACATTCGGTTGAACCAGAGGCTTTATCAAACTACTCGGTCATTTCGTGTGAAAAAGCTGACTTGGAACCTGGTGAAAGTAGCCGTATTAAGGCCATGGTTGAAAAGCCGCAAAGCCCAGTTGACTTACAATCAAATCTTTCTGCTGTGGGGCGCTATGTCCTGTCCGCAGATATTTGGCCACTGTTGGAGCAAACCAAGCCCGGAGCTTGGGGGCGTATTCAACTGACAGATGCTATTGATGCTCTGGCTGAAGTTAAACCAGTAGAAGCTGTTGGATTAACTGGCAAGTCTTATAACTGTGGTGAGAAACTCGGTTATATGCAGGCATATGTTGCTTACGGTTTACGTCATCCAAAGCAAGGCGCTGAGTTTAAGGCCTGGTTGAAAGAATTTCTGGCGTAAGCCAATGTAGCGATATATGAAAAGCAATCTTGGTGATTGCTTTTTTTTTCTACAAACCAGCATGATAAATTAAATCACATTCACTGTTCACTTTGATAAAGCAAACGTGTGCGAACAGCAACTAGTCAGTTGTGCTATCTATCGCACCAATCACTACCCAGCGGACATAATCCTGAGTTAACATGTTTCCCACATCAAAAACCTGTTGGCTTCAAGGCCGATAACAGGTGTCATCTCTTCAGACAGGAGTTTTTTAATGTCCAAACAACAGATCGGCGTTGTCGGTATGGCAGTGATGGGCCGTAACTTGGCGCTCAATATCGAAAGCCGCGGCTATTCCGTCTCTATCTTTAACCGTTCATCAGACAAAACCGATGAAGTAGTTGCTGAGAATCCAGGTAAAAATCTGGTGCCGAGTTACACCGTTGAAGAGTTTGTTGATTCACTAGAAAAGCCGCGCCGTATCCTGCTGATGGTGAAAGCGGGTGAAGCCACTGATAAAACGATTGCTTCACTGACGCCGCACTTGGATAAAGGCGACATTCTGATTGATGGTGGTAATACTTACTACAAAGACACCATCCGTCGTAATCGCGAACTTTCTGCACAAGGTTTTAACTTTATCGGTACTGGTGTTTCCGGTGGCGAAGAGGGGGCATTGAAAGGCCCATCCATCATGCCTGGTGGCCAGAAAGAAGCCTACGAGTTAGTTGCTCCTATTCTTGAGAAAATTGCTGCTCGTGCTGATGATGGCGATGCTTGTGTTGCGTATATTGGTGCAGACGGTGCGGGCCATTACGTTAAAATGGTTCACAATGGCATTGAATACGGTGACATGCAGTTGATCGCTGAAGCTTATTCTCTGTTGAAACAGTCTTTGGGCTTGAGCAACGAAGAGTTAGCAAGCACCTTTGCTGAGTGGAACAAAGGTGAACTGAACAGCTATCTAATTGATATTACTAAAGACATCTTTACCAAGAAAGATGAAGAAGGTAAATATCTGGTTGACGTTATTCTGGACGAAGCAGCAAATAAAGGTACCGGTAAATGGACCAGCCAAAGTTCTCTGGACTTAGGTGAGCCATTAACATTGATCACTGAGTCTGTGTTTGCTCGTTATTTGTCTTCCCTGAAAGATCAGCGTGTTGCGGCATCTAAAGTGCTCACTGGCCCGACAGTGAAGCCTTTCACTGGTGATAAAGCTGAGTTCATTGAGAAAATTCGTCGCGCATTGTATCTGGGTAAAATAGTTTCTTACGCGCAAGGTTTCTCTCAGTTGAAAGCGGCTTCCGAAGAAAATAACTGGAATCTGCATTACGGCGAGATTGCCAAGATTTTCCGTGCTGGTTGTATTATTCGTGCTCAGTTCCTGCAAAAAATCACTGACGCGTACGCAGAAAATGCGGATATCGCAAACCTGCTGTTGGCACCTTACTTCAAGCAAATTGCTGATGAATATCAGCAAGCGTTGCGTGATGTTGTGTCTTATGCGGTTCAAAACGGTATCCCAACACCAACATTCTCTGCGGCGATTAACTATTATGACAGCTACCGTTCAGCCGTACTGCCAGCTAACTTGATTCAGGCGCAGCGCGACTATTTCGGCGCACATACATATAAGCGTACAGATAAAGAAGGCGTGTTCCATACCGAGTGGATGGAATAATCTATTTAACGGCTACTGCGCTTTGCCATTCTGGGATTGCGCAGTGCTCGGACTCCTCACGTACTTCGTGTACGCTCCAGGTCACTCCGCGCTGGGCGCCCCCAGACTGCCTTTGCTCGCTACGCCTTGAATAGGTTTGCTATTAAGACAAACTTAGAAAGAACAGACAGTCGCTGATTTTAAAAGTTTGCCTTAATAAAAATGCCCTCGATGCTGAGTCGAGGGCGTTTTTTTGCCAGTAAGAGAACCAATAAGAAAATTACTTCTCGTGGCGTTCGCGCAGGCGGCCAATGACTTTGCTTAGATCTAAATCCTGATCTTGTAATAACACCAGCAAGTGATACATCAAATCCGATGCTTCATTTGTCAGTTCTTCACGATCATTCACCGTGGCAGCAAGGGCGGTTTCCACTCCTTCTTCCCCCACTTTTTGCGCGATACGCTTAGTGCCGCTGGCATACAGTTTTGCGGTGTAAGAACTGTCTGGATCTGCTGACTTACGTGATGCCAACAACTGCTCTAGTTGATATAGGAAACCCCAATCGCTGGCCGCTGGGGCGAAGCAACTGTTATTACCTAAATGGCAGGTTGGGCCGATAGGATTGACCAGAATCAGCAGGGTATCATTATCGCAGTCAGGGTAGATATTTACTACATTCAGGAAATGGCCGGAGCTTTCGCCTTTGGTCCATAAGCGCTGTTTAGTGCGAGAGAAGAAAGTGACTTTGCCGGTTTCTTCTGTCACTGCCAGCGCTTCTTTATTCATATACCCCATCATCAGAACTTCGCCGGATACGGCATGTTGAACGATGGCTGGCATCAGATTGTCGACTTTGTCCCAATCCAGTTGGTTAATTTGTTGTTCGCTTAACACACTCTTATCTCCACACCTTGTTCAGACAAATACTTTTTCAATTCGCCGATATTAATGATTTGCTTATGGAATACGGAGGCTGCTAGCGCACCATCGACATCTGCATCACGGAATGCTTCCAGAAAGTGTTCTGGTGTTCCGGCACCGCCAGAGGCGATTAACGGGACATTGCAGAGAGTTCGCATCTGTTTCAATTGGCGCAAATCATAACCGTTACGCACGCCATCTTGATTCATCATATTTAGCACAATCTCACCGGCCCCACGTAATTGAACTTCTTTTATCCAATCCTCGGTTTGCCAGGTGGTGGCTTTGGTCCGTTTTTCATCGCCGGTAAATTGATAAACTTGGTAACTGTCACTTTCTGCGTCATACCAAGTATCAATGCCCACCACAATGCATTGTACGCCATAGCGGTCGGCCAAGCGGGTAATTAACGTCGGATCAGCCAGCGCTGGTGAGTTGATGGAGATTTTGTCCGCACCGAAGGTTAGGATTTGACCGGCATCTTCCACACTCTTAATTCCACCTGCAACGCAGAATGGAATATCAATCACTTCCGCAACCCGTGATACCCAGCTTTTGTCGACCACTCGGCCATCAGAGGAGGCCGTGATATCGTAAAATACCAACTCATCAGCGCCTTCTTGTGCATAGCGTTGTGCCAGCGGCACGATATCACCAATGATTTCATGATTGCGGAACTGGACGCCTTTAACCACTTGGCCGTCTTTCACATCCAGACAAGGAATTATACGTTTTGCCAGCATGCAATCGCCTCCTTCACGTTAAATTTGCCGTCCAAGAGCGCGCGGCCCACGATCACGCCTTGTACACCACTGCCGCGCAAACGAGCAATATCATCCAGACAACCAATGCCACCGGAGGCCTGGAATGCCACTTGCGGGTAACGCTGGCACACTTCCTGATACAGCTCAACATTTGAGCCACTTAAGGTGCCATCGCGTGAGATGTCTGTACAGAGCACATGTTTTAGGCCGAAAGGTAGGTATTGTTCGACAATTTGCTCTAACGTGGCATCAGAATTCTCCTGCCAACCGCTGATTGCGACTTCTTTGCGGCCTGCATCATTGATACGCACGTCCAGCGCTAGCACAATGGCCTCGGCACCATAGCGTTCAAACCATTGCTGTACCATTTCCGGTTGTTTAACCGCGGTTGAACCCACAACAACGCGTGTTGCGCCAGCTTCCAGTAGTGCGACAACATCTTGCTCATTACGGATACCGCCGCCAACTTGCACCGGCACATCAACACCGGCCAGTAACTCACGTAATAATGGGATTTGGCGGGCTGCGGGGTCTTTAGCGCCAGTCAGATCAACCAAATGCAATACTTGAGCACCTTGCTGCTGATAATCCTGTAAGCGCGGTAACGGGTGATTGCCATAATCACGCTGTTGACCGTAATCGCCTTGATGCAAACGCACCACCTTGCCTTCGATCAAATCCAAAGCGGGAATAATCATGGTGCTTACATCTCCAAAAAGTTTTTCAGCAGTTGGGCTCCAGCCGCTCCGGAGCGTTCCGGATGAAACTGCACACCAAAGAAGTTGTCTTTTTCGACTGCGGCGGTAAACGGCTCGCCGTAATTGGCTTGGGCGATGGTATTTGGGCATATTGGCATTGCGTATCCGTGCACAAAGTAGAAATAAGTTCCGTCCGGGATACCGCGGAACAGATGATTTCCCGCCTGTGGCGTGATCTGGTTCCAACCCATATGCGGTAACGGTAAACCAAAGTCTGTCATCTGTTTTACCGGTGTATCGATAATGCCAAGCGTCTCAATCCCGCCGCTCTCTTCGCTGCTGGTTGCCAGCAACTGCATTCCGAGGCAAATACCCAGCACTGGCTGAGTGCAGCTTTTAATCAACTCGATAAGCTCGCGTTGCTTCAATTGCTCCATTGCTGCATGAGCGGTACCCACGCCAGGTAGAAACAGCTTATCGGCCCGCAGCACTATTTCCGGGTCGCGGCTGATAACCGGCGCATAACCTAAACGCTGCACCGCGTAGGTGACAGAGGAGAGGTTGGCGCAACCGGTATCCAGAATCACCACATCCATTACAGCACTCCCTTGGAACTTGGCAGGGTGTTGCCCTCAACACGGATTGCCTGGCGCAAAGTACGACCAAACACTTTAAACAGGCTTTCCACCCGGTGGTGATCATTGCGACCTTTGGTTTTCAGGTGCAGGGTGCAGGCCATGGCATAAGAGAGAGAGCGGAAGAAGTGCTCGACCATCTCAGTGCTGAGGTCGCCCACGCGCTGATAGTTAAATTCTGCTTTGTATTCCAAGTGTGGACGGCCGGAAATATCTAATGCACAACGAGCCAGACATTCATCCATTGGCAGCACAAAACCAAAACGCCCAATACCGCGTTTGTCACCCAGTGCGTTGTTAATAGCCTCACCCAGCGCCAGCGCAGTATCTTCCACGGTGTGGTGGTCATCAATGTACAGATCGCCACTGACCTGAATATCCATCCGGAAACCGCCGTGTGTTGCGATTTGGTCCAGCATATGGTCGAAGAAACCTACGCCGGTTTTGATCTTACTGCCGCCTTCTCGGTCCAGCCAGACATCAACATCAATGGCAGTTTCTTTGG
The DNA here is from genome assembly GCF_946902935.1 of Yersinia sp. Marseille-Q5920. NCBI lineage: Bacteria > Pseudomonadati > Pseudomonadota > Gammaproteobacteria > Enterobacterales > Yersiniaceae > Yersinia > Yersinia sp. Marseille-Q5920. The sequence goes on along the minus strand of NZ_CAMPQA010000006.1, from coordinate 168,636 downwards.
TGACACGGTTAACGTGAGCATGGCGATCACGCTGGGTCAGTTGTTTGGCAATCTGTGACCAATTCAGCCCATCGCGCTGATACCGCAAGCCGCTGATACCCATGTTTTGCGCCAATTGCAGATCAGTCTCGCGGTCACCGATAACATAGCTGTTGGCGCTGTTCATCACACCTTCGGCCAGATAGTTTTCGACTAATGCTGTTTTTGGCTTACGACAATCACAGTTATCTGCCGGTAAGTGCGGGCAAATCAAAACCTGTTCGAAATTGATCCCCTGAGAGCTGAAAATCTGCATCATTAGGTTATGTGGCGGATCAAAAGTTTCTTGCGGGAAACTGGCAGTGCCCAGCCCATCTTGATTAGTTATCATCACCAAACGATAATCTGCTTTTTGCAGTTCCAGCAATGCTGGAATGACGTCTGGCTCCAGCTCCAGCTTGTCCAGCCGATCAACCTGAAAGTCCGCTGGTGGCTCAGCAATCAGGGTGCCGTCTCTGTCAATAAAAAGAAATTTCTGGCTCATATCGTTTCCTTACGGAGGCTGGAGGTATTAGTGTTATTCGGGCTATCAACACCAGGTAAAGGAGCAAGGGCGGCAGCCACTCGCTCACATTCCTGGCGGGTACCTATCGTGATACGCAGGCAATTCGATAGGCTCGGTTGCTTGTTTTGGTCTCGCAAAATAATGCCCTGATCCCACAGTGTTTTGAACACACTGCTGGAGGCTGTGAATCGCGCTAATAAGTAGTTACTTTCACTGGTAAACACTTGTTCAACACAGGCGCAGTTTTGTAACGCATTTTGTAGCCATTCACGATTGGCTTTTACTTCGCTGACCCGTTGGCGCATTTGCTCAAGGCCCAGTGGGCTGAGCGCCTGTGCAGCAATATCCGCCACTGGCGTTGATAATGGGTACGGCGCAATCACTTTAAGCAGCAGTTGGATGATATCGCTGTTCGCTAACGTAAAGCCACAACGCAAACCGGCTAATGCAAAAGCTTTCGATAAGGTGCGCAAAATAACTAAATTCGGATAATCTTTTAGCCAACCGCTCACCGAGGCCTGTGGGCAGAACTCTATATAAGCTTCGTCGATAGCCACGATAGCGCGGCCTTGTGCTAGTTCCAGCACTGCGCGTAAGTCAGCCGGGTTGATCAAATTACCGGTTGGGTTATTCGGGCTGCAAATATAAATCAGTTTCACCCGATCTAAGCTTTCTTTAATCGCGGGCACATCTAATTGCCAATCTGTTTTGGTCTGCACTGTGCGAAGCTCAACACCAAAAGTTTCGGCACTGACAGCATACATACCATAGGTTGGCGGGCAGAACAGAATAGCATCCTGACCCGGCTCGCAGAAGGCGCGAATTAACAGCTCAATCCCTTCATCGGCCCCACGGCTGACTAAGACTTGGTCAGTTTCTAAACCGGCGTAAGCCGCATAGCGCTCGATAACCAATTTGGGCTGGCACTCGGGGTAGCGGTTAAAGGTTTGCGCCGTCAACTGGTATTCAGTGGCCAGCGGATATTCATTGGCATTGAGCCACACATCGCCATTACCGCCCAAGCGGCGGGCTGACATATAAGGGGTCAGTGCGCGGACATTGGCCCGGGCTAAATCAGTGACATTGGCAGAGTTACTCATGCTTGCTCCTTATTAGCGGCTGTCAGGGCAGCGACACGGAGGGTAACGGCGTTTTTGTGGGCGGTCAGTTGTTCAGCCTGAGCCAGCGTTTCAATGGTTGATGCCAGTCCCAGCAAACCTTGCGGGGTTAATTGCTGCACGGTCATGCGCTTAACAAAATCGGCTAGCCCTAAACTGGAATAGGTTGAGGTATAACCGTAAGTCGGCAATACGTGGTTGGTGCCAGAGGCATAATCACCGGCCGATTCTGGCGACCAGTCACCCATAAACACCGAACCGGCGTTATCGATCTGATCAATGATTTCTTCCGGCTGGCGGATTTGCAGAATCAAGTGTTCCGGCCCGTATTGATTGCTGATTTCAATACATTGCTGCAAGTCTTTAGTGATGATCAAGCGGCTGCTTTCCAATGCTTGACGGGCAATATCCGCACGCGATAACTGCTGGAGTTGGCGCTCAACTTCGACCGCAACGGCTTGAGCAATAGCGGCATCTGGCGTCAGTAAGACTACTTGAGAATCCGGCCCGTGCTCGGCCTGAGACAGCAAGTCAGCGGCAATAAACGCCGGTGTAGCGCCGCTGTCGGCGATAACCAATACTTCAGATGGGCCAGCCGGCATATCAATCGCCGCACCGTCCAAACGTTGGCTGACCTGACGTTTTGCTTCAGTGACATAAGCATTGCCCGGCCCAAAGATCTTATTCACTTTCGGCACTGACTCACTACCAAATGCCATCGCAGCAATCGCTTGCGCTCCGCCAATTTGGAACACTTCTTGAATGCCACATAATTGCGCGGCATACAGAATTTCATCGGCAATCGGCGGTGGGGAGCATAAAATCACGCGCTGGCAACCGGCAATACGCGCCGGAGTGCCAAGCATCAGCACGGTAGAAAGCAGCGGAGCTGAGCCGCCAGGAATATATAAGCCGACGGAGGCAATCGGGCGGGTGATTTGCTGACAGCGCACACCCGGTTGCGTTTCAACATCCACCACCGGCATTTTCTGCGCGTTATGGAAGATTTCAATATTACGCACCGCTTGCGCCATGGCCTGTTTGATGTCGTCACCCAAGCGCCCTGCGGCGGCGGCTATCTCATCGCGGCTGATGCGGATGTCAGCAACTTTAACCGTATCAAAACGTTGGCTAAAATCACGCAAAGCACTATCGCCCTCGATTTTCACCCGGTCAAGGATTTCACTGACTGTTGCGGTGATTCGCTCTGATGCATTAATAGCTGGGCGGCTCAACAGCGCTTTTTGCTGCTCTTCACTGCATTGCTGCCAGTTGATTAAGGTATTGAAATTCGTCGGCTGCATTCTTTACTCCATCATCTTTTCAATCGGCAACACCAGAATGGAGCTGGCACCCAGCGCTTTCAGTTTTTCCATGGTTTCCCAGAATAGGGTCTCGCTACTGACCATGTGCATCGCTACGCGGCTTTTGTCACCAGCCAGTGGCAGAATGGTCGGGCGCTCGGCACCCGGCAGCAGGGTGATGATTTCATCCAGGCGCTCACTTGGCGCGTGCATCATGATGTATTTGGATTCGCGCGCTTGAATCACACCCTGAATACGGGTCATCAGGCGGTCAATCAGCTGTTGCTTATCGGCTGGCATTTCGCCATCACGTTGAATCAGGCAGGCTTTAGAGCGGTAAATCACTTCAACTTCGCGCAGGCCGTTGGCTTCCAATGTGGCGCCAGTGGATACCAGGTCACAGATGACATCGGCTAAACCGGCACGTGGAGCCACTTCAACTGAGCCGTTGAGCAAGCAGGATTTGAAAGTTACCCCTTGTTTATCAAGATATTGTTTTAAAATGTGCGGGTAAGAAGTGGCGATGCGCTTATTTTGTAAACATTGCGGGCCGGTATATTCGGTATCCAGTGAGGCGGCCAGTGACAGGCGACAACCACCGAAATCCAGACGGCGTAAAGTGAAATAACGTGGGTCTTCACCTTGAGCACGGCGGCTCAGCAACTCTTCTTCCAGCACGTTTTCGCCAATAATCCCCAGATCAACCACACCATCCATCACTAACCCTGGGATATCGTCATCACGTACTCGCAGGATATCGATCGGCATGTTTTCCGCGAAAGCGATCAGGCGCTGTTGTTGTAAATTAATTTTAATTCCGCAGCGCGATAATAATTCGTGGCAATCGTCACTTAGGCGGCCTGATTTCTGCATCGCAATGCGTAAACGCGTTTTATCCAACATGGTAATCCTCTTAATCTATTAATTTATAAATCTAATTTATAAAATGGTGGGCAACAAAAAAGCCCTCGGAAGATAATCTTCCGAGGGCTTTCTCTATTGCGTTCTACCGCCACCTGGAAGATTCGTTAACCGTCTTCCAGCACACATCGGCCTGCAAGACTAGTCAGGATGATGGTGATGATGGTGATTAAATTGAACGCGATTCATAATAATTTCTCTATTTGGGCTTTCTGACATAATTTCTGTCAATCAACGTAAACCATCTGACTAGTACCGCGCAACCTTTTTTTCACCTGATGATTTTATTTTACGCCGGTACACCACGTGCCATCTGCTGGCGCTGGTTTTATTTTTAGCGATTATCACTCTATTTGATGTCAGTTTAAGCAGGAAATTGTTACATATGGCGATTACGCCAACGAACAAAAACAGATTCATAATATCGAGCAATTATTAAGTTACATTAATTCTCGTAGGTTATTAGTATGGAGTGTGGCGGTATGAACCGGTCGAGGGCAATTGAGATGAAAAAAGTAGCCATTATTGGATTGGGCTGGCTGGGTATGCCGTTGGCGCAATCATTGGTTCGTCGTGGAATTGAGGTTGTGGGGAGTAAAACCACGCCGGATGGCGTCGAAGCCGTCAGAATGAGCGGGATTAATTGCTTTCAATTGCAACTCACCCCCGAGTTGATTTGTGACCCAGATGATTTGGCACAACTGATGACGGTGGATGCGCTGGTTATCACCTTACCCGCCAGCCGCACGGCTGACGGCGGGGCACAGTATTTTCAAGCGGTACAGATGGTGGTCGACAGTGCACTGGCGTTTGGTGTGCCGCGCATTATTTTTACCAGCTCGACCTCAGTGTATGGCGAAACTCGGGGCCGAATTAAAGAAAGTTCTCCACTGCAACCGGTGACCACAGCGGGTAAAACGCTGGCAGAACTTGAACTCTGGCTGCATAAATTACCGAATACTTCGGTGGATATTTTGCGTCTGGCGGGGTTGGTGGGGACTGATCGCCATCCGGGCCGTTTTCTGGCGGGTAAAACCAATGTGAAAGGTGGCTCGCAGGGGGTAAATCTGGTGCATCAGGAGGATGTGATATCCGCCATCGAACTGCTGCTTAACCTGCCCAGAGGCGGGCATATTTATAATTTGTGCGCGCCAATCCACCCACGAAAACGGGATTTTTATCCTGAATGCGCGCGCGCGTTACAACTGACTCCGCCCGAGTTTGCGCCTGAAGATATTGAAGAACCCATTCGCGAGATTGATGGCAGTAAGATTTGCAGTGAGTTGGGGTTTGAGTATCAGTACCCCGATCCAGCCAGAATGCCTTTGAATTAATGATACGGCTACTGCGCGTTTGTATTTTGGGCTTGAGCACTGCCCAAGCCCAAAATACTTTCGCTCGCTACGCCTCGAATGGATGGGCATTGAAAACATTACGAAATAAGGATCAATACCCAATCACCGCTTCTGATGAATATAAGTCAGGGCTAAGGCCAGCGCCAGAACCAACCCTTTGATGATATCCATTGCGTAGTAAGGTACTGACAGCATCACCAGCCCGTTTTGCAGCACACCAAGGATAACCGCGCCAATTAAGGTGCCGAAAGCATTGGGTTTGCCGGAACCCGCGAGTGAAAAGCCAATATAGGCGGCAGCAACGGCGTCCATCAGGTAACCACCACCGGCGTTGACTTGTGACGAGCCAATGCGTGATGCCAGTAAAATCCCGCCCAGTGCCGCTAGCAAAGATGAAAATACATAAGCCAACACCCGATAACGTACGGTACGGATGCCCGCCAGCCGCGCCGCTTCTGGGTTGCCACCAATGGCATACATCCGGCGACCATGCTTGGTTAATGACAAATACAACTGCACTACAATAGTCACCGCCAACATGATTAGCACGATAACCGGCACTTGACCCAGCGCTGAGAATATCTCAGGAATGACGCCCTCCGCCATATCGCCGCTCGGCAGCAACATATTCTGCGTGATAGAGCCGCCGTAGCTGTACGTCATCGCCACGCCCTGAATGACAAACAGACTGGCAAGGGTCGCCAGCATATCGGGGATCTTCAGCACCACAATCAGAAATGCGTTAAATAGCCCCACTAATGTACAAATGAGCAAGGTCAGGATAATTGCCCCAGTGGTGCCAAATCCGTACCAGACAAAGAGTGAGACCACGATGGCATTGGCCAGCGAAGCAGTCGAACCGACCGATAAGTCAAACCCCCCCACAGACAGGGAAATAGACACCCCGATAGCAATCACTGTCACTATGGCAATGGATCGCAATATATTGATGATATTGTTTGGGTCGAGGAAGTTATCTGAGGCCAGACCAAACAGCGCGATTAGCGCCACGACGGTGAGCAACATCCCCCATTTGTAGAGAAAATCAAACAACTGGTGACGCCATGGCTGCGCGTCCGGCAGGGGTATTTCTTTGCTCACTGAGGGGTTCCTCCGGTTGAAAATAGTAATAATGTTTCTTCATCGACATCTGCGGCGTTTAGCTCGGCAACAATTCGCCCATCCCACAACACACAGATACGAGAGCATAAACCGACCAATTCTGAGAATTCACCGGATGCATAAATAATGCCTTTTCCCTGTTGCGCTAACCCGTCAATCAGATTGAACAGATCCTGTTTGGCTTTGATGTCCACACCTTTGGTTGGCTCATCAAAAATCAATACCTGCGCATCGCCGCGCAACCATTTGCCGATCGCCACTTTCTGCTGATTTCCCCCCGACAAGCGGGCGAGTTTTTGCTGCGGCGAAGAAGTTCGCACCCCCAAGCGCGCAATCAACTCTTTGGCCCAGCTCAACTCTTGGCGGCGGCTAAAAATACTCCAGCGGGAAAAACTGTCATCAGCGGCCACACTCAGGTTCATTGGGATACCTTCGTGGATAAAAATACCTTCTTTGCGCCGTTCTTCGGGCACTAAAGCTAGCCCCTGCTCGACGGAGCGATCCGGTGAACGCGGTTTCCAAGGTTTGCCCTGTAATTCACCCTGATCAACACGGCTGGGCGTAGCACCAAACAATGCTTTGCACAATTCGGTTTTTCCCGCGCCAGCTAACCCGGCAATCCCTAATATTTCCCCTTCATGCAATGTCAGGGAAATATCGCGTAATTTGTGTTGGTCATGTAACCCACTGACAGACAATAATATTTTTTCACTAAATGCCGTTCGTCGGGGTGGGAAAATATCATCCAAAGTGTGGCCGAGCATCTTTTCGACAATTTGCTCACCACTCAGGTCACCCATTGCATCATGGCTGACTTTGCGACCATCGCGTAATACGGTCAATTGATCGCAAATTTCGCGCAATTCATGGATGCGGTGCGAAATGAACACAATGGCTATTCCTTCGGATTGCAAGCGGCGCACCACTTTAAACAGACGCGCACTCTCTTCTTGATCCAAGGGGGCGGTGGGTTCATCCAGAATGAGAAAACGGCATTGATGGGAAAGGGCGCGGGCCAATAGAACCTGTTGTTTCTCCGCCAATGTGCAAGATTCCAACCGCTGGCGCACATTCAACTTGAGGTCAAGCTGCCCGAGTAGCGCTTCTGCCTGGCGATAAAGTTGTGGCCAATTAAACAGATGCCCCTGTTCCGCCAGCTTATCCAGCATAATATTTTCCGCCACAGACAGGGTAGGGATCAGTGCGACATCAACCTCTTGCTGAACCACATGGATACCGTGCTGCTTTGCCTGACGGGGGGAGTGAATGTCTATCTGCTGGCCATCAATATAGATCTCGCCGCGATAGTGATTGTGAGCGCCGGAAAGAATCGCCATCAGCGTTGATTTCCCTGCGCCATTAGCACCGACTAGCGCATGAGTAGACCCACCTTCCAGTGTGAAATCAACTTGTTGTAGGGCATGGAATCCAGAAAATGAGATAGATATATTCCGCATCTCAAGGCGGGAGGATGAGGTGATACTGGACATAAATTTCTATCACTGCCCTATGAAGTATTTTGACGGAATAGGCAGTCAATAATGCTGCGGTAGACTTCTTTTTAACACAATTTCCATTATTCGCAACAAACTAAAATAGTTAAGGTATATCAAAAAGTTATTAAACATTGGCAACTTAGCCTTTAAGATGAGAAAAATACTGATGAGATCATCCTTTAAAAGGAACGCGCCATGAGCACGAACGCAATCCGAGTGCAGGTGGGGCCTGCCAACTATTTTTCTTTTCCAGGCGTTATCGAAAAGCTGAGCGAGTTTTATCCTCAAGCAACATTGGAAAATGCGCTGTGGATCTATGGTGAGCGCGCCTTGGCGGCGGCCAGTGATTATCTGCCAGCGGCTTTCCATGGGCCACAAGCGGTGCGAGCTTTATTTTCCAGTCATTGCAGTGAATCTACTGTTGCTGATTTAGTGAAGGCTGCGGGCAGTGACCGACAAGTGGTGATCGGTATTGGCGGTGGTGCAGTATTGGATACGGCCAAGGTGGTGGCGCGTAAACTTGGCTTGCCGCTGGTAGCTATTCCCACGATCGCGGCAACCTGCGCGGCCTGGACACCACTTTCCGTGTGGTATAACGATGCCGGGCAAGCGCTAAATTTTGAAATATTTAAAGATTCCAACCAGTTGGTGTTAGTAGAACCGCGTATTATTTTGCAGGCACCAGTGGAATATCTATTGGCGGGAATTGGCGATACATTGGCGAAATGGTACGAAGCGGTGGTGCTAAGCCCGCAACCGGAAACATTGTCTTTGACCGTTCGTTTGGGTTTACAGGCCGCGCTGGACATTCGCAATGTGCTGCTCAAACAGAGCGAATCTGCATTACAGGCGGTGGAGCAGGGGGAACTAACGCAAGATTTCCTTGATGTAGTGGATGCGATTATTGCCGGTGGCGGTATGGTCGGTGGGCTGGGCGAGCGCTATACCCGCGTTGCGGCGGCTCATGCAGTACACAATGGTCTGACACTGCTGCCCCAGACCGAGCATTTCCTGCATGGCACCAAAGTTGCCTATGGAATTTTGGTTCAAACAGCCCTGCTGGAGCAAGATGAAGCACTGCAATCACTGATTGTGGCGTTTAATAAATTAGGTTTACCAACGCATTTGGCTGCGCTGGATGTTGATATTAATGACCGTGATGCTATTGAGCGTGTGATTAGTCGAATTCTGAAGCCGAGCGAGTCAATTCATTATCTGCCTGTTGAGCTGAGTTCAGACAAAATATGGACAGCAATTGAGCGGGTAGAAATTGCCGCTCAGCACTGATACAGCATAGAAATAGCCGTTTAGATCAAACTGCCATAAGAATATTGTTTCAAGCCGTTTAACATCTTGTTTTTTGCTCTCAAGTTAGGGCAAAATACGCGCCATGGAATAGCCGACGTTTAAACGCGTCGGTTATTTTTTTGCATTCGTGTTTTCACAAATCAAGAGGCCGGACAACGATCCGGATAGATAAACAGGTCCGCGAGCGATTATTCACATACGAAAATCGCCGTTATGAGGAAAGAAAGATGGGGCAATTATTTACACTGGCACCGGTGCCCACCGGTATGCGCTGCACATGCAGCGATTATGGCGCAACAGGTATGGCAAATACCCGTTACACCGCTCTTATTTCCCCACTTACGTGTCCCAGGCAGATACGAAGTTTCCCCGTCACCTCTGACCTGCGAGCTACACTTGCAAATTGGGTCAAAGGTATGGGGAGGCTGAATCATGACGCATAATGCTACTGTTGCAGTCGGCACCAATCAAACTGGCACCAATAACCGCGTTCAGCTCAGAAAAACACTGACGTTGGTGCAAGTGGTGATGATGGGCTTGGCTTATTTACAGCCGATGACCATTTTCGATACTTTTGGTATTGTCTCCGGCCTGACCGATGGTCACGTCGCGACTTCTTACGCCATTGCGTTGATAGCAGTGCTGTTCACTGCCGTCAGCTATGGCAAATTGGTTAAGCGTTTCCCGTCTGCGGGTTCGGCTTATACCTACGCCCAGAAATCCATTAGTCCGAATGTTGGCTTTATGGTGGGTTGGTCATCACTGCTGGACTACCTGTTCATGCCGATGATTAACATTCTGTTGGCAAAAATTTATCTCGAAGCGATTTTCCCAGGTGTGCCATCATGGATTTTTGTTGGCGCATTGGTCAGCTTGATGACGCTATTCAACCTGCGTGGCATTAATGTGGTCGCTAACCTGAACTCGATCATCGTTGTGGTTCAGGTCGCTGTCATGGTGGTCTTTATGGGGCTGCTGATTCACGGTGTTTATCAAGGTGAAGGGACAGGTACGCTGGTTAGCCCACGTCCGTTCTATTCTGAAAATGCTCATTTGGTGCCGATGATAACCGGGGCCACGATACTGTGCTTCTCATTCCTTGGCTTCGATGGCATCAGTTCGCTGTCTGAAGAAACGCCAGATGCCGGGAGAGTGATCCCGAAAGCGATTTTCCTGACTGCATTGATTGGCGGCGTGATTTTTATTGTCGTGTCTTACTTCTTGCAGCTCTATTTCCCGGATATTTCGCGCTTCACTGACCCCGATGCATCACAGCCGGAAATCATGCTGTTTGTGGCCGGCAAATTCTTCCAGTCAGTGATTCTGTGCTTCTCCTGTGTCACGGTGTTGGCATCAGGTATGGCGGCACACGCCGGCGTTTCGCGCTTGCTGTATGTGATGGGGCGCGATGGGGTATTCCCTGAGAGAATATTTGGCTACGTGCATCCAAAATGGCGTACTCCAGCCATCAACGTATTGTTGGTGGGGGGCGTGGCATTGTCTGCTATTTCCTTTGATTTGGTCACGGCAACTGCATTGATTAACTTTGGTGCGCTGGTGGCTTTCACCTTCGTTAACCTGTCGGTGATTTCACAGTTCTATATCCGCGAGCGCCGCAACTGCACAGTTAGGGATCATATCAGCTACCTGATTCTACCGATGATTGGTGCAGGGACAGTGGGTGTACTGTGGGTTAATCTGGAAAGTAGCTCTATGACTCTGGGGCTGGTATGGGGCGCAATTGGCCTGCTTTATATGGTCTGGAAAACTCGCGCTTTCCGTCAGGCATTACCTCAGTTTACTGGTGAGCTTGCACAGTAACGCCATGTGTTCTTGTTGATTGGATATGGTGTTATTGCTGATTAAAACGGAGCCTGACGGCTCCGTTTTTTATTGGATTAAATCCATTATCAATATCAGCTCACCAGATCTCTGGCATAGTCAAACAGGGCTTTCAGTAGTGCCAACTTCTCTTTATCGCCCTCATACTGGTTATAAAACTGTTCCAGTTGCAGTACATAATCTTGCACTCTTTCTGGATTAAGTGCTTCGCGACGATGCTCTAACCAGCGCTGTTGCTCACTGTCCGTCAAAGTATTCGGATAATTACGGGCGCGGAAGCGAAATAGCAGCGCTTCCAAACGTGGGTCTTGGAAGGTCAGATCGAGCGCGGGTAGATTTTGTGGCTCAGTTTGTAAAATGATTTTCATGGTGGCGCGGTCAGCATCACTGAAAAATCCATTATACAGCTGGGCATCTACATCATCAGACACTGCAAAAGGTTCCGCTTCAGCAAACAACGCGACCACTTTTTCGCGTATTTGCGGGTTTTGCCGCAATAGTTGCAGGTTTTGCAGACAGCGCTGACGATCAATCCCCAGCCGCTCGGCATTCTCAGCCAGCAGCGTTTTCGCCGGTGCCAATACCGGACATTTATTAATGTGCACCAACTTCAAGGGGACGGCTGCGTCTTGAGCATTGAGTTTATCGCGGCGGGTATACAGCCGCTCACGCAGAGTATCGCTATCCAGCTCCAATAGTGGCGACGTATCACCCGCCAAATCGCACATAATTACCGCATTTTTATTCTCAGGATGCCATGCTAGCGGGGCAACCCAACTGGTGTTGCCCCGCGCGGCACCAAACATGCCAGACACATGAACCAGTGGCGTCATATCTGCAATATCAATCAATGCGTTAATTTTATGTTTGCTGCGGTGCTGATAGAGGTAATCAAACAGCCGGGGTTGCGCTTGCTTGACCAACTTTGCCATGGCGATGGTGGCGTGCACATCGGACATCGCATCATGGGCATGTAAGTGCTCGACACCATTGGCTTTAGTTAAATGCTCAAGTTTAAAGCTGGGTAAGCCATCTTCGTTTTCTGGCCAGACAATGCCTTCTGGACGCAGGGCATAACAAGCGCGCATGACATCGAGCAAGTCCCAACGGGAATTACCGCCTTGCCAGCTATAAGCATAGGGATCATAGAAATTGCGGTAGAAAATATTGCGGCTAACTTCATCATCAAAACGAATATTATTGTAGCCGAGAATACAGGTGCCGGGCACATTGAAAGCTTGATGAATTTGGCGGGCAAACTCGGCTTCATTAACCCCATTGGCTAAGGCATGTTGCGGGGTGATGCCGGTTATCATCACGGCCTCTGGTTGCGGCAGATAGTCATCGGCGGGGGCACAGTAAACCACCAATGGTTCCTCGATGATATTGAACTCCAAATCGGTACGCACTCCGGCAAACTGCGCGGGTCTGTCTAACGCCGGGCGCTGACCAAAGGTTTCATAATCGTGAATGTAAAATGTTGGTGACTTATTTTTATCTGACATTATTCAGTTTAACCCTTAATTCTTATGGCTATTCTTTATGATGGGACACCGCCGCGGTCAGTCGCAGTGACCCATGGCATTAGTGCTAGAATATCATTTCAGGCGGGTTAGGGTGTCAGGATTTATTTTGAAATAATTATGTTTTAGTCAATCAGTGTCGTTCTAACTAATATTTACCTGCTGTTTAATTAGCTACTTATATAATCTGCATACTTAATAAAATATGTAGGATTAATGGTGAAAACACTTCTGTTAACCGGTGCCACAGGTTTTTTGGGCGGAGCAGTGCTTGAAAAGTTATTGTTGGAAAACTCAGATTTTAATTATTTATTATTAGTTAGGGCCAAAACACCGGAGCAGGGATTAACCCGTATTCGAGAAAATCTGGCAAAGTTTTATCTGCCTGCTGGGCGGCTGAATAAAATAATGACACATCATATTCTATTAGGGGATTTAGCTGAACCTGACAGTTTTATTAATGACCCGCGTATCAATGAAGTGACGCATGTTATTAATTGTGCCGCCGTCGCATCATTTGGTAATAACCCATTAATCTGGAAAGTTAATGTCGACGGCACATTAGCCTTCGGCAAAAGAATGTCTCAGGTCGCCGGTTTACAAAGATTCATTCATGTGGGCACCGCCATGTCTTGTACTCCCGATGCCGATACTGTAGTGAATGAGCAGATCCTATCGGCAGAAGATGATGCACATTTAGTGGAATACACTAAATCTAAATCGGCCATTGAGCGCTTATTGGCGGAAGAATGTCCGGGGTTGCCATTGGTATTTGCCCGGCCATCAATTGTTGTCGGGCATACTCGTTTGGGCTGCCAACCTTCTAGCAGCATCTTCTGGGTATTCCGCATGGCATTAATGCTGCGCAAGTTTATGTGCTCTCTGGATGACTATATTGATGTTATTCCAGTCGATTATTGTGCTGACGCCTTAGTGTGTATTTTGCTGCATCCAAACTTACCGGAAGATATCTATCATATTTCTGCTGGAGAGAAAGACAGTGTCAGTTTTGCTGAGATTGATCAGGCCATGTCGTCAGCAGCTCGACAACAACCCATGGGGGCAGATTATCGCCAGGTAGAATATGGTGCTTTGGTGCAGATGCGTAAGCAACTGAAAGGTATTTTCGGCCCATGTAATGAGCGTTTAATGTTGAAAGCCATGCGCTTATACGGCTCTTTTGCCGTGCTAAATGTACGTTTCAGTAATGAGCGATTGCTCAGTTTGGGGATGCCAAGGTCGCCCCGTTTTACCGATTATATTGCTTGTTGTGTAGAATCGAGCTTTGGCATGACAATCCAACAACAAATGGCAGTTGATTTTAAATAAGCTTATTTCCCCGTTTAGCCATCGCTGACGGGGATTATTTAGTTCCCTCCGATTTATTCCCGCCACTTTTAGTAACGGTTAATCCGATGCCAGAGTGTAATAACTCAGCTAGACTTAGTTTTTAGTATCTTATTGGAAGTAGGTCTGTCGTGCGCTTGAATAAAAAAATATCGCCGCTGGATAACCTGATTTACACCCATTACCGCCTGACTCATGCTTTGCGTATTACGCTGGCTTTTATCCTAACATTCCTGATTATCCGCTTGTTGGCCGTCCCAGAAGGGACTTGGCCGCTGATCACCTTAGTGGTTGTCATGGGGCCGATATCCTATTGGGGGAATGTGTTGTCCAGAGCTATGCAGCGCATTGGCGGGACTGTTTTTGGCGCAATATCCGGTCTGATCGCCCTTTATCTTGAGTCATATTCTCTCACTCTGATGCTGGTTTGGTGTGGCGCTGTAATGTTCCTGTGTGGTTATCTGACTCTGGGCAAACGCCCCTATATGGCTCTGCTGATTGGTATCACGCTGGCAGTGGTCTGTGGGTCAGCTCCGGGGGATATGAACACGGCACTGTGGCGCAGCGGCGATGTTATTTTTGGCTCATTATTGGCGTTAGTTTTTACCAGTGTCTATCCGCAACGCGCCTTTACCCATTGGCGCATGCAAATGAGTGATAACTTGCGCGCTATCAGCCAAATTTACGCCGCCTACTTATCGCCGAATGTTATCGATCGTCCGCGATTAGAGCCAAAATTAAAAGCTGCGCTCAATCAATCGGTTAAAATGCGTACTTTTATTGCGCCAGCCAGTAAAGAATCTCATATTAATAAAGATGTTTTTGAGGCTATCCAGACACTCAGCCGCAATCTGATTTGCACACTGGAATTACTGGTGGATGCTTATTGGTCATCGCGAGAAAGTCATTTTATTATGCTCAATGCCAAAGGGCTGCGCAGCGCCCAATTGATGACGGCCCGCACGCTTAATACTTTAAGTGACAGTTTGCGCGATGGTTCACCGGCTCGAGAGCGGGAAGTCGCGGGTGAGTTGAGCGAAATTTCAACCGAATTGAAATCATTGATGTTGGTTGTCACACAAGAACAGCAGATAGAAACGCCAATTTACGGCTATGTTTGGCTGAGTCTGGAGTTAACCAAACAACTTGAGGAATTGGACGATCTGATTAATATGACCTTGCGCAGGTGATCAATCCGGTTTTAAGGCAGATGATATTTCTGTCTGGCGGGTAAAGCAGGTAAGATAAGCCAATGAATCTTGTCACCAGGTACGGCAAAGCGGTATGGTGCAGGTAGCCTGGTCACCAGCAATTGAATTTGTGTAAAACTTAAGTGAAGGTATAAAAATGGATAATGCAACTAAGCCAACTTTCCAGGACGTTTTGGAGTTTGTGCGTATGTTCCGTCGCAAAAATAAATTACAGCGTGAAATCGTTGATAACGAAAAGAAAATTCGTGATAACCAAAAACGCGTTCTGTTGCTCGATAACCTGAGTGAATACATCAAGCCAGGGATGAGCATTGAAGAGGTTCAGGCCATTATCGCTAACATGCGTGGTGACTACGAAGATCGTGTTGATGATTACATCATCAAAAACGCCGATCTGTCTAAAGAACGTCGTGAATTGTCGAAAAAACTGAAAGCGATGGGTGAAGTTAAGTAACTTTAGCTCAAGCGGGATAGTTTTTTTGTAGCTATTAATAGAAAGGCTGGCATCAATTGCCAGCCTTTTCTTTTTTCTATCAATACATTAACTTGACGGTTTATTTTGCCGCAAGAAACGCTGGAATGTTGATTCCTTTGACAAAGATAAACGCCAGCAGCAACGAACCCCACAATGCCATGGTGATATAGCTACTCACCCCCATGATATTCAGCCCGCTTTCCAGCATTTGTAGCAAGAACAGCGCTAATACAATGCCGAAAATCTTACCAAACCCGCCATCAGGATTAACCCCGCCTAATACCGTTGCTAGAATAGTGATAAGTAACAGTGACTCGCCGTAGGACGCTTTGGCGGAGTTGAGTTTGGACATCATCAACAACGCCGCGACAGTGCAGAGTAACGATGAAATCACATACACCCAAATTAGTGTGCGGCGGGTATTAATCCCGGAGAAAAAGGTGGCTTTTTCGTTGGAGCCAGAAAGATATATCTGACGGCCCAACGGGGTCTTGGCCAGTATTAACCAGATAATCAGAGCGACCGCGATGAACAAATATAACGGCACCGGCACCCCGAGAAAGTTATTGCGATCCAATGCCAGCACATAGTTGGGGAAGTTAGAAATCGCCGACCCTTTGGAGATAAGCACATTCACGCCCTTGAGCAAGGTCATGATGCCCAATGTCGCCAGAATAGGGGAGACGCGGACCACCGAGATAAGTACCCCATTGATCAGCCCAACCACCAAAGCAACTGAGGCTCCGGCCAATAGCATCAGCATCATTGAGCTGAATGTTGGCTCAAGGTGGGTACAAACCCAGGCCATCACCAGCGCACTGGCATTGGCGGTAGCAATGATTGATAAGTTAATCCCTCCGGTCAGCATAGTGATTGCCATTGCCAGTGTTAATACCCCAGCGACGGGGATTTGTGAGGCAATGGATTGGAAGTTAGCCGCAGACCAGAATACCTGTGGGATCAGCACACTGAACACCACCGCCACCAACACCAGCAGTGCCACCAGCCAGCGCTCGGTATGATCCCGTTGAGTTGTTTTCGACATGGTTATATCCCTACCTTATGACGTTGGCCCCAGGCCGTCACACTGATACTGATGACAATCACCAGACCGATAACCACGGTGTGCCAGTACGACGAAATACCCAGTAAATTCAAACCATTTTGCAATATCGCCAGCAAAATCACTCCCAGCAGGGTACCGGTTAAAGTGCCGCGCCCGCCGATAATACTGGTGCCGCCCAGCACTACCGCCGCCAATACAGTGAGTTCATAGCCGAGCAGTGAATCTGGGGCCACCGTCAAAACGGTGTAAGACTGCACCACACCGGCAATGCCGGATAAAAAGCCCATGTAGCCATAAACAAACAGTTGCAGCTTAAGGATGCTGAACCCCATGCGGGAGGCGGCTTCCTGATTACCGCCTAATGCATAAATTTGCCGACCAATACTGGTGCGAGTCATCAGCAAAGCTGTGACGATAATCGTCGTCAGCAAAGTCAAAATCGGCAGCGAAAGGCCATAGTCATAGCCATCAGCAGCGGTAAAGGCGAACAGCATCGGCCCATGTTCGAACCATTCTGGGTAGGTATACAACCAAATTCCTCGGCTGAGATACAGCAGTAATCCGTAGAATATATTCAGCGTGGAAATGGTAATAATGATGGACGGCACGCGCAGGCGATTAACTAACAGCGCATTAATCAGCCCCAGCAATAAGCCGATACCGCCCGCCAGTGCGAATGCCACCGGGAAGTTACCACCGAACTTCACAATTAATGTCACCATGACATATTGCGAGATGATGGTCATCGCCGGGAATGAAATATCAATACCGCCAGAAATCAACACGATAAATAAACCACAGGCCAAAATGGTTAACATGGCATAGTTATTTATCAAGTCATAAATATTGGCGAGTGTCAGAAAATCGGGACTGGCGAAAGTCAGATAAGTCGAAATAACCAATATAGTGAAAGCCAACATAACTTCATGGCGTTTCAGATGTTCTTTATTGAATAAACCTGTTTTACCGACATCCGATTTATTGAGTGCATGGGGGTTAGCCATTTACTACCTCCGCAATGGCTGCTTCGCTGCTATTACTTGGCAAGAATTCCTGCACAAGTCGGCCGGCCCGCATTACTAAAATACGGTGGCTGTTAAAGTAAGCTTCATCAATCTCATCACACACCATCAATACCGCAATGCCACGCGCTGACAATGCATTGATAATATTATAAATACCGGCTTTGTTGGCGATATCCACCCCGACTGTCGGAGAGTCGAGGATCAATATTTGCGGCTCAGTTGCCAGCCATTTGGCGATAGCAATGCGCTGCGCATTCCCACCGGATAAGGTATTGACCGGTAAATCACTGCTGCCAATTTTAATCGACAGGTGCTTTACCATGTCTTCGACCAATGTATCGACCCGCTCAGTACGCATCAGGTGGAAGGTGTTTTTCAGCCGGTGTAAAACCGTGGCGCTGATATTGTCGCGGATGGATTGCGCCATAATCAGCCCGGTGCTCATGCGGTCTTCCGAAACATAACCCACACCGGCGGCGATGGCATCGCGGTTACTACTGAAATACATTGGTTTATCATTGATACGAATGGTTCCCGACTCGGGAGTGGTTAAACCGAATAAACTGAGACACAACTCGGTTCGCCCGGAACCCAACAGGCCGACCAGCGAGATAATTTCGCCCGGATGTAAAGTCAGTGAGACATTGTGATATTCGTTGCCACGGGAAAGTTCTTCCACTACCAGCACTGGCGGGCGTGATGGGGTGTAAGCGTGTAAGACCTGAAAATCAAACTTCATACCGGTCATGAGCCAAGCCAGCCGTGGGTTATCAACTTCAGCGGCGGGGTAGGTTCCGACCCAATTACCATCTTTTAGCACCGTAATGCGGTCTGAAATTTCCAGCACTTCACTCAACCGGTGGCTAACAAATACCACGCAAATATTGCGTGATTTAAGTTCATGCACCACCCGCAGCAAGCCGTTAACTTCTTGCCGGGTCAGAGACGCGGTGGGTTCATCCATCACAATCAAACGCGCATCCTGCGCCAGCGCACGACAGATAGCGACTAACTGCTTCTGGGCGATGGGTAAATCCTCAACCAATTCATCCAGATTAAGATGGGCATCAATGCTATTGATGACGCGCTCGGCGGTTTCCCGCATCTGACGTTTATTCACCCATAGATGATGATGATAATGATTCATGGCAATGTTCTCAGCCACGGTCAGATTGGGGAATAATGATAAATCCTGATAAATAACCTGAATCCCCAGCCGGACAGATTCAATGGGGGTCAGGGTTGAATAGGTTTTGCCATCGATAGTCATCGCGGCATCGGCATCGGGTTGATAAACACCGGAGATAATCTTGATCAGTGTGGATTTGCCACAACCGTTTTGCCCTGCGAGGCAATGAACCTCACCTGGTAACAGGGTCATAGCCACCTTATTGAGCGCTTTAACGCCATAAAAGGTTTTACTGATGTTTTCCAGGGTAATAAATGGTTGCATAGATCTTACTTCCTCTCGATCCAAGCGGATATTAATGACAGAGCCGGACAGGGCATCCGGCTTTGCGATAACTCAGTAAATCAATACAGTGAATCCACGTTATCTTTGGTTACGCGCAACACATTATGGAATTGAATCAGACGTTTATCTTGATTAACTTCCGCTTTACCCACTCCTGGAACATCCATGCCAGTTTCGATTTTCTCGCCTTTCAGCACTTTATCAGCCACCGCAGTCATAGCATAACCGGCTGAACCTGGGTCATAAGTCACACCCATCGCGATGTCACCACTTTTCACCAGTGATGCCGCCTGAGACGGGATCATCATGCCGAACACATGAACATTGTTTTTCGCGCGTTTCTCTTTCACTGCGCGCCCAGCACCAATCGGGCCTTGTGAACCGAAAGCGACGATGCCTTTCAAATCACTGTGCGCTTTCATCAAGTCCAGTGTAGTGCGGCGTGAGTCATCAATGCTCTCGGCGACCGGCATACGGCTGGTCACTTCAAACATTTCTGGATAATGCTCTTTTTGGTATTTAACAAATAGATCTGCCCACAGGTTATGTTGTGGCACGGTCAGGCTGCCAACATAAATCACATAACCGCCTTTGCCGCCCATCGCTTTTGCCATTTCTTCCACATTATCTGCGGCAAATTTGGCATTATCGATGATCTCAATATCCCAGTTAGCACTTGGCTGCCCAGGAGATTCGTTGGTTAACACCACGATTCCAGCTTCACGCGCTTTCTTAAATACTGGCTCCAGTACATCGGCATCGTTCGGTACAATGCTGATGGCACTGACTTTCTTGGCGATTAAATCTTCAATAATTTTAACTTGTTGTGGGGCATCAGTGCTGGAAGGGCCGACTTGATAGGCTTTGATCCCAAGATCTTTACCGGCGCGTTCCACCCCTTCGCCCATGCGGTTGAACCATGGCATACCGGCGATTTTCGAGATATTGACGACTTCCACTTCTTGCGCCAATGCACTGCCCGAGCAGGCGATCATGCTGAACAGGCTAGCTGCTAATAATGTTTTTACACTCAGTTTTTTCATCTAAGGCTCCGGGAGTTCATGTAGGTTGAGGCTATCGTAGTTAGGTGTTGGCGTAATATTCTGTATGACTTAAGTTATATTTATGTTTTTAATAAAATGAAGATTTATCAGGAAGCAGATTTTACATCTGCACTACATTTCCTGTAGGTGGACTCTACTGCCTCGGTGGCTATTTTCCCCATATCTTTGAATGCTATTTACATGGATAAAATGGCTGCTTTCCTGGTTTGTGACTGAGGTCATGGTTCTGAGGGGGGAAGTCAAGAGAGTTGCATCGAAATGGTCGGCATAAAGGGAATTGCAGCGCGTATTGCATGGACATTCTGGTTTGATGAGTTTGATGATAATCACGGCTAGTTAGAGTTGAATGGCGGCCTATGAAGGCTATCGTACCCCGCCGGGTACCATGGTTAATAAGTGTTGGCGCGGATAATTCTGGCTAATGTTGCGTTGTTGTAATTGCCAATGAATGTGTTCTACATCATGAAGTTGGCGATCTAATAGCAACCCCACCACACTGCCGCTGTGTGCCACATTCAGCCCATATAAATCCAATTCCTCCACTAACGCCAAGAGGGCGGAAAAGTCCGGTTTGACCAACAAGTGCTGACTGGCTTGTGCGCTAAGGGTGGTGGATTGGCCCAACAGGGCGTTATCGTGGCGTTCGGCGGCCTGAGTAAACAGTTGCCATGCCCGCTCCAGTGAGGCGGCACCCGCCAACAATGTGGGTTGGCGATGACGACGATGATAATCTTCAGTGTTGAGAATATGCGGGCTTTCCAGCAGCAGAATGTCCATGGAAGGCTGCCAATCATAAGAAATCTGCGTGGCGGCGGTTTGGTGGTCAAATAAGGTTAGCCGCCGAAATAAAGTGCTGTCAGTGGGCTCCAGACTGACGCACAAAGTAGCAAGGGCGGCTTCATCCAGTGTTTCACCCAGATGACGGGCGGTGGCCAGTGCGGTAGCAGCAATGTCGGCTGTGCTGCTGGCCAACCCTTTTGCCACCGGAATAGTGGAATCAAAACTGATATGCAGGCCACGGGCCATCTCTGCTGGTTGGTCGAAGTAAGCTAATACCGCCCTTAGCATTTGGCGCATACGTGGCCGTTCGTGGCCGTCTGGAACACCGTCGGTGACTGACACGGTGCTAAACCAGTTTACCGGGCAGGAAATCAGCTTTTCCCCTCCCAATATCCAGCCCTGAATTAACTCACCACAGGACGCGGGGCAGCGGGCTTCAGCCATGACCCAAAACCTGCTGCAAGGCGGTGACCAACCGCTGATTATCGGTTGCACTTTTGATGGCCACACGGTAATGGTCGCCGGTCAGACCGGGGTAATTGGCACAGTGGCGAATCAAAATATGCTGCTGCAATAATGCTTGTTGCAGGTTGATTTCTGGCCTTAGGCAGCGCAGGAAAATGTAATTGGCGCACCCTTGCCACACCTGCAATGCGGGTAAATCCGCTAAGTGCTGATATAACCAAGGCCGCTGCTGCTTTAGCCACTCATGCGTCGCCTGAATATAAGGTTGGTCATCAAGAATAATCTCACCCGCTAGCGTGGCGAAAGCATTGATAGTCCAGGGTTCGCGCTGCTGTTTCATTTGCGCCATAGCCGCCAGATTGCCACTGAGCAGGTAACCCAAACGTAACCCTGGGATCGCGAAAAACTTAGTCAGGGAACGCAAGACATAAAGTTGGGGGAAATCAGCCAATTGTGGGATAAGCCCCGGCGCATTGGGCAGGAAATCAATAAAGGCCTCATCGACAATCAGCGCAATGTGGTGTTGATGGCAGCACTGCACAATAGCTTGCAACAGCGCCGCATCAGGCATCAGGCCGGTGGGGTTATTCGGCGTTGCTAAAAACAGGCAATCAGGGCGCAATTGCACTAAAACGTCTAGTAACCGCTCATCGGGCTGATAGCCATCAGCTTCACTCATCTGATAATCATGAATCTGGCAACCGACTCGTTGCAGGGCGCGGCGATATTCAGCAAAACCCGGTGTCAGCAACAGGGCACTGCGCGGTTGCAGATAATGCACCACGGCATAAATCAGTTCAGTAGCCCCATTGCCTGCCATGATGTTTTCCGGCAAACAATGGTGAGCACGGGCTAGCGCACTGTGTAATTGGCGATACTCAACATCAGGGTAATGCTCCGCGCGCGCTAACTGTTCAACAATGGTAATTTTTAGGGAGTCTGGCATTCCCAACGGATTAATATTGGCACTGAAATCAAGGATGTTTTCTGCATCTGTGCCGATTTTCAGTGCCATTTCCAGCACATTCCCACCATGCTCACTCATTGCTGCGTTATTCCCCTATTTAGGTTATGCATTAGATTACCATAAGCGAGGGAATTGAGTTTAGCGACAGCGCTTCTGGCGTGAATGCCAGAATTTCGCGCAAGCGCACCACATCACCAATCACAATCAACGCCGGCGCAGTTAACCCTTGTGCAGCCACCTGATCAGCTAAGGTGGTCAGGGTGCCACTGGCGACTTGTTGCTGTTGATGGCTGGCATACATCACCACCGCTGCGGAGGTGTTCGGCGCTTTACCCGCAGCAATCAATTGCTGGCAAATGGTCGTCAGTTGCGTCATTCCCATCAGGATAATCAGAGTGCCGTCCAATTTTGCCAGTGTCGCCCAGTCCTGCGGCTCATTACCTTGGCGCAAATGGCCGGTAACCACATGAAAACCTGAAGCATAATCACGATGAGTCACCGGGATCCCAGCATAGGCCAGCCCGCCGATGGCTGAGCTTATCCCCGGCACCACCTCAAACGGAATCTCCGCCAATGCCAATGCTTCAGCCTCTTCACCGCCGCGGCCAAACACATAAGGGTCACCGCCTTTGAGCCGCACCACATTCAGGCCGCGCTGGGCGCAATCCACCAAAATTTGATTAATTTGTGTTTGCGGCACCAAATGATGATTGGGCGTTTTACCCACATTGATCATTTCGCAACCGTCCGGGGCTTCAGCCAATAATTCCGCACAAACCAACCGGTCATAGACCAGCGCTTCGGCGCGGCGAATAGCATGTAAGCCTTTGACTGTAATCAGCGCCGCATCCCCCGGCCCCGCGCCCACTAGCCAAACTTTCCCACTTTTCATATTGCCTCTCATTGTGCGGCGAGGGCCGGTTGTACCGGCAGATTCAGTGCCACGCGCAGGACATCACGGGCAATCATTAATTCTTCATTGGTATTGACGATGGCAATCTGTACTGGGGCGTTATCTTGTTGAATAAAAAACTGATTTTTGAGGTTTTTCTCTTTATCCAGTTCAATACCAAGGAACGCCAATTCCCGACATATCTGCTGGCGGGCGCTACGTGAATTTTCGCCAATGCCGCCAGTAAAGATAAGCGCATCAATCCCGCCCAGTTGCACGATATAGCTGCCAATCACGGCACGGATCCGCTCGGCGAACAGCTCAAGGGCTACTGCGGCGCGGCGGTTGCCATTGTCGGCGGCGTGTTCCACATCACGATAATCATGAGAAATGCCGGAAATACCCAGCAAGCCGGATTGGTTATTGATCAGATGGTTAATTTCGGCCGCACTTTTGCCTTCCGTTTGCTGAATAAAAGGCAGAATAGACGGGTCAATATCGCCGCTGCGGGTTCCCATCATCACACCCGCTTGTGGGGTGAAGCCCATGGAGGTATTCACCGAGCAGCCATTGCTGATAGCACAAATACTGGAGCCATTGCCAAGGTGACAGGAGACAATGCGTAGTGTTTCCACGGGCCGCCCCATGTGCTCGGCACAGACTGCACTGACATATTTATGGCTGGTGCCGTGGAAGCCGTAACGGCGGATGCCCAGTTCTGCATAATAACGCCAGGGTAATGGATATAAATATGAGGTTTGGCTGAGTGTTTGGTGAAACGCGGTATCAAACACCGCCACCGCGTGGGCATGGGGTAGGGCGTGTTGAAACACCCGGATACCCAGTGCATTCACCGGGTTATGTAAGGGCGCTAATGCGCAAAGTTGTTCAATGTTATTCAACACTTGCGGGGTTATTAGCACTGAATCGGCAAAGGTCTCACCGCCATGGGCAACCCGATGGCCGACGCCGATAATTTCATCCAACGAGTCAATAATATTGTGCTCAATCAGCGCCCTGAGCAGGTATTCAGCCCCCTGGCGGCAATCCGCGATGGGGAGAGTTTCTCGCCATTGCACATCACCGGCCCGCAGATTAAATACCGCATCATTCATACCAATGCGCTCAATTAATCCCTGACATAGCACTTGTTCACCATTTAGCATGGAAAAAAGCTGAAATTTCAACGAAGAACTGCCGGCGTTAATCGCCATAATCTTACCGGGCATGCGACTCTCCACAATGTTTTAAATAAGTCATAAGGTCAGTTAACCCCTCGCCGGTTTGCGCCGAGGTGATAAAAATATGTTGTGCGCCCGCTTGCGTCAGGCAGTCCGCCGCCCAGCTCAGTTGAGCGGCGTGGCTGACGGTATCGGCTTTGCTGATAATGCCGATCACCGGTTTGTTGAAAACCTGTGCCAACATTGGCGCAAACCAGCTCTGTGTGGCATCGGCGTTTTGCACCAACCCCACCACATCGGCCTCACAAGCGCTCGCCAGTAACGCACTGTATAAGCAGCGGTTTTCCAGATATTCACCCGGTGTATCTATGGCATTGTCCTGCCAGATAATGGACTGGGTTTTCTGGTAATTCAGCGCTTCGCCATGCAAACGCTGGATTAGCGACGTTTTGCCGCATTGACTGGGGCCAATCAACATGATGCGCTGCATGGCATTAAGTCCGGGTCATCGGGCAGGCGGTAAACTTCATCATGTCGCCGAGGGTGTGAATCACCTGTTTCAACGCGTACTCCACCGCAGAAACATCGCCGGTAAACACCACTGCGCCAGTGAAACGATCAATAAAACCAATCTCGACCGCACCCGATTTGGTGGCGATATCACTGGCAATAATCGAAGCTTCACTGGGGGTAATGGTCAGAATACCAATGGCGCTGCTGACATCGTTTAGTCCCAGTTTTTTGTAAAGTGTTTTATTCGGGTTGGCTATCAGATGCGCGAGAGTTATCTGTTTGCCGGGAACATATTCTTGAATCACGCGCTCGGGGGTATTGTTGGTTTCCATCATGCCTCCTGAACTAACTGACGCCACAGCGCCTCATGGGGACGCGGGATAACTGAGCTGTAAATCAATAATCCCTTTTCACCGGCACATTGGCTGGCGACTTCGACTGCGGTTTGCACATCAGCAATATCGCCACTGAGCACCTGATAACATTTGCCGCCGATACCAAAAGCCATATGAATACGCACCAAAGTGACATTGGCGGCTTTTACTGCCCGGTCAGCTGCAGTGATGCAGGCCACTACACTCCAGGTTTCCACCACACCTGCTGCCTGGCGGTTCTCCACCCGATTTAAGCCGCTGATGGCGGGTAATACTGACGGGTGAAGATTGGGTAGCACGATGCTATCGACCAATAAGT
This sequence comes from Yersinia sp. Marseille-Q5920, assembly GCF_946902935.1. Taxonomy (NCBI): domain Bacteria; kingdom Pseudomonadati; phylum Pseudomonadota; class Gammaproteobacteria; order Enterobacterales; family Yersiniaceae; genus Yersinia; species Yersinia sp. Marseille-Q5920. The sequence goes on along the minus strand of NZ_CAMPQA010000006.1, from coordinate 142,950 downwards.
GCCCGCTATGCCGTTCGCCGTTTTGCACCGACTGAGTCACCGCTCCGATGTCGCCCCCGACCATCAGCAAATATTTGCCGGGGCACAGAGTTTTGCTGACCAACAGGTCGACATTGGCACTTTTCAGCATTAAGTCGCAGACTTCCATCCCTTTGGCGATACTGCTTAATTCAACAATTCCAATGGCTTGTGACATGCTTACTCCCGTTAAATGCCGCGACGAATCGTGATGGTGTTGGCGCTGACATCCGTGACGACACCCCGAATACTGGCGTGTAGCGGTGCGCCCAAGGCGTCATGCGGGATGTGCCCAATCAACTGGCCGTGTTCTACCTGATCTCCGACTGTGACAATGGCTTGTGCGGCAGTACCGATATGTTGGCGCAGCGGCAATATCACCTGCTGCGGCAAATAGTTTTCTTCACTGAAAGGCGCGGCTTGATACCAGTCAGTCAGATCCAAACGAGCAATTAGCCGTGATGTCGGCACCAGGCGGTAATTTGCCATTGGGTCGGCTGCGCGCAGTTCTCCTTGATAGCGGGCACCTTGCGCACGCAACTGGGTTTTCAGCAGGCGGTTAATACGCATTGGCGAGATATCTACCGGACAGGCGTAGCTTTCACACAGACTGCATTCTGAGCAGGTCAGGGCGCTGAGCAAGATGTCTGGCGTGGCGACTTGCTGATAAATAATCGCCCGCACCAGTAAATGTGGCGGCAGTTCATGGCCAATCAGGTGGCGTGGGCAGAGTTCAGTACACATGCGGCACTGCTCGCAGACGGTTCGGGCGATGGCGAGCACATCCTGGTCACTGCGGGCGCGGCGGGTAATCAGCAGATGGTCAGCGGGCAACACCAGCAGGCCGCCAGTGGTTTTGGTCACCGGCTGGTCAAGGTCATGCAGGGCATGGCCCATCATTGGGCCGCCATTGATATAGGCCGGATTGTTGATGGTCACGCCACCAGCCAGTGCCAGCACCTCTCGCAAAGGCGTACCCAGTGGCACCGTCAAGGTTAAGGGCCGTGCCACTGCGCCGTTGACTGTCAGAGTGCGGCGGGTCACCGGCCATTGCTGTTCCACTGCTCGAGCCACATTGAGCAAAGTTTGCACATTATTCACCACCACGCCAATGCTGATGGGCAGCGCGGCGGGCGGAACCCGGCGACCGGTCGCCAACCAAATGGTGATCACTTCATCACCAGCGGGGTAAACATCGGGTAAAATATGCAGCCGAATTTGCGGTGGTAGCAGCGGTGTCAGCGCCGCAATGGCTTCCTCATATTTAGCTTTTAAGGCAATGATGCCTTCGCGCGCACCGGTTGCGACCATGCCATACAGCACGCCGCGCACCAATCTTGCCGCCTGACGAGGGATTAATTGTTGGTCTACTTTCAGCAGCGGTTCACACTCAGCGGCATTAACCAGAAAAATTTCCGCCTGCGCCTGTAATTTCACCGCCGTGGGGAACCCGGCACCACCCGCCCCAACCACACCAGCATCCCGCACCCGCTGTTGGATAGTCGCGGCGTCACATTGCACCAGCTCGCTATCAGCGGAGGGAGTGCACAGAAAATGAGTATCCGGTATCTGAATATCACTCATAAAGCGCCTCGATAATTCCGCGGATATCTTTGTCGTCAGCTGGGCGTGGATTAGTGCGCAATGTCACATCGGCCTGAGCGGCGGCAATCATGTCTGGGATGTGTTGCTGCAACTGGCGTTCATTGATTTTCATTGCCGCCAACGGCTGAGGTAGCCCGCACTGGCGTTTCAGCAATTCTATTTGGTGAATAAGCTGATTGACCGCCCCGCGATCGTCACCATTGGCCGGGCTGAAATGGCACAGTTTTGCCAGCCGAACATAGCGTTTACGCGCCCGGGCATCGGCGGCGTTAAAGCGAATCACTGGCACCAGCAGCAGGGCATTCGCCAAACCATGAGCAATATGAAATTGCCCGCCTAATTGGTGGGCGATGGCGTGATTGATCCCCAGCCCGGCCTGGCTGAATGCCATGCCCGCCAGTGTCGAGGCATTGTGCATTTTTCCACGGGTTATCAAGCAATCACCTTTACGGTAGGCGGTTACCAGATGGCGGAATACCAGTTGCACCGCTTTTTCTGCCAGTGCATCGGTAAAATCACTGGCACGCGGTGAAACATAGGCTTCCAGTGCATGAGTCAGTACGTCCAACCCGGTATTGGCGGTAATCGCGGGCGGCACGCTGGCCACCAATGCGGCATCCAAAATGGCAATGTCAGGGTAAATATCATCGTCAAATATCGGATATTTAATACTTTTTTCTGGGTCACTTATCACGCAAGCGCTGGTGACTTCCGAGCCGGTGCCGCTGGTGGTAGGGATGGCGATACAGGTTTCTATCTCCAGCCCCTGCTTGCGGCTAAACCAGACAATGGCTTTGGCGGCATCCAGTGCCGAGCCGCCACCAAAACCGATCACCATGTCGGGGCGCAGTGCTTGCATCTGCTCAATCCCTTTCACCACTGTGGCGATATTTGGATCCGGCGTGATATCGCTGAAAAAAGTTATGTGGTTGTCTGCGGGCAGCGCCTGTTTGAGCTTATCCAGCAGCGGCGAGGTCGCCAAAAAACCGTCGCAAACTATCCAAATTTTGCGCTGATGAAAGCGTTGCAGCACTTTGAGGCTGCCTTCCCCGCTATAAATGCGCGTTTGCAGGAAAAAAGTTTTCATACATCCTCGCTCAGCGAATGGAGAAACCGTTAGTCAGCACACAGCGGCGTTGGCGGGCAAAGGTGCGCGCCGAAGTGGTGCCTTCCCCGGTCGGGGTGGCGATGGTGAAGGTGGTAAAGCCCTCACCACCGACGCCGATCCCGGCATAAGACGGGCCGTTTTTGACAAAAATGGAAGTCTGCAATAGGCGGGCGGCCAGATTTAGGCGCGAGACATTCTGCGAATGCATGGTTGCGGTATGATGTAGACCGCCTTCGACTTGCAGCGCCAGCGCCAGACCAGCATCAAAATCCTTTACCCGCACTACCGGTAGCAGCGGCATCAATTGTTCGGTGGTGACCAATGGATCGTCATCGGTCACTTCGACCAGTAACAGACGCGGTGCTTTAGCCGGGCAGGCGATGCCCGCCGCTTTCAGCAATTCAATCGGGCTTTTACCCACCAAATTTTTATTGGCATGACCCTGCGGGGTGAGACAGGCTTGGCGTAGGCTGTCCACTTCATGTGGCTGGCTGATGAGCAATGCATCGAAGGCTTGCATCTGTTGCAATAAACGGTCAGCTACACTTTCCACTACAATCAAGCTTTTCTCGGCAATACACGGCAGGTTGTAGTCGAATGAAGCGCCAGCCACGATATCCTGCGCCGCTTTGACTAATTCGGCAGTTTCATCCACCAGGCAAGGCGGATTACCGGCCCCGGCCCCAACCACTTTCTTGCCACTTTTCATGCCCATGGCGACAATGGCGGGGCCACCAGTGATGGCGAGCAAAGCAATTTTGTCATGGGCCATCATCTGTTGAGTGGCTTCAAAACTCGGTTCTTGCACGGTCACCACCAGATTGCGGATGCCGCAACTGTTGAAAATGATCTCCTCGATTTGGGCGATTAAATCCAGTGACACGGCTTTAGCGCCGGGATGTGGGCTGAAATACACCGCATTACCGGCCGCCAACATACTGATACTGTTGTTGATAATGGTTTCGGTCGGATTGGTGCTGGGGGCGACCGACCCAATGACACCAAATGGCGAATATTCGAATAACACCATGCCGCCGTCACCAGTCAGGGCGGTGGTGGACAAATCTTCAATGCCCGGTGTGTTTTCCAATGCCGCTTTATTTTTCAGGATCTTATCTTCTTTATTACCCATGCCGGTTTCACTGGCACCGCGCTCAGATAGGGAAATAAGTTGTGACTTTAGTTGCTCACGAATTGCGCTGATAATGGCGCTGCGGGTTTTCATTGGGCTTTGCTGATAGCGCAAAAATGCGCTGTGAGCGGCATTGATGGCTTCATCCACGCTGGCAAAAATGGCGCTGGAGGCCGAGGCCGTTACGGGCGTCAGTTGCTCGGTGAGGATAGTGCGAATGAGAGATTCAAGGTCATTGGTATTCATTATTCATTCCTCAGATGTAAAGCCGATATGGCCGCTTCTGCTATGTGCATATCTTGTGCAACGCTACCGCCACTTATCCCTAAACCCCCGACCAATTTGCCGCCGCGCCATAATGGGTAGCCGCCGCCAAAGCTCACCACTTTGCCGCCAGTGCTGGCCTCCAGTTGGAACAGGTCGGCTCCCGGTTGAATAGCCGCATTCAGTTGGTGAGTAGCGGTTTTTAAGGCGACCGCAGTCCAGGCTTTTTTCGGTGCTAATTCGCTGCTCACCAGCAGGGTATCGGGCATGCGGTAGGTCATTATCATGTTGCCGTGGCGGTCGGCCAGTGCTACCACCACCGCAATCTGTAATGTCATGGCGGCCTCAACCGCTAACTTAACTAACTGATGAACATCCGGAAATCCAAGTCCGACGATGGTGGGCTGAGCCGTCGTAGCTGTGGGTTTCTCAGTGGTTGCGGCTAAATAGCGTGCCACCACCGTTTGTGCTGTTTGCTGTAATTGCTGGCGTTGATCTTCATCACGGGCCAGGGCGTACAAGCAATCGGATAGCCGGTTGAGGTATTGCAATAACACCGGGCGCACCGGTACTTGCTCTGCTAACTCAATCAGCCGACGTTCACAGCGCCGCGTCAAGGTGCGGGCAAAATGTAAGCGGCTCCCGGCTTCAGTGTTGCCGGGCAAGATAAAGCCGTGAACCGGCGGCAATAGCGCCATGCAGCGGTCCACCGCCTGTTCCAGCGCCTGAATATCTTGTTTGCTAATACTTTTTCGCCCGACCGGAGGGGTTTCAATCCCCTCGCTGGCCAGCTCGGCGCTGAAATAAAATAGTTGATGTTGTACGGCATCAAGTAACTGAAGGTTTTCTTCACCTTGTGCCACGCGGGCACACAGGCTAAGTGCCGCATTCAGCTCATCCAGGGTGCCGTAGGTTTCCACCCGAGGATGACTTTTTTTGACTCGCTGGCCGGTGAACAGGGCTGTGGTGCCCGCATCGCCGGTTTTGGTATAGATGCTCATAAAATCACCGTTTAATCAGTAAGAGCATTCATCGACGATGGCGACAATTGCCAAGTCGATAGCATCATTAGGTTCGGCAAAAACACGCCGAGCGCTGGAACCACCGGACAGCAGCACTAGCTCGCCCTGACCCGCACCGACGGAGTCGACCGCCACTTCATCCGGCGTGTTGCTGTCCGGTGGCAATGAGCCATCGCCAGCGACGCGGCGCACCAACAGTAGTTTCTTACCAATCAGCGTCGGTGACTTTTGCGTTGAGACCACAGAACCTACCACTCGGGCCAGTTGCATGATTTACTCCTGCCTTAACAGTTGAATGTGACGGACTGACAGCGTTTCTTGTGCCAGCGGTGTAACCAAGGTGTGGTGGTCAATCAGCAACCAACCGGGGCCAAATGTGGCAATATCGCGATAACTCAACACCTTGCCAGCGTGTAGCCGCACCGCCAGACCTTGGCTGTCACTGAAACTCAGTGGTAATGGGCGCAGTGCCGCGGTGGGCAGGGCTGGCAGCAGTTGGCGGTGCAAACTGATATGCACTTTCATGCCCCACGACCAGGCCTCATTCAGCGCCGCCACCGCCGGGCAAGTGGCATCGAACTGCGCCAGTCGGTGGATAAACGCCAAATCCGGCAACATTACGTGCAGCGTGGCATGGAGCACGAATATCGATGAGTCCAGCCCGGCGCGTAGCTGCGGCAGCCGCAGGGCGTGAACCCGGCGTTCGCGCTCAGCCAACCGCGTGACAATCTGGCTGACCAGCTGTTCGGTTTGCGCCTGAGTCAGATTCATGGCTGCGTTGTCCGTGACGGGCCTAATAACGTGGCGAACGCGGCGGGGTCGTCAGCGCCCGCTGCATTGGCCTCGTCAGTATCAATGTGCATTTCCAGTTTCATTTGCGGTGAAACGCGGATAGCAACATCATCCAAAATCAACCGGCGGCCACTGCCCTGAATCGCCACCTGCACTCGGTCGCCGTGCTTGACCCGATAGATAAGGGCATCCAGCGGTGACATATGAATATGGCGCAGCGCCACAATCACACCCTGCGGCAATTCCAACTCGGCATATGGACTGACCAACCGGATTGCAGGTGTGTTGTCCAGATTGCCCGACATGCGCAGAGGGGCATTGATACCCAGTATGCGGGCGTCGGTACGGGAGATTTCGACCTGACTGTGGCGACGCAGTGGCCCCAAAATTCGGACGTTTTTCAAGCTACCTTTCGGCCCGACCAAGGTTACAGTCTGTTCGGCGGCATACTGGCCGGGCTGGAGCAGCGCTTTTTTCTCCATCAGCGGCTGATTGGGGAACAATTGTTGATAATCCTGCACTGAGAGATGCAGATGACGGTTGGAAACCCCAAGCGGGATCGGACGAAGACGCATTTCGTCGAGGATCTTGCTGACAACGGGTTCCAGTAACGCTTTTTCCATCAGATTTTTCCTCGTTTACCCAAGTGGATACAGCGAAAGCGAGGCTCACCTTTATGGCGTCGGCAAGCCGGGTCGAGGCAGAGATTGCAGCTCACACGAGGAGCTGGCGGGGCCTCACTTTCTGCACTTTGTCTTGCTACATCCAAATCCATTATTGCCACACCCAAGGCAATTTCTGGTGCATCATCGGTGGCGCTATTGGCAGGCGGTGGGGTCTCTGCCTCTTCAGCCTCCGTCTCCTCATCTGCGGATATCTCAGTCATAACTGCCGCGACGACAACCTCGTGTGCAGGTTGGCTCAAGGTGGTCGGTTCGGCGGCCATCGGCTCAATTTTGGGGGCTTGCCAGTGCGCCATCAGGGCATCTGCTGGGCGAGCCAGCACGGCACTTGAGACCAGCCCGTGATGCCGTTCAGCAAAGGCAGCACCGGTGTTGATTGCCGCCTGAACTGAAGCAACATCACCGGTCAGGCGGATTAACATCCAGCCGGAGCCGTTGGTTTTTTCTATTCCGATAAGGGCAACGGATGCCGCTTTTGCCATGGCATCCGCCGCACCAATTGCCAGCGCTAGACCGCTAACTTCCAGTAAACCCAGTGACGTTTTCACGCTGTGCTCCTCTTCTTACCTTTAGGCAGAGGTCGGTAAAATGGCTTCTACATCGCTGTGCGGGCGCGGAATCACATGGCAAGATTTCACTTCACCCACCGCGCTGGCTGCCGCAGAACCGGCGTCAACAGCGGCTTTCACTGCGCCGACATCGCCGCGAACCATGACAGTCACCAGACCGGAGCCGATTTTTTCATAGCCCACCAGTTGTACGTTGGCCGATTTGACCATGGCGTCAGCCGCTTCGATGGCCGCGACCAGCCCTTTGGTTTCGATAAGTCCTAATGCGTTATTCATAGATATGAGTTCCTTGTTAATTTGAGTGTGATTATTTAAACGGTAAGCCTTTGACTAACCGGGCGGCGTTATTGCCCAGCCGCCGTAATGGGTCTTCGTCTTGTGCCAGTGGCTGCCGGAACAGCGGGTTGGCGGGCGGTAAATGGCGAAAATGCACAATCACTTCGTCGGCAGAACACGCTAGCCCGACCAATAATGGAGAGCGAGTCGCCGCCTGCCAGGCGCGTTGTACGGCATCCGTGTCATCGTCTTGCTGCCACTGCCAGGGAATGCCTTCCTCCTCAATTCCCAGTAATACCGGGTGCCAGACCGCCTCGGGGGTTGACGGGGTTAGGCTGATAACAATCGCGGGCGCATCTTGGGTAAAGTTCATCAATAACTCTCCCGTTGATAGGCCAGAATCAGCCCGGTGGCGACCGCATTACGCGGGCCTTCACTGGCACGGATATTGCCGCGACCCGCCACCAGCTTGTAGTGGGAGAGGGCGTCGGTAACCAATTGCGGGATTTCGAAGTCCAGCGAGGAGCCACCAACCAGCACCACGAAGGGGATATCGCGGATATTGCCGGTCGGACTGACTTGCCGTAGAGCACGAAGTGCATTGGTGACAAACACCCGTTCTTTGGCCGAGCGGCGAATATTGCGTACTTTTTCCAGCGCGTAATCTCCCGGCAGTGGCACCAAACCATCCGGTTTGACCACCACTAATCGGGCAAAAACTTCAGGCGGCAGCGGTTGTGGGAAGAACTGAACGCTGCCGTCTTCGTGGCGCAGGTGGAACAAACTTTCCACTTTTGCCAAGGGGTATTTTTTGATGTCTTCAGCTAAATAGCGGTCTTGGAGATCCAGCTCAGAGGCGATTATCATCGTGACCATATCGCCAGCACCCGCCAGATGGGTGGCAACGATTTGACCTTGCGCATTGATGATCGAGGCATCGGTAGATCCAGCCCCTAAATCGAGGATGGCAAGTGGCCGTCGCGTCCCAGGTGTGGTCAGCGCGCCGAGTATCGCTGCTTCAGCTTCTGCCCCTCCGACCTGCACCTCAATATTCAGGCTTTTTTTGATTTCACTGGCGATATGCGCCATTTGCAGGCGATCAGATTTCACCATTGAGGCGATACCCACCGCCTGTTCCAGCGAAAACTCACCCGCCAGACCACCAGTGACATTGACTGGCACCGCAGTATCAACCGCCAGTAAATCTTGAATGAAGATTTCATTGGTGGGTTTGTTGGTCAGTTCAGCCATGGTTTGGCGGACGTGTTCGAGCATGCCGCCGATATTGGTGCCCGCTTCGCCACTGACATTGTCCAGATGGCGGAAGCTGTTGACCGCGGTCATGATGGCCTCAGCACCGGTTGCGACATCCACCCGCAGGGTACGGCCATTGGCAAATAGCTCCAGATGCCCAGCCGGAATAGAGCGGGCTTTAACATCGCCCTCGGGGGTTTTCACCACCACCGCAGAGCGCGTGCCAATTAAGGCGCGCGCCACTGGGACGATGTTTTTGGTTTCTTCAGCGCTCAGCCCGAAGACCGTGGCAATACCATAAGGGTTCGAGAGGGTTTCAATGACTTGACCCGGCATGGCAACTTCAACCGCTGCCAGCATGCCCATCGGGATACGGTCGATATGCAATACCTCATCGACGATGGGCAGCGGGTGAGTGAGGCGGTTGCTGACCAGCACCCCATCATCCCGTTGCAAGATAATCGCGGTAATGCGAAATCCCGCGCCGTTAGCGGCATTCACCACGGCTGCGACATCGGCAAAATCAACTGCGGAGGGCACCACCAGAATGTAAGGCTGGGTAGGATCGCGAGTGACTAGCTCATCAATAGTGATGGTCAGCCCAACACCCAACCCCAGCCCGCCGGGGGTTTTCGGATTGTGGCCAATCATGGTGGATTCAGTGATGATGGTTTCAGTGATAGTTTCCATCGCCACATCACCAATAACCGGGGTCGCCTCGTTGATGCGGATTAGACTGATATCACTCAGCGTGATACCGGCCTTTTCCACCAACATATTCAGCGCCTTAGTGATGCCAAAAATGTTGCGCTGCGTCCCTTTGACACCGGTGGTTTCGGTCAGGGTACTGGTAACAAAGTGCAACTGACCGTCAGCCATGCATTGTGCCAATGCGACTTCTGTTGATGAGTTGCCGATGTCTACACCGACGATGTAATCCATATCCGATCCTTAAATGACTAATAACTGGATGTCGTGATCAACGGGGCTATCGCGCCCAGGGCACGCTTCCCCTTGATTGATATCACTGGGTTAATCGTCGCCTTTTAGCTTCTTGCGCTGGACATACAAAACGGCGGCTTCGCGCACGAATGCGGCACAAATGGTCGCTTTGTAGGTCTGTTCCAGCTCATCGGCGATGGCATTCAACTCTTCTTTACTGGAGCGGAATGGTCGCAGGGCGTTGTAGATATCCAGCACCTTGTCATCCGGTACCGCAGTCAGCTCAGCGGCGCGCTCAAAGTTCATTGCCAGCAGCGGGCGGCCCGCGTCTTTGGCAATAGATGCTTGAATACGCAGGATTTCCGGGGTAATACGCAAATCCTGTGAAGTGACACTGCCGTTTAAAACATTCGCCAGTGTCAGGTCATCCAATGTTTTATTGGTGGCGGTTTTCACCCAGTCAGGGTGTTTATTCGCCAACGGATAATCAGAGACTTTGGCATCACTGCGCGAACTGGCCGCTGGAGCACAAGCGGCAGTTGGCGTTTGGCCTTGCAAGCTGTTCATCTTGCTGAGCACATCGCGAACCATGGATTCAATAGCTTCGGAATTCATTGTGTTTTCCTTTGTTAAAGCGCCACCCGGAGTTCCTGAGGATTCTTGCCAGTCACCACATATTTGGTTTCTTTAATGTGCAGAATCGCGGATTTGGCCTGATATTTTGGCCGTGCCATTTGGTCATTCAGGGTCGGAACCGGTTGTGGTGATTCCCGCTTGGCGTAACGAGCGGCGTTTTTACCAATCTGGCGATAGGTTTCCAGTGTCAGCAGCGGGGCCTGTGGGAACAGCTCCAGGTTAGAAAGCGGCGGCAGGCCTTGCTGATGAATTACCGTGGTTCCTTTTGACTGGATGCCGATAGAAATTCCGGAGCCACTTAGGCGGTTACCTTCAACGGCGACAAAAGCCACGTCGGAGGATTTAAAGCAGCGGATCACCCGCGCTTTGATACCTTCTTCCTCAATACCGGCAATGACTTCGCGTAGAATATTTTTGTGCGATAAACCGACGATATTGGCGGTTTGCGACAAGCCAAATGCCGGGCCGACAGCGATGATGACTTCATCCTGATGAGTGCCGGGACGGGCTTCACCGACTTCAGTGAGAAAATCCCCGGACGCAACAGCCGCTGCCGCGGGTTGGGTATCTTGCTTAAAGGAAACAGTATTTTTGTCTCCCTGCATTTCCTGTAATACGCCCTCAATAATTTGGCGTAACAGTTTTTCGTTAATATCCACCATCTCGTGAACCCCTTAGCCAAGCTCATTCGGATCAAGCGCGTTTGGAATATTTTTAATTTCTTCCCAACGTGCACCTTCCAGCCGGTAACCGGTCGCTGGCCCCGCGTAGTCATTGACATCATTCACCGCCGACAACACCTGATTGTCACCTTTGATGATGGCCGAGGTATGCAGATAGTCGCCGGCAATTTTGGCTTTCTGGATGTTGAGCATGTCTTGCGCCACATCTTCAAAGCCGCCTTGCGCCAGGGCTTTCACCACTTCCAGACCGGTGCGGTTTTTGCTGATGATTTCCTGAGCGAATTTGATGTCTTCGACGATGTTACGCTCCGGCATATCTTTCGATCCGTGGGCATAAGTTGCGGCAATCACTTCTTCGTCGGTAATTGGCGGTAAACCCATTCCGGCGAATACTGCTTGCAGGGCGCGCGCGGCTTTATTGCGAATGGCCACCACGTCAGCTTCCAATACCGGGCGTAGGCCGCCATCGACTTTCAGATCGCGCTGCAACACGTTGTAATCATCAAAGTCTTCGGCATCTTCGTTGGAGCCTGCGAACATGTTGTCGTAGTTCGGCACCGCAGAATAACCAGAGGAAATAAAGTCAGTGCCCGGCAGGAATTGCATCAGCAGACGGGCGGTACGGCGCATATCTGAGTGGGTAAAGGTTTGGTCGTTACTGGACGCGCATTCTAAATCCAGCGCCGAACAAATTAGGTTTTCGGCCAAAATGGCGCGAATGCCGGATGGCACCGCAGACGGCACACCGACGCAACTGACCGAGCCGTTTTGTAGTCCCTGAACCCCGGCGGCTTTGGTGATGTAAATACAGCGCGCTTCGAGATACAGCATTGATTTCCCTTCGGCGTAGCCCATTTGGACTTCAGAGCCGGAGCCGGAGGTAAAGCGCATTTTCAAGCCTCGTGATGCATAAGATGAGGCGAGAAAACCTTTCGACCATGGGGTGTCATCGCCGTCGGTAAACACCGGCTCAGTGCCATAAACCGAGATAGTTTCGGCGTAACAGGTGTGGCCCAGCATCCCCAGTTTCAGCTCGGTGGCTTCTTCCAGCGAACATTGGGTCAGTACGCCGGGGCGGCCCACTTGTGATCCCACCAACAGCGCAATGGCGTTGAATGGCGCATAGCGGGCTACGGCCACCGTGGTTTCTTGCTCATCGAAACCACGGAATGCGCCTTCCGCCGCATCGGCGGCAATTTGCACCGGATTATCTTTCACGTTGGTCACGTGAGCTTGTTGTGATGGAGTCCGACGGGCGCGCATTTTCTGCATCGACATCATCATTTCCACCACGTTCATATGGGAAACCACCTCGACTATCTTGGCCGGAGTCATGGCGGTGGTCAGCGGCACAATAGTGCGGCGCGACACATTGGGATCACACAGCATATTGGCCAACTTGATGGAATCCATCTTCATCACTTCTTCCGCGTGCTCCAGATTAATACCGTAGCGGGCGATAAAGTGGTCAATTAGGTCAAAACTGCTTTGTGGTTTGCCGTCTAGCTCGGTCACCACACCATTGACAATCTTGATGGAAGGTTTTGGATCATTCGGGCTTTCCATGGCAATAAAGCCTTCCTCGATCCATTCTTTGACAAAGCCGTCCTGATTAACCGGGCGTTTCGCCAACGCTTCAAATCTTTTCGATTTCATGAAACAGCCTCACTGTGGCGTCAGATATAAGACGGGCGGTCGTTTTTCGGTTCAGCACCTAAAGTGGCTAATACCGTTTTGCCAATCTCACGGGCAGAAATAACTGCCTGACGGACTGCGCCAGAATCGCCGGAGATAACCAGAATCACTTCGTTACTAAAGCTGGTGCCCTGTGCGGGGGAGCTGTAAGCCACCACATCAACATTGGCGGATTTCACGGCGGTATCGGCCATCAAAACACCAATCGAAGCTGGTGCGCCGACGATCACGCCGCAAGAGCGGCCCAGTGGTGCGCCAAAAGCTTTTTCCAGGGCATGACTGGCGCGAGCGCTGTATTGCAGTTCAATGTGGCCAGCTTCATTGGCATAAACATCGCCGAATGTCCGGTCTAACTCTTTCAATGCCACTTCGACGGCGCGTTTTACGTCAGAAACATCATCACCGCCGAAGATAATTAGCGAGCCATGACCGGCACCGCCTTTGGTATCACGGGGTAATTCAATACTGACCACCTCGGTATTGGTGGCTTTTACTGCTTCATCAGCTGCCATGATGTGTGGGCCAGCGCCAGTACGTGCGCCCAAAATGCCAATCGAGCGATAGCGTTTTTCTAGCTTCATGGCGTCCAATAGGGCGCTATCGACGTTAGCGATCACCAGTCCGACTGTGTCGCCGATCGCGGTTCCAACAAATTCCGTTAAACTGCAAGTTTTCTCAGCCATAGCCGTACCTCGTTGTTTATAAGAGGGTTGTGCAGAAGACGCTGGGGCGTGCTCGCTGACTTTTGCTATCACCTGCGCCATGATTTGGTCGACCAGGTCATTGCTACTCATGGTTTATTTCCCTTAGGTAAATTGCCCTTTGGTAAAAAAGCTTCTACATCGGTATGGGGGCGTGGGATAACATGGGTAGACTTCACTTCGCCCACGTTAGCGGCGGCAATCGCGCCTGCATCAGTGGCGGCTTTAACGGCCCCCACGTCACCCCGGACGATAACGGTGACCAGGCCAGATCCAATTTTTTCATAGCCCACTAATGTCACATTGGCCGATTTCACCATGGTGTCAGCAGCTTCAATGGCTGCGGCCAACCCTTTGGTTTCCACCATTCCTAGTGCTTCTTGTTGCATATATACCTCGACGAATATCAGGTGCCCTTACCCGTCATACTTCAAGCTGCATGTGCGTTGGCTGCTTTCGTTCACCCGAATCACTTACCTGAGTAAGCTCATCGGGATTTACTCAATTTCCGCCTTCCTGCAACTCGAATTATTTAGGGTATTGCTTTGGCTTGAATTGCCATGTTCAAAAGTAATGTTGTTATATTCAGTAATAACGTTGTCAGGTTCGTGCTGAGACTGAATATACAAACAAGCAATGAAAAAGAATGGCTGTATTGAATTTACTGGCGGGAATGGTTAGCGATGAAATAACAAATTATTGTCACGAAATTATTTAACTAATTATTTTACAAGCCTATTTAGTTATGAGGAGGTGATAATAATTGGTTTTTGCATATTCATAATTACAATTAAGGTGATGACAATTGGTATTTTATTTGATAATCGCGCACACAATGAAAAGATGAAGCATGGCTCACATTAAAGCAGGAAATGCGAGCTTGATTGCAATAACGGAAAGAATAAAAAGCAATAAAGTCACATTTTTTAATTAAATCATAAATTGCGTATTGACTGGGTTCCAAGAGGGTTCTGGCGGGGGTAATAGCAATAATTTGTTATAGAAACTCTATTTTTTGTTTAATTAATGGCGAATCACAACAACACTTTCATTTCCCGTCTCTTTATAGTGGTTGCGTCAAGGGCCGTGCAATACCATACCCGTCATACTTCGAGCTGCATATGCGTTGGCTGCTTTTGTTCACCCCAGTCACTTACTTATGTAAGCTCCTGGGGATTTACTCAATTGCCGCCTTCCTGCAACTCGAATTATTTAGGGTATATAACGTATTAATTTAACCGTAAGCAGGGTAACCCTATGAACGACTCGCTCAAAGCTCAATGTATGGCTGAATTTCTCGGCACCGGGCTATTTTTATTTTTTGGTATTAGTTGTTTGGCGGCGATGAAAGTGGCTGGTGCCAGTTTTGGTTTGTGGGAAATTTGTATTGTATGGGGGCTGGGGATTTCACTGGCGGTCTATCTAACCGCCGGGATTTCCGGTGCTCACCTCAACCCCGCCATCACTATTGCTCTCTGGCTGTTTGCTTGTTTCCCCGCGCGCAAAGTGATTCCTTACAGCATTGCACAGATTGCCGGTGCTTTTGGTGGCGCAGCGCTATCTTATATGTTGTATCACAACTTATTTACTGATTTTGAAACTGCCCATCAGATGGTGCGCGGTAGTCTGGAAAGCCTGCAATTAGCTAGTATTTTCAGTACTTTCCCTTCACCGGCTATCAGTGTATGGCAAGCTGCATTTGTTGAAATCATAATTACCTCGATATTGATGGGGCTGATTATGGCGCTGACGGATGATGGTAACGGAGTACCGCGCGGCGCATTAGGGCCGTTATTGATTGGTATTCTGGTGGCGGTGATAGGGGCTTCAACCGGGCCATTAACCGGTTTTGCCATGAACCCGGCCCGTGATTTTGGCCCTAAATTGTTTACCTTCTTTGCCGGTTGGGGAAAAATCTCGATGACCGGTGGTCGTGATATCCCTTATTTCATTATCCCGATTATCGCACCAATTATTGGGGCTTGCCTCGGCGCAGCGGTTTATCGCTTCTTCATTGGCAAAAACCTGCCGTGTAATACCTGCAAGTTAGAGGATGAGGAAGCCAGTATATAAATGAATGCCAGTTTCCTCATCTTGAAAGAGTGAAACGGGATGAGGAAATTTCGTGATCTATTCGGGCTAATGGGCTGATTATAGTCCCCTGTTGATTATGACTCTGGTAAAGTGAATTGTTATTTTTTTCATTTTACCAAAACATAAACCTTGATAGGGAAATAGGTTTCTACTGGGTAAATAGGAGTAAAATATAACAAAAAAATAGCACATTAATCATTTCAGGGATGACATATGGCAACAAACAAAAAACTAATAACAATAAATTAACTGAGAGGTTTTATCATGATTTCTGCCAGTTCTCTAAACTCAGAGCTCATAAATAAAATCGCGCAGGATTTTGCTCAGGCAACTGGGCTGGCTGTGGTGGTGGTCAATATTCACGGCGAAGAAATTTCTGATCTCTTTAATTTCACGCCATTTTGTCAATTGATGCGACAAGACCCGGTGAATCATCTTCGTTGCCGCATGAGTGATCGCTGCGGTGGTTTGGAAGCCTCAAAATCCAATGAACCTTGTATTTATCGCTGCCACGCCGGGTTAACTGACTTCTCTATTCCGCTGGTTATTGCCGGTCATTTGGTAGGGTTTGTTTTATGCGGGCAGGTGCGGTTGCACTCAGATGTTTATCTTATTGATATTCTTAATGTTGATAATCATTGGCAGCAAGATCCGGCACTGATGGATGAATTCCACAATGTGCCCATTATCGATTTTTCGCGCGTGATTGCGTCGGCAGATTTATTAAAGCTGATTGTTGAAAATTGTCTCAAAAAACATCTCAACTTTGTGGTTATCAATGACAACATGGGCAGCAAAGAACCCGGCAGAATACGGCCGGTTCATCCCCATGACAGTAAAATGAAGAAAGCACTGCGTTATATTGATGCGCATTTATCGGAAGAATTGCGGCTGGAAGAAGTCGCGGCTAAGGTGTATCTCAGCCCTTACTATTTCAGCAAGTTGTTTAAAAAATATCACGGCATCGGCTTTAATGCCTGGGTCAATCAGCAACGGATGGCTAATGCCAGAGAGATGTTGCAGCACAGTGATTGGAGCATTGCTAGCATTGCTAAGAATCTAGGTTTTTCCCAGACCAGCTATTTCTGCAAAGTGTTCCGTCAGACCTACAATGTGACACCGCAGGTATTTCGCTCACTTTCTTCTGAACGCAGCAAGATGGAGTAACCATCATTGATTTAATATTATGCAATTTGGTCGTGCACTTGGGTTTTCTATTTAAATAAACAAACTAAAAATTAACTACTTAAAATAATTAATGACAATAATTTGCTATAGGCCAAGTGGGCTTGAAACTTTGTAAGTTACTGTTTTTAATTTTAAATCACTCATGGTTTCGACAATAATTTGTTGTGGTGATGCAAAAAAATCCCTATCAAAAAATCAAATTCACCATTTTTTATGAACAGAAAAGGGTATATTAATTTTAAGAAATTCCATCAGACTAATAATGAATAAACACTCTGTTATAATAGTGTAAATAAAGAGATAAATGAGATAACGAAACAATAAATTAAATAACAGAATCTACTGTAATTAGATAATTGTAGTTACTGAAATGGTTATGTCGTGTGCTTGTCCTCAAGACATGATTGGGAAGGGGGTGACAATCCCCCGCAGCCCCCGCTGCTGTGATGCTGACGAACCCGCTGAAACCACTGATCCACAGGATTGGGAAGGTAGCGGGGGAGGGTGACGCTAAGCCAGAAGACCAGCCAAATCAGTAAAAGAGTTTCAACTCCTTCGGTGGGAAGCGGGTTGTCATCAGATGCGCGCAGCGGTGACGTTGCGTAGATGCACCTTTTTGACACTGCATATCCCGCTTGAAATGGCGGGATTTTTTTATGCAATGCTCAGGCAAACAAGCATTTATCATCGCAGGAACCGGCAGCGGGTGCGGTAAAACCACCGTAACCTTGGGTATTTTGCGGGCGCTGATGGCGCGTGGATTGTCGGTGCAGCCGTTTAAGGTCGGGCCGGATTATCTGGATACTGGCTGGCATACCGCAGTCAGTGGCGTGACGTCGCGTAACCTCGATGCTTTTATGTTGCCGCCGGCCACCCTCAATGGGCTGTATAACCAACATATGCGCCATGCTGATGTCGCCGTGATTGAAGGTGTCATGGGGCTATATGACGGCTATGGCACTGACCCCGATTATTGCAGCAGTGCGGCGATGGCCAAGCAATTGGGCTGCCCGGTTATCTTGCTGGTGGATGGCAAAGCGGTGTCGACATCCGTGGCGGCGACGGTACTGGGCTTCTGTCAATTCGACCCTGACCTCACCATTGCTGGGGTGATTGTTAACCGCGTCAATTCAGAAAATCACTATCAACTTATTCGCCACGCTATTGAACACTATTGCGGAATTCCAGTTTTGGGCCGCTTGCCGGTCATGGACGATGTGGCTTTGCCATCGCGCCATTTAGGGCTGATTCCAGCACAGGAGCGAGCCGGTGGGCTATCCAAACAACCCGATAATTCGCCACGCTGGCAGCAGTTGGCCCAACAGGTCGAAGAGTTTATCAATCTTGACCGGTTACTGGCCCTGACCTCTTGCACTGAACTTCCGGTTGGAACCCCGCCGACATTACCACCTCAAGCTTTGGCCGACGGGCTGACACTGGCCTTAGCCGAAGATGAAGCTTTCAATTTTTATTACCCCGATAACCTTGATTTGCTGGAGCAGGCTGGAGTGCGTATCCAGCGCTTTAGTCCGCTGCATGACCGCAGCTTGCCTGATTGCCAGATGATTTATTTGGGCGGCGGTTATCCCGAAATTCACGCCAGTGCGCTGGCAGAAAATACCGCCATGCACACCGCATTACAGCAAGCTCATCGCCAGCAAATCCCTTTGTATGCCGAATGTGGTGGCTTGATGTATTTGGGTGACGGTCTTACCGATGACTGCGGGCAGCGCCATGGGATGGTGGGGATTTTGCCCGGTGAAAGCCGCATGGGGAAGCGCTTGACCCGCTTTGGTTACTGTCAGGCGCAAGCCCGCAGTGACACATTATTAGCTGCGCAAGGCGAAATATTGCGCGGCCATGAGTTCCATTACTCCGATTTTACCAGCCCGCTGACACCCGTTTTTGATAGCAGTAAATGGCGCGACGGCGAGGTTATCCAGCGCTGGCACAGTGGCTATCAAGTGCAACGTACCCAAGCCAGCTATCTGCATATTCACTTTGCCCAACGCCCCGGTTTATTGAATGGCTGGCTGACCGCTGCCCGGAGTGTGCTATGACCCTCGCGGCGTGGTTTGTGGCTTTCCTATTGGACAATTGGCTCGGCGATCCGCCGCGTTGGCCGCATCCGGTGCGGTGGATTGGCAACTTGATTACCGGGCTGCAACGGAGGATTCGTGCTGTGTGTCATAGCGAGCAGGCCCTGAAATGGGGCGGTGCCCTGTTGTGGGTGTTGGTGGTGGGCATCACCTGGCTCGTCAGTTGGGGATTTTTATGGCTGATGACAGAGATTAACCCGTGGCTCGGCTGGCTGGCGCAAGTGTGGATGATTTACACCTTGCTGGCTGGGCGTTGTTTGAGTGACGCGGCATTGTTGGTCTTTGATGCGCTACAGCAGGGTTCTTTGGCACAAAGTCGCGAAAAACTGTCATGGATTGTCGGGCGCGATACTTCGCAGTTGGAGACGCCGCAAATGACCCGTGCGGTGGTAGAAACCGTGGCGGAGAACAGTGTCGATGGCGTGATTGCGCCGCTATTTTTCCTGCTATTAGGGGGCCCACCGCTGGCAATGGCCTACAAAGCGGTCAATACCCTTGATTCGATGGTGGGCTATAAAACGCCGAAATACCGCGCGATGGGTTATGTCTCCGCCCGAATGGATGATTGGGCCAATTGGCTTCCCGCGCGCCTGAGCTGGCTGCTGCTCAGTGCCGCGGCCTGGCTGATCCAAGCTGATTATCGTCAGGCTCTGCGTATTGGCTGGCGCGATCGCTATCAGCATTCCAGCCCTAACTGTGCCTGGTCGGAAGCCACTGTAGCTGGGGCGCTGGGCATTCGTCTGGGCGGCCCGAATGATTACTTTGGTGAGCGGGTCGAGAAGCCGTGGATTGGTGATGACCGGCGCGAAGTCGCGCTGAGTGATATTCCGCGCAGCATCCATTTGATGATGATGGCGTCGCTATTGGCCCTGTTATTGTTCGCCCTGATCCACTTGCTGTTGGTCGGTATTTAATAAGGATAACCCCATGAACTATATGAAAAATCCGCAGGAAATAGAACAAAATAGCTTTGTCATTATTGGCGATATTATTGCCACTGAGCGGCCGGACTATCGTTTCGCCAGTGAGATGCACCAAGCGGTGATCAAGCGGGTTATCCACACCACAGCGGATTTTGACTGGCTGGATATTCTGCATTTCTCACCGGATGTGCTGGCCTACATTGCCGAGGGATTAGGCCGGGGATGCACGCTGTACACCGACACCACCATGGCGATGTCGGGTATTAACAAAACGCTGCTGAAGCAAATGGGATGCGAATGCCGCTGCTATATCAGTGACCCGCGAGTGGTGGAAACTGCGCCCGCGCAGGGCATTACCCGCTCGATGGCGGCGGTGGATGTGGCGCTGGAGGAACCGGGCGAAAAGTTGTTTGTGTTCGGCAATGCCCCGACCGCGTTATTCCGTTTATTAGAGCGGCAAGCTGCACCCGTGGCGGTCATCGGCGTGCCAGTGGGGTTTGTTGGCGCGGCAGAATCCAAAGAGGCGTTGGCCGAAAGTCATTTGCCGTGCATTGCTGCATTGGGGCGCAAAGGGGGCAGCAATGTGGCGGCGGCGATTATCAACGCCATCCTCTACCAGTTGCGAGGTGCGCAGTTGTGAAGGGAGAAGTGGCGAGGCGAGCTATGAGTGACGGTCGGGTCAGTGATGATATTGCGCGGCAAAACCAGCAATTAGACAGCATTTGGCATAACGGCAAGCAATACCGCAAAGGCTATACCACTGGCTCCTGTGCCACGGCGGCGGCCAAAGTAGCGGCGCTGATGGTGCTGCGGCAACAAGTGATTGACCAGATTTCCATTGTCACTCCGTCTGGCATCACCTTGTGTCTGAATGTCGAGCAGCCGCTAATTGAAGGCCAGCAAGCCACGGCGGCGATTCGCAAAGATGGTGGCGATGACGTCGATGCTACCCACGGCATGCTGATTTTTGCTCGTGTAACTCTCACTGAACAGGCTGAAATCACCTTGCGTGGCGGCGAGGGGGTTGGAACTGTCACCCGCAAAGGCATTGGTCTGCCGATCGGCAGCAGCGCCATTAATCGCACACCGCGCCAGACCATCGAGGCCGGCGTGCGCGAGGTTATTGGCCCGTTACGCGGTGCAGAAGTCGAAATCTTCGCGCCGGAAGGCGAGGAGCGAGCAAAGAAAACTTACAACGGGCGGCTGGGGATTTTGGGCGGGATTTCCATCATCGGCACCACCGGCATTGTCACGCCGATGTCTGAAGAGAGCTGGAAACGTTCGTTGGCGTTGGAGTTAGAGATGAAACGGGCAGCCGGTGAGGATCGCGTCATTCTGGTACCGGGTAATCACGGCGAGCGCTTTGTCCGCGACCATTTGGGGCTGGATAGCCAGCAGGTGGTCACGATGAGTAATTTTGTCGGCTACATGCTGCAAGAAACTGTGCGGCTGGGGTTCCGCCATGTGCTGTTGGTCGGGCATCCCGGCAAATTAGTCAAAGTGGCCGCCGGTATCTTCCATACCCACAGCCACATTGCCGATGGGCGCATGGAGACGCTGGTGGCGAACTTAGCATTAATGGGCGCGCCGCATGCGCTATTACTCGAAGTTAATCAGTGCGATACCACTGAGGCGGCAATGGAACTGATTGCTGAGCAGGGGTGGCAGGGCGTGTATTCGCGTATCGCGGAGCGCATTTGTGAGCGTATTAGCGAAATGATGCGCTTTTCGGTTAATCCGCCCCAGTGCGATGCCATTTTATTCTCTTTTGATAATCAGGTGCTGGGTAGCAGCCGAGCACTGGATGAGATTGTGGAGGTATTTCGATGATAACTGTGGTGGGCATCGGCCCCGGTGATACTGACTATCTGACGCCAACGGCGCGGCGGGCTATTGAGTGCGCCGAGGTGTTGGTGGGCGGCAAACGCCATCTGGCGACATTTTGTTGTGATATCAAAGAGTCCCGTTTGTTGGATGCGGACTTATTGGGGCTACTAGAGTGGCTGGATAGCAATAAAAATCGCGCCATTGTGGTGTTGGCCTCGGGCGATCCTCTGCTGTACGGCATCGGCAAATTACTGGCGGCAAACTTCAGTACCGAGGAGTTGCATATCGTCCCCGGTATCAGCGCGATTCAATATCTGTGCGCCAAAGTGGCGCTGGACATGAATGACCTTTTCCTCACCAGCAGCCATGGTCGCGAGCCTGATTTTGACTGGATCTTCCAGCACGACAAAGTGGCGATGGTGACCGACGGCATTATCGGCCCACGGGCCATTGCAGATGCGCTACAGCAACGCGGCCTGTTTCGCACTTTTATTATTGGTGAAAATCTTTCGCAATCTAACGAACGCATCCACCGCCTGCCCGCAGAGCAGGTGGCAGCCCGCTATGACATGAATGTGGTGGTGATCCTCAATGAAAGATGAGCTGTTTATTCGTGGGCAAAATACGCGCGGACAAAAAGTCCCGATGACCAAAGAAGCGGTGCGAGTGTTAGCGCTGGAGCGGCTGGATTTGTCGGATGCGACTCACCTGATTGATGTTGGCGCGGGTACCGGCAGCGTGGCATTGGAAGCGGCGTTGCGTTTCCCTCATTTACGCGTCACTGCCATTGAACGCAACCCGGCCGCCCTTGAGTTGATTAATGAAAACTGCCAGCGGCTAGGGTGCAGCAATGTGAACATCGTCGCCGGTGTAGCCCCTCTTCCTCTGCCCGATAAAGCCGATGCCATTTTTATTGGCGGCAGCGGCGGCCATTTAACTGATCTTATCGACTGGTCGCTGAAGACGCTTAACCCCGGTGGTCGTCTGGTTCTGACCTTTATTTTGCTCAATAACCTCAATGAGGCGCTAAGCCATTTACAGACCTGTGCCGTTAGTGAATTGGATTGTGTGCAATTGCAACTCTCCACTCTGACCCCTTTGGGTAGCGGGCACTATTTTAAGCCGAATAATCCTACTTATCTTATTTCCTGCCACATGGAGGCGAGCAATGTCCGAGCATCCTAATACCGTATCGACACCGGTTATCCCTACCTCTGCTATACCCTCCTGGGATACGCAAAAGGTCTGGTTTGTTGGTGCCGGGCCGGGTGACAAAGAGCTGATTACGCTAAAAGGCTACCGCTTGCTGCAACAGGCGCAGGTGGTCATTTATGCCGGGTCGCTTATTAATACCGAGCTGTTGGCGTATTGCTCCCCCCAAGCGGAATGTCACGACAGTGCGGGCTTGAATCTGGAGCAAATCATCACCCTGATGGTGGATGGTGTGCGCGCGGGCAAGTTGGTAGTGCGGTTGCAAACCGGGGATCTCTCTTTGTACGGTTCTATTCGTGAACAGGGAGAAGTGTTGGGCGAGCACGGCATAGGCTTTGTTTCCGTACCGGGCGTCAGTGCTTTCTTGGGGGCCGCTGCTCAACTGGGGGTGGAATATACCGTGCCGGAAGTGGCGCAGAGCTTGATTATCACCCGTATTGAGGGGCGCACCCCGATGCCACCCTTGGAGCAACTGGAAGCTTTCGCCGCTCACCAAACCTCAATGGCGATTTTCTTGTCGGTACAAGAAATGGACAGAGTTGCCGAGCGCTTAATCGCTGGTGGCTATCCTGCCAATACGCCGGTTGCAGTGGTGTACAAAGCCACTTGGGCTGAAAGTCGCACGGTACACGGCACGCTGGCAGATATCGCCGAGTTGGTGCGGACAGCAGCCATTCATAAAACGGCGCTGATTTTGGTGGGGGCGTTCCTCGGCGATGAATACCACTATTCCAAACTGTATGACGCGGGGTTTAGCCATGAATATCGTCAAGCCTGAATCAATCGCGGTATTTTGTCTGACCCCCGGCGGAGTGCGGCTGGCGCGGCGCTTGCAGACCCACTTACCGCTGACTTGTTTTACCAGTGACAAGCTATTGGAAGCGGGTTTTTTGCCCTTCAACGGCAGCTTTGGCAATACCCTGCGCGAGGCATTCAAGCAATATTCAGCGCTGGTGGTGGTGGGGGCAATTGGCCTGACAGTGCGCGTTATTGCACCGCTGGTGAATGACAAAATGACCGATCCTGCGGTGGTGGTGATTGATGAGCGCGGGCAACACGTCGTCAGTTTGCTGTCGGGTCATGTGGGCGGGGCGAATACCTTAACCCGCTATTTGGCAGGAATTTTGGGGGCCGATCCGGTGATAACCACCGCCACGGATGTTAACGAAATGGCGGCGCTGGACACACTGGCGACCCAATTGGATGCTGAAATGCAGGATTTCCGCCACGCGGTCAAAGTGGTCAATCAAATGTTGGTCAGCAGCCAAAAAGTCGGGCTGTGGTGGGATGCACCGCTGTTGGCGGAGCGGGATCGCTGTGACACGCGAGGGTTCGTGCCGGTTGACTCTTTGGATCAATTGCCCGCGCTGGATGCATTGGTGTGCATCACGCTGCGCGATATTTTGCCGCTGCCCGCCGAGCAACTCGCCGCCTTACCGGTTTATAAGCTGGTGCCGCGCCGGGTGGTAGCAGGGATTGGTTGCCGCCGCGCGACCTCGCTGCAAACACTGGTTGAATTACTGCAACAGCAAATGGCTGAAAATCACTTCGATATCATGGCATTGAGAGCCATCGGCAGTGTCACTATCAAAAAAGATGAGCCGGCGCTGCATCAGTTGGCGAAATGCTGGCGGGTGCCTTTCGAACTGTTCAGTGTCGGCGAACTGAGCCGCCACGAGCAACGTTTTCCTGCTTCTGATTTTGTCCGCCAAACGGTGGGTGTCGGCAGCGTTTCACAACCGGTCGCCTGGCTGATGAGCGACGGTAAATTGGTTGGCAATACTCTGCGCCAGCAGGGCGTCACCATCACTCTGGGAGTATCGCATTAATGTTAACAGTGATTGGCATCGGGCCGGGCAGTGAATCAATGATGACGCCGGAGGCTATCGCCGCTATCCGCGAGGCGGAAATTATTGTCGGCTACAAAACCTATACCCATCTGGTCAAGTCCATGACCCTGGATAAGCAAGTGATCAAAACGGGTATGTGTAAAGAAATTGAGCGCTGTCAGGCGGCGATTGATCTAGCACTGGCCGGTCATAAGGTGGCGCTGATCAGCAGCGGTGACGCCGGCATTTACGGTATGGCGGGCTTGGTGTTGGAACTGGTCACCCAGCAACAGTTGGATTTGGAAGTGCGACTGGTCGCCGGTATCACCGCCAGTATTGCAGCCGCCTCTTTACTCGGCGCGCCGCTGATGCATGACTTTTGTCATATCAGTCTGAGTGATTTGATGACGCCGTGGGCCGTGATTGAAAAACGCATTATCGCGGCGGCGCAGGCGGATTTTGTTATTTGTTTCTATAACCCGCGCAGCCGTGGCCGCGAAGGGCATTTGGCGCGGGCGTTTGAGCTGATGCAGCCGTGGAAGAAAGCCGCAACACCGGTGGGTGTGGTGAAAGCGGCGGGGCGCAAAAAACAGGAAAAATGGCTCACTACATTAGGTGACATGGATTACGAGCCGGTGGACATGACCAGTTTGGTGATTGTTGGCAATCAGGCCACTTATTGCCGTAACGGGCTAATGATTACCCCCCGGGGCTATTCATTATGACGGATTATTCATTATGACGGATTATTCATTATGACCAAGGGCTATCCGCCTATTCATATTTTCGGTGGAACCAGTGATGCACGGCTGATTTGCCAATTGCTGGATGAAGCTGGCGAGCGCTACAGCCTGTCGGTCGCCACTGATGCAGGTAAACAACTGGCGGGTGATATTGGTGGCGAGATATTAGTCGGGCGGATGGATGCGGCGGAAATGGCCGATTTTCTTATCAATCGGCAAGTGCGGTGGGTGGTCGATGCTTCACATCCCTACGCCGACCTGCTCAGTGACAATGTTGCCGCCGCCTGCGGGCAATCTAAAGTGGCGCTGACACGTTATCAGCGCCCGAGTGAAATTGCAGCGCTCAATCACCCACTGCTCTACAAAGTCGACAGTGCAGCGGCAGCTTGTGCCGTGGCGCAAGACTTGGGGCCTCGAGTGTTATTGACCACGGGCAGCAAACAGTTGGCGGAGTATCAACAGGGGCTGACCGGTAAAACCCTATTAGCGCGAGTGTTACCGACGGCGGCAGTGCTGAGTCAATGTGAGGCTCTGGGGCTGGGGGTGGACAATATTATTGCGCTGCGCGGGCCATTTAGCGCGCAATTCAATCACGCGCTGTATGAGTTTTGTCAGCCTGATGTGGTCATCACCAAGGAGTCTGGCGCGCAAGGTGGCTATCAAGAAAAAGTGGCTCCCTGTCTGGCCCTGAATATTCCCTGCATTGTGGTGCGCCGCCCGGCTGCCGTGGTGTTGGGCAGTTTTGGGCAACAAGTGACTTCATTGGATGAATTCACCCAACATCTGATGCACTGGCAGCAATCTGACCCACTGGCAAGAACAACGAGGACAATAAAATGAAAAAAGCACTGTTGGTGATCAGTTTCGGCACCAGTTATGAACACACCCGGCAAAAGAATATTGATGCTTGCGAGCAGCAATTAGCGGCGGCTTACAGCGATCGCGATGTGTTCCGCGCATTTACCTCAGAAATGATCATTCGCAAGCTACGCAAACGCGATGGCTTGCAGATCAATAATCCGCGAGAAGCGCTGAAACAACTGGCTGAGCAAGGTTATCAAGATGTCGCCATCCAATCATTGCATGTGATTAATGGTGATGAATACGAAAAAATCACCAATGAAGTGCGCAGTTTTAACGACTCTTTTCGTCATCTGGTGCTTGGTACGCCGCTGTTGAGCAGTTTTGCCGATTACCAGCAATTGCTGGTGGCGCTGCAAGCGCAAATGCCCCCACTGGCGGTGGATGAGCGGGTGGTATTTATGGGCCACGGAGCCAGTCACTATGCTTTCTCAGCTTATGCCTGTCTTGACCATTTAATGACCTCGCTGAACTTCCCTGCCTTGGTTGGTGCGGTCGAAAGTTACCCGGAAATCAGCCACATCATTACCCGCTTACAGCAGCAGGGGGTGCGCAAAGTGCACTTAATGCCATTGATGCTGGTGGCGGGCGATCACGCCATCAATGACATGGCTTCTGACGAGCCAGATTCATGGCGCACACAACTGGAGTCCGCCGGTATCAGTGCTCAGTCATGGTTGCAAGGATTGGGGGAAAACCCGTTGATTCGGCAGATGTTTGTCGGGCATTTGGGCCTCGCTTTACAGCAGAAACAGCAGGAGGCAGCGTAATGAGCGGCAGACTTTATGCATTGGGCGTCGGCCCCGGAGCCAGTGATTTAATCACGGTGCGGGCCTCCCGGTTGATAGCCAAACTGGATGTGCTGTATGCCCCGGCGGGGCGCAAAGGCGGCGATAGTCTGGCGCTGTCCATTGTGCGCGAATATTTATCGCCAAATACTGAAATTCGCACCTGCCATTTCCCGATGAGTGCGGATAACAATGAAAAACAAGCGGTCTGGGATGAAGTGGCGCAGCAGTTACAGGCGGAAGTCGCCAAAGGCCGTCAGGTGGGCTTTATCACCCTCGGTGATGCCATGTTATTCAGCACCTGGGTATTTTTGCTAGAGCGTATTGGTCGGCCAGATTGGTTGGAAATTGTGCCGGGTGTAACTTCTTTTGCTGCCATTGCCGCCCGCGCTGCATTGCCATTGGCGATGGAGCAACAATCGCTGGCGATTATGTCTTGCACCGCCCCAGAAGCAGCGCTGGAGCGCGCGCTGCAAGACCACGACTGCGTGGTGCTGATGAAAGTCTATGGCCGCTTTGCGCAAATTCAGGCGCTATTGGGCCGGCTCAATCTGTTCCCACACGCGCTGTTGATGTCAGAAGCCTCATTGCCGGGAGAAGTGTGTTGGCGGCAGTTGGATAGTATTGCCGCTGATCAGCCATTGCCCTATTTCTCGACCATTTTAGTGAATAAGCAGCAGAGAGTTATTTAAAAACAAATGATTATCTGATTCTACTTAGATGCTCAACGTGATGGGAGTCACTCATGGAAATGGAAAAAGA
The DNA here is from genome assembly GCF_946902935.1 of Yersinia sp. Marseille-Q5920. Lineage (NCBI taxonomy): Bacteria > Pseudomonadati > Pseudomonadota > Gammaproteobacteria > Enterobacterales > Yersiniaceae > Yersinia > Yersinia sp. Marseille-Q5920. The sequence continues at coordinate 115,244 of NZ_CAMPQA010000006.1, read as the reverse complement.
GTTAAAAAAACTTTCGTACACCGGGGTTGTTATGGCAATCCTGCTAACGATGGCCCCGAATGATGTTTTCGCCATGCACATCATGGAAGGTTTTTTACCGCCGATGTGGGCGCTGGCCTGGTGGGTGCTGTTCCTGCCGTGCTTGTTTATGGGGTTGGTGCGCTTAAAGCAGATTGTCTCCGAAGACAGCAATCAAAAAGTGCTGCTGGCGCTGTGCGGGGCGTTTATTTTCGTGTTATCGGCGCTGAAAATCCCATCAGTGACCGGCAGTTGTTCACATCCGACCGGTGTCGGGCTGGCGGTTATTCTGTTCGGGCCGGTGGTGGTGGCGGTACTGGGGGCCATTGTGCTGCTGTTCCAGGCGTTATTACTGGCGCACGGCGGCTTGACGACTTTAGGCGCTAACGGCATGTCAATGGCGGTTATTGGGCCGGTAGTGGGTTACATGGTATGGAAACTGGCCTGTAAAGCGGGGTTGCGCCGTGATGTCGGGGTGTTCCTTTGCGCCATGCTGGCGGATTTAACCACTTACTTTGTCACCTCGGTGCAGCTTGGTTTGGCCTTCCCTGACCCGCAATTTGGTGTCAGCGGTTCGATTATCAAATTTATGGGTGTGTTCTGCATTACCCAGATCCCGATTGCCATTGCTGAAGGTTTATTGACGGTGATGATTTATGACCAATTAACCAAACGGCAGTTAATTCCCGCAGGGAGTCACTAACATGAAAAAGACACTTATTTTGCTGGCGATGGTTATCGCGCTGGTCATATTGCCATTCTTTATTGACCACGGCGGCGAATTCGGCGGCTCAGACGGTGAAGCTGAAGCCCTGATCCAGGTGACGGCTCCTGATTATCAGCCGTGGTTCACGCCGCTGTATGAACCGGCCAGTGGTGAAATCGAAAGTCTGCTGTTCACCTTACAAGGTTCCATTGGCGCGGCGGTGATCTTTTATATCTTGGGCTATTACCGGGGGAAACGCGGTGAGCATGCTGGGGATTGATAAACTAAGTTATCAAAGCCGCTGGCGACAGGCCGACCCAATGGGAAAACTGGTGCTATATGCCGTTTTCCTCTTGTTGGCAATGCTTAGCCCGCCGATGTATCAGGCGCTGTTATTGGTGTTTATCGCCGGGCTGACATGTTATCTGCTGCGAGTGGGGCCGCGCCGCTATTTGCGCTGGCTGGCAATACCACTTTCTTTCCTGTTGGTGGGATTGGTGACCATTGTGCTATCCCTCTCGCGCCAACCGGAGAGTTTGTGGTGGGGCGTGCAGATCGGTCATTGGTGGTTTGGGCTGGATAGAGTCGGTTTAACCACCGCCAATCAAACCCTGTGGCGCAGTTTGGCGGCATTGGCAGCCACCTTCTGGTTTGTGCTGAATACGCCTTTCCCGCAGCTTATTCAGATACTTAAGCGCTGTCATGTGCCGCGTTTGTTGACCGAGCAAATTCTGCTGACCTGGCGTTTTATCTTTATTCTGATTGAAGAGGCGGCCGCGATTCAACAGGCGCAGTCTTTGCGATTTGGTTATATCTCATTGCGTACCGGCTACCACTCGCTGGCAATGTTGGTTGGTATGCTATTTACCCGCGTGATGATTCGCTATCAGCAGATGGTCATCTCGCTGGATATGAAACTCTATCAGGGCGATTTCCACCTGTAAGGCAGAATGTAATGTTAGCCACCCGGCAGCTAGGTTTCAGCTATCAAGATGAGCAGGTATTGCATGACCTGACACTGGATTTCAGTCAGCATGCGGTCACCGGTGTCTTGGGGGCCAATGGTTGTGGTAAATCCACGTTATTTATGAATCTGACCGGTATTCTGCAACCCCAGCAAGGTGCGGTATTGTGGCAAGGCGAGCCGCTTAATTATAAGAAAGCTAGCTTACGTGAATTGCGCCAGCGAGTGACGACGGTATTTCAAGACCCAGAGCAGCAGATTTTTTATACTGATATTGACAGCGACATCGCGTTCAGCCTGCGTAATTTGGGCATGCCAGAAGATATTATTGCCCAGCGGGTTGACCGGGCATTGACCTTGGTTGATGCACAGGGATTTCGCCATAAATCTATCCAACATTTGAGTCATGGGCAGAAAAAACGGGTAGCCATTGCTGGTGCGTTGGTGATGGAGGCGGAGTATCTGTTGCTGGATGAACCCACCGCAGGGCTAGACCCGGCAGGGCGGCAGCACATGATTACTCTCATTGAGCGTATTGTTGCAGAGGGAAAACGGGTTATTCTCTCCAGCCATGATATTGATTTGATTTATAAGGTTTGTGATTACCTTTATGTCTTATCCCATGGCCACCTGATGATTGCCGGTGAAACCACCGAGGTATTCCTGCAACAAGATAAACTGCAAGCCGCTGGGCTGGTTCAGCCGTGGTTGATCAAAATGCACACTGAGCTGGGTTTGCCGCTGTGTAAAACGGAAGAGCAACTTTTTGCGCTGATGCGTCAGCGGGAAACGGAGGAAGTGCGATGAGTCGCCCAGTGATGAATTTATCGATAATGGTGCAAGGCACCGCCTCTGACGTCGGTAAAAGTGTATTAGTGGCAGGGTTATGCCGCATTTTTATGCAAGATGGCTATCGCTGTGCGCCGTTTAAATCGCAGAATATGGCGCTCAATTCGGGCATTACACCGCAAGGTGAAGAGATGGGGCGGGCGCAGATTTTTCAGGCCGAAGCCGCTGGAATAGCGCCGGATGTCCGCATGAACCCAGTGTTGCTCAAGCCCACCAGTGACCGCAAGGCACAAGTGGTTTTAATGGGTAAAGTGGCCTGCAATATGGATGCGGTGGAATATCATCAATACAAGCCGCAATTACAACAGCAAATCAGCGAGGTTTACCACAGTCTGGCGCGCGAATATGACGTCATGGTGCTGGAAGGGGCGGGCAGCCCGGCGGAAATTAATCTGCGCGACCGTGATATCGTCAATATGGGTATGGCTGAAATGGCCGATGCGCCAGTATTGCTGGTGGCCGATATTGATCGCGGCGGTGTTTTTGCGGCTATTTATGGCACTTTGGCCTTGCTGCATCCACATGAAAAAGCGCGAGTCAAAGGGGTGATAATCAATAAGTTTCGCGGTGATATCGCGCTGCTGACTTCCGGCCTGGAACAGATTGAAGCCCTGACAAATGTCCCGGTGTTGGGGGTGATGCCGTGGTTAGATATTGATTTGGAAGATGAAGATGGTGTCGCGCTACAAAAGGGTAAATATCAGGATACGGCAGAAAAGGCACTGGATATTGCGGTAATCCGCTTGCCACATATCGCCAACTTTACCGATTTTAATGCACTGGCCGCTCAGCCCGATGTGCGCCTGCGCTATGTTTCGCAGCCATCGGCGCTAGGCCAGCCAGACCTGATTATCCTGCCCGGCAGCAAGAATACTCTGGGGGATTTGCAATGGTTGCACCACAGCGGGCTAGCGGCGGCGTTACTGGCGCAACATCAGCATAATGTGCCAGTGATAGGGATTTGCGGCGGTTATCAAATGCTCGGGAAACGCATTATTGACGGCGTGGAATCGGGTCTTGAGCAGATGGATGGCTTGGGGTTATTGGATGTAGAAACTGAGTTCGCGTCAGAGAAAGTGACCACGCGAGTGAGTGGCTATTGCCAAACTAACCTGCCGGGAATACTAGAAAATTGCGCTGATAACTCACTTGAAGGCTATGAAATCCACATGGGTGTTTCCTTGTTGGGCAGCGGCGCGATCCCTTTTGCGCGCTTAACCTTACGCAATGGGCAAGCCGAGCAGTGGGGGGATGGCGCGGTGAATTCTGAGGGCAGCGTCTTGGGCAGCTATATCCACGGGCTGTTTGACAGCCACCATTTTACCCGCGCGTTATTGGATAGCTTGCGCCAACGCAAAGGGCTGACCGCCTTCGACGGCGTAACAGTGAATTATGCTGAACATAAACAACAACAGTTCGATATTCTGGCATCAAGCATGCGGGAAAATATTGATATAGATAGAATTATTAAACTAATGGCAGCACATCAACAGGAGCGCGTGCAGTGATTTTAATTACCGGCGGAGCGCGCAGTGGCAAGAGTTCATTAGCCGAACGTTTGGCAGCGCAAGCTGCCGATCGCGTGTTTTACATTGCCACCTCGGTGGTGACGGATGCGGAAATGGCCGAGCGGGTTGCATTACATCGCGCCAGCCGCCCAGCACACTGGCGAACTTGGGAAGGTTATCAGGATTTGGGTGCGGTACTGGAGCAGCAGGTCGAACCCGGCGAAGCTGTGATGTTGGAATGCATTACCACACTTATCACCAATTTATTGTTTGAGCTGGCGGGCGATACGCCGCCGGAGCAGATGGATTTTGCGGCGCTTGAAGTGAATATTCAGCAGCAAATGACTGAGTTGCTGGCCGCTTGCACCCGTAGCCATGCACCCATTTATTTGGTCACCAATGAATTGGGCATGGGGATAGTGCCGGAAAACCGGCTGGCGCGGCATTTCCGCGACATCGCTGGCAGAGTCAACCAGCGCCTGGCCGCCGCCGCTGATGAGGTGTATTTAGTGGTGTCGGGCATCGAGGTAAAGATTAAATGAGCCTGCGTTTATTTCTCGCAACATTGCAGTTTATGACCCGCATTCCAGTGCCAGAGCGCTGGACTCAAGGGCTGGCGATGGATAACTATGAGCGCGGAATTATTGGTTTCCCCCTCATTGGCCTGATTGTCGGGGTGCTCGGCGCGATAGTTTTTAGCGTGCTGTCACCTTGGTGTGGCATACCACTGGCGGCTTTGGGGTATGTGTTGGCGCTGGCGCTCATTACCGGTGCTTTTCATCTCGACGGGCTGGCCGACACCTGTGATGGGGTGTTTTCTGCCCGCAAACGCGAACAAATGTTGGAGATCATGCGCGATAGCCGCCTCGGCACCAATGGCGGTTTGGCGCTGATATTTATCGTGGTGGCAAAAGTGCTGGTGGTCAGTGAGCTGGCCCTGCGCGATGCGCCTATGCTAATGATGCTCACCGCGGCTTCAGTGGCCGGGCGCACGGTGATTGTGCTGCTGATGTATCGCCAGCGCTATGCCCGTGAAGGCAACGGGTTGGGCAATATTTATATCGGCAAAGTGACGGGGAAACAAACGGCCGTCACATTGGTGGCTGGCGCGATATTAACCCTGTTACTCGGCAAAGGTGCGGCGCTATTAGCGCTGGTGATCAGCATGATGGTGGTGCTGTTATTGGCCGCTTATCTGCACCGCCGTTTAGGTGGGCAAACCGGTGACACGCTGGGCGCAGCGGCTGAAGTAGGCGAGTTGGTATTCTTACTGGCGCTGCTATGACATTGCCGATTTCTGGGAACTCTTAATGAGCCATTCTATGCGACTTTTTCTAGTGCGCCATGGGCAAACTGAAGCTAATTTACGCGGTGTTTTTTGCGGGCTGACCGATGTGCCGTTAACCCCATTGGGGGTAGAGCAGGCCGGTAATGTCGCGGGTTGGTTGGCGGAGGTGGAGTTTGCCCACGCTGCTAGCAGCCAATTGCTGCGCGCCCGCCATACCGCCGATATCGTGCTGGCGGGGCATTCACTCAATGCGGAAGTTGATAATAAATCAGTTGATAACAAATTAGTTGATAACAAATCAGTTGATAACAAATTAGTTGATGACCAATTAAATGAAATGAATTTCGGCGAATGGGAAATGCGCCATCATCATGATTTACAACATGAAGATCCTGATGCGTGGGCGGCATGGGTAGCTGACTGGCAACAGGCCAGCCCCACCGGTGGGGAGTCTTTTCCACAATTTTCAACCCGAATAGAAAGTGTGGTTCAGTCACTGCTTTCAACCAAAGATAACGAAAAAAATCAGTTAGTGGTGGCCCATCAAGGGGTCTTAAGCTTGATGCTGGCGCGCTTATTGGCTATGCCAGCGGTCGCCATGTGGCATTTTCATTTTGAGCAAGGGGCATACAGCGTGTTGGAAATCCATGATGGATTTGTCACTCTGCGTGCGTTCAACAGCCGGGCTGTTTGGCAGCCCGCAACACGAGGTTAAAGGCATGCAAACACTTTCATCCATTCTGCGCAGGATTGGGCCGTTGGATAGTAGGGCGATGAGCCGAGCAAAAGTGCGGCTAGATGGCCTGCTCAAACCCTGCGGCAGCTTAGGCCGTTTGGAGCAATTGGCTATCCAATTGGCAGGAATGCGCGGTTTATACGGCCATCAAGTTGATCGCAAGCAAATCATTGTCATGGCGGCCGACCATGGGGTTTTCGATGAGGGAGTGGCTATCTCACCGCGGGCCGTGACGATGATTCAGGCATTGAATATGGTGAAAGGCGTAACCGGTGTTTGCGTGTTGGCGACTAACGCGGGTGCGGAAGTGAAAATAGTGGATGTGGGCATCGATAGCGATACACTCCCCGGCGTGATCGATATGAAAGTGGCGCGTGGCAGTGGCAATATTGCACGTGAAGCGGCCATGACTCGCCAACAGGCCGAAGAGTTACTGGTTGCCAGCGCCACGTTAGCATTACAGCAGGCGGCGGACGGAGTGAAAGTGTTTGGCGTCGGTGAGCTGGGTATAGCGAATACCACCCCCGCAGCGGCGATGGTTAGTGTGTTTACCGACAGCGACCCACAATTAGTGGTAGGCATCGGCGCGAACTTCCCCAGCGAGCAATTACATCACAAAATCGCCGTAGTGCGGCGCGCGATTGAAACCAATCAACCGGACGCCAATGATGGTATTGATGTACTGGCGAAAGTGGGGGGGTTTGATCTGGTGGGCATGGCCGGGGTGATGTTAGGCGCGGCGGCGGCGGGTTTGCCGGTAGTGCTGGATGGTTTTCTCTCCTATGCTTCCGCATTGGCAGCTTGCCGTATCGAACCCAAAGTGCGTGATTACCTGATTCCGTCTCATTTGTCGGCCGAAAAAGGCGCGGTTATTGCTCTAAATCATTTGCAATTGGAACCTTATTTACAAATGGACATGCGGTTAGGCGAGGGCAGCGGCGCAGCGCTTGCTATGCATTTAGTGGATGCGGCCTGTGCGATGTATAACAATATGGGTTCGTTGGCGGAGAGTAATATCGAATTGCCCGCGCCCCCGTCGCCCTAAACATTGCAGGGGTGTTAGCTATATCTATCTGAAAATCCAATGGCTTTGAATCATTCGGGTGGTTTTTTAGTCATTGGGTAATCAGATAATGTTAGTATCAAAAACATAATGCAGGTTAAGCAGTAAAATAATTGGATATAATGCATGCAGAAGCTTCTTTTTTCCGGCCGTATCAATTTAAAAATGATTCGCTATTTTTTAGTCGTTTCAGAAGAATTGCACTTCGGAAAAGCCGCTGAACGCCTACATATCTCTCAGCCGCCACTCAGTTTACAAATTAAAGAATTAGAAGATGCCTTAGGATTCCCTTTGTTTATACGGGATAGCCGCAATGTTGTATTAACCCTTGCTGGCGAAATGATGCAGGCTGAAATGAAAGAAGTTTTCGAGAATATTGAAAATTCATTAAGCCGTGTCTCTTATATTGCTCGCCATGAACAAAGCCACCTTAATATCGGTATCATTGGTTCAGCTCTTTGGCATCAGCTATTAGAGAAGTTTAAGAACTTCAATACACTTAATCCTAATACCACGTGGTCTTTGCATGAATTCCCGCCGAGTAAGCAGTATGAAGCATTATTAAATAAGAAACTTGATATCGGATTTTGGCGCTGTGCTGATTTGGAACAGAATCCTGCGCTAGTCTATCAGCGGGTCGAAAAGCAACGCGTAGCGGTGGCGGTATCTCATGAGAGTGAACTGGCCGAGAGTGAAATACTTTCTCTAAAAGACTTATCGGGTCAGAACTTAATCTTTCTCACCTTTACTAACTCCGGTTACTCAAAAAAAATATATAATAGCTGCCTTAGTGCTGGCTGTAAGCCGCGGACTATTTACCAATTTGATGAGCCACAAACCCAATTGGCTTTTGTAAACAGCAATCTGGGTATCGCCTTAGTTCCTGAAAGCATGCAGGAAATTCCTTGGCCAAATATTAAATTTATCCCACTGAAAGAAAATCTCTCTGCCGATTTGTTTGCCGTTTATCATCCTGGCGCGATGACTCAGGCATTAGAGCAGCTGCTTGAGTTATTTTAAATGCGGGCTGAGTCAATATCACTTAGCCTTGACCAAAATAGCCATCGCGATAATGACTAAAACGGCTCCAACGGCTATCTCCTGCCAATTTATTACCTGTCCTAACATCACATTTGTCGCAATAACTGACAGCGGAATCAGATACACATAACCGGAGACTTTGGCTGGAGACAGCACAATACAGGCTTTTTGGAACAAAAAGAAACTTAATGCGGTAGCAAAAGTGGCAAGGTAAAAAACGCCACTCCAGGTTATTACGCTGATATTGCGCCATTCAATCTTAGGAAGTTGATAAACAACGATCGCCGTCAATAATAACGTGGCGCAAATTAAACTCCAGCCAGTCAAAACCAGTGCGGGTTCACCTCGATGTAATTTTTTCACCACGATAGGATTCAGTGCCATACCCAGGCAACCAAATAGAAATAGATAATCAGATGGAATTAATGACAATTGCAATAACTGGGACAAGTCGCCTTTAAAAATGATGAGTAATGCCCCCAAAATACCCATTAATAAAGCTGTAAATACTGACCATGTGGATCTTGCTTTCAGTAATACCCCGCTCATTATCATGCTCATTAAGGGCACCGTGGTGTATAACGCACTTGAATTTAATGCACTGGTCGTCTGAAGTGAAAATATCATACAAGCAAAATAGAGCAGCGGTGGCAGGCTAATGAGAGTATAGCGGCCTAAGTCGCGATAGTTAGGTCGCTTTAGTAAACCCTGGCTTACCAGCAAAACAATAAAAAGCAGGCTGGCGATGGCATATCTCAGCCAAGTAATAACCATGGGCGGTAATGCATTACTGATGGTTGCGCTGGCAATAAAGGAACCGCCGAGTAGCGCGGTAAATCCCAGCATTTGTAAATGTGCTTTAAGTATCCTGGTTGTCATGTCTATCCCTATTACCATCTTGTGATCGACGATAATTACGTGGAAACAGACACTGAACCATTACCTTTTAAGTATCGATAAGCAGGTTTTTAGTATTGGTTACGTCATAACCCACTACGATAGATTACCTATGTCTCTACAATATTTATTATTTAACATGCTTATTTGATAGACATTAAATGAAAATAATTAAGGGTTATTATTATGACAACAGTAAATTCAAATATTGATGCTGATTTCAGTGAATTACCATTTCAAGCTGTCGATGTTATTCAGAAAATAAAACCCGGATTTAAGCCCCGAATTGCATTTATTTTAGGTTCAGGACTCGGTGATTTAGTCGCCCAAATTAGCAATGAAACCACCATTAGCTACGCTGATATCCCCGGTTTCCCCGTAAGCTCAGTTCACGGTCATGCCGGTGAATTAGTTTTAGGCACCCTATTTGGTGTTCCTGTGATGTGCATGAAAGGCCGTGGCCACTTTTACGAAGGTAAAGGCATGAGTATCATGATCAACCCAGTGCGCACATTTAAACTCATGGGTTGCGAATTCCTTTTCTGTACTAATGCTGCCGGTTCATTACGGCCAGAAGTATTACCAGGTTCAGTGGTGATGCTGAAAGATCATATTAATACCATGCCGGGCACGCCACTGGTTGGGCCTAATGACGATCGTTTTGGTCCACGTTTCTTTAGTCTGGCGAATGCCTATGATAAAGATTTGCGCGCCGATATGGCTAATATTGCCCAACAACTTGATATTCCTCTGACCGAGGGGGTGTTTGTCTCTTATCCTGGCCCCTGTTTTGAAACGCCAGCTGAAATTCGCATGATGCAAATTATTGGCGGTGACGTAGTGGGCATGTCTGTGGTGCCAGAGGTTTTGTCTGCAGCACACTGTGGTTTGAAAGTGATTGCATTGACCGCGATTACTAACTTGGCTGAAGGCCTTTCCGATGTGGTTCTATCCCATGAACAAACCTTAAAATGTGCAAAATTAGCGTCAGTTAACTTCACCAAACTGATTGAAGCTTTCTTGAAAAGCAAAGCACAAAGCTGATCGACAAACTCTAACCCTTTCGTATTTGGTGTTACCGCTCATAACCGCGCAATTTCAAGTACGAAAGGATATCTCTGAAGAGGGAAGTCCCCTACAAACTCAATAAGCAAAAATAACTCCCTCGACACGTTAGTATCACGGAGAATAAAAATGATAATAAAAAAACGGCTTAAAGTTATGTTCTTTTTGCAGTTTTTCATCTGGGGAGCTTGGTTAGTGACACTGGGCGCTTACATGATGAATACGCTGAATTTTACCGGTTCACAAGTCGGTTTGGTCTATGGGGCCAAGGGAATTGCCTGTATTTTAATGCCGAGTATTATTGGTATCATTGCTGACCGTTGGATAAAAGCCAATATTCTCTATGCTTGTTGCCATCTATTGGGGGCAATTGCATTGCTGATTGCGGCGAATATCACAGACCCTAATTTTATGTTCTTTGTTATGCTGTTCAATGCGATGGTTTATATGCCGACGATTGCATTAGCTAACACCATTTCTTATATTTGTTTAGAAAAAGCCGGGTTGGATACAATTAAAGATTTCCCGCCAGTGCGCGTTTTTGGCACCATTGGTTTTATTTTTGCCATGTGGGCGATCAGTTTATCCGGGTTTGAATTGAGCAATATTCAGCTTTATATTGCTTCAGGTGCTGCATTGATATTAGCGATGTACGCTCTTTCGTTACCCAGCTGTCCAACCTCTAATATTAAAAGAGACCGCACGTGGGTTAATATTTTAGGGCTTGATGCTTTCGTATTATTTAAACAGAAGAAGATGGCCATTTTCTTCCTGTTTGCTATGTTGCTGGGTGCCTCATTACAAATTAGTCATACTTTCAGTAGTCCATTCCTGCATGATTTTGCAAAAAATCCGATTTATCACGACAGTCTGGTAGTTCAATACCCATCAATTTTATTATCGATGGCACAAATCGCCGAAGTATTTTTCATTCTCACCATTCCGTTCTTCTTATCTCGCTTTGGTATTAAGCGCGTGATGATGATCAGTATGATTGCCTGGACTCTACGTTTCACCTTGTTTGCCTATGGTGACCCGTCTGCCACTGGCATCTTTTTATTACTGTTATCCATGGTGGTATATGGTTGTGCCTTTGACTTCTTTAATATTTCTGGTGCAATTTATGTCGAGAAAGAAGTGGATCATAATATCAGAGGCAGCGCACAAGGCTTATTTATGACGATGGTCAATGGCGTCGGAGCTTATGTCGGCGCGATAGCCAGTGGGCATGTGGTTGATTATTTTACTGTCAATGGTGTAAAGGATTGGAATAGTATTTGGTTATCTTTTGCCGCGTATACTGTTGTTCTGGTGATTATTTTTGTTTTTGCTTTCCAATATAAGCATGACCCAGTTGAGTTTAAAGAACGGCAGTTATCACATTGATTATTATGATTTTAAGTGGCGTTCTAAAGTGGAGCGCCATTGCAAAAAAAACCGGATCACTTAAAACTGATCCGGTTGGTATTTAAAAAAGAGTTACTTGTTCTTATCCTGAATCCCGCGCGCGCCCAAATTATTATTATCCACCTGTGGCAAACCTACCTCGGCTGAAGAAGATAATAACCCAGTGGTGGCGTAGCTAAAGAGTTTCTTACGGGTATCAGTGATATCCAGATTACGCATAGTCAACTGACCAATACGGTCATCTGGTGAAAATACAGAATCGCCTTTTTCCATGGTCAAACGCTCTGGCTGATAAGTGAGATTTTCAGACACAGTATTCAAGATGGAATAGTCATTACCACGACGCAGTTCTAGTGTCACTTCACCGGTGATTTCGCTGGCAACCCAACGCTGGGCCGAGTCACGCAGCATCAGCGCTTGTGGATCAAACCAACGGCCTTGATACAGCAAACGGCCCAGAACACGGCCATTAGCATGGTATTGCTCAATGGTATCTTCGTTATGAATACCGGTCAGCAGGCGCTCATAAGCAATGTGCAGCAATGCCATTCCTGGGGCTTCGTAAATACCACGGCTTTTAGCTTCGATAATACGGTTTTCAATCTGATCGCTCATCCCCAAACCATGACGCCCACCAATACGATTGGCTTCCATCATCAGTTCTACACTGTCTTCAAACACCACACCATTTAGCGCAACCGGATACCCGCGCTCAAAACGGACAGACACTTCTTCCGCTTTCACCACGACATTTTCGTCCCAGAATTTTACGCCCATAATCGGATTAACGATTTTGACGCTAGAGTTCAGGTATTCCAGATCTTTGGCTTCGTGAGTCGCCCCCAACATGTTGGAGTCAGTGGAATAGGCTTTCTCGGTCGACATTTTGTAGTCGAAACCGGATTGAATCATAAATTCGGACATCTCATGGCGGCCACCTAATTCATCGATAAAATCGGTATCCAGCCAAGGTTTATAAATTTTTAGTTCAGCATTAGTCAACAGGCCGTAACGATAGAAACGCTCTATATCGTTACCTTTATAAGTGCTGCCATCACCCCAGATATTCACGCCATCTTCTTTCATGGCGGCAACCAGCATGGTGCCAGTGACAGCACGGCCCAGTGGGGTGGTGTTAAAGTAAGTTACACCCGCGGTGGTATTGTGGAAAGCGCCACATTGAATAGCGGCAATCCCTTCAGCAACCAGTTGTTTACGGCAATCAATCAGGCGAGCTTTCTCTGCACCGTACTCCATGGCTTTACGTGGAATAGCTTCGTAATCTTCTTCATCAGGCTGGCCCAGATTGGCAGTATAGGCGTAAGGAATCGCCCCTTTTTTCTGCATCCATAATAGGGCCGCGCTGGTATCCAAACCACCAGAAAAAGCAATACCAACACGCTGATTAATAGGAAGGTGTTTGAGAATAGTTGTCATCAATTAAATCCTGTATAAATTAGGTCTGTCTGGCAAAGGTTTCAATGCCTACATTGATATCGCAAAACTAGGGGTAGAGTCAAAGAGATTTTGCATATTTATGTGTGTTTTATTGCATAACTATTTCATTGGTGTTTTTGTGAAATGATGTTTCATATAAATTAATTTACTGTTCTGTTATAATGTGTATATCGACTTTTATCGAGTATATACCTTAAATAATTCGAGTATATTAAGTTGAAAATCTTTTGCGAAAATGCATGGTATAAAAAGCGGAAATCCTATCGAGTGCTGTTTTGGCGAGAGATAACGCCGCTGGCGATCCCACTGTTTATTGAGGGTCTGTGTGTGCTGCTGATGGGGGTGTTTAGCACTCTGTTAGTCAGTTGGTTGGGCAAAGAAGCCATGGCCGCAGTCGGGTTAGCCGACAGCTTCAATATGCTCATCGCCGCTTTTTTTGCCTCTGTAGCGCTTGGTACGTCGGTGGTGGTGTCATTCAGTTTGGGGCAACGTAAGCGCAAACAGGCACAAACCGCAGCGCGCGAATCCATCTCTCTGCTGGTCTTAATCTCGCTATTATTGGTGCTGCTGGTACATTTTGCCGGAGACACCATTATCAATCTGATGGCCAGTCAGGCTGATCCTGAAGTCAAAAAGATGGCGCTGACCTATCTGCATTTGACGGTGTGGAATTACCCGGCAATGGCGATAACTCTGGTGGGATGCGGCGCATTGCGCGGTGCCGGTAATACGCGGTTGCCGATGTTTATCAATATCGCCATGAATATTCTCAATATTGCTATCAGTAGCGTGCTGATTTATGGCGTGGGGCGTTGGCCGGGACTGGGCTTTGTCGGGGCGGGTATCGGCATCACGCTTTCCCGTTACTTAGGCGCTTTGGTGGTGGTGTTAGTGCTGATTTTCGGGGCAAATAATACGCTGCGGATCCCCTTTAAAGCCTATTTTATGCCCTTTACCTCAGCCATTATGTTTGAGGTTTTAAGTATTGGTATTCCTGCCAGTGTTGAGTCGGTGATGTTTAACATCGGCAAACTAATTACACAGCGTTTTGTCGCTGGAATGGGCACCGAAGTGATAGCGGGTAACTTTATCGCGTTTTCCATCGTCGGGCTGATTAACTTACCGGGTAATGCGCTGGGATATACCTCGACGATCATTATCGGGACTCGCTTGGGGAAAGGGCAGATCTTGCAGCCTATTCGTCAACTCAAACATATCTTTTGGTTATCGACTCTTGGGGTGTGTTTTATTGCCCTGCTGTCGATCCCCAGTGCCGGATTTCTGGCGTCGTTATATACCCATGAACCGGGGGTTATCGCGGTCGTTAAGCACCTAATTTGGATTAATGCGCTATTTATGCCGATTTGGGCGGCGGCTTGGGTGCTGCCCTCAGGGCTGAAAGGGGCGAAAGATGCCAGTTACACCATGTGGGTGGCACTCGCCGGAATGTGGGGATGCCGTATTGTCGCTGGTTATATTCTGGGGGTGACATTAGGGTTTGGTGTTACCGGCGTTTGGATGGGGATGTTCCTTGATTGGATAGTGCGCGGCGTGTTGTTTTATCGCCGCATGTCCACTGGCCGTTGGTTATGGCGTTATCGGCCAAAGGCTTGATTATGATGGCAGTCATGGCGGCTTATTAGCCGCTATCGATTATGTCTGCAATAAACCACTCTGCATTCTTCTGTTTGATTTCCCTCTTTAAGTGACGATCGTCACTAATATTTGAACTTCATCACGAAAACAACAAAACAAAATAAAACAACAAAAAGCAACTTTGTGGCTTTTAATGTTGACCTATCTTAATTTTAAAGAATATTGGTTTAAATTGTTGAGAGTTTTACTTTCTTGATGAAGTTAATAGCTATTAGGTTAATGGGGCTAATAAGTGATGTTATGTTGTTTAATGTTGCTTTGAATTGTTATTTCTGTGATTGTGAATTGCAGTTAAAAACATAATAACACTTTATAACATTTCTTATCTTTTGAGGCCCGACATGAAAAATGTAGCAATACTCGGAAGCAGCGGGGGAAATCTGTTCAATCTCGGTGGTGCATACCCCGAAAGACTTCTACAAGAAATCTATACTCAACTTCACTCTGTGGGGTTAGGTGTCAGTGCGGTGCAATTTATTGCAGCGGAAGAATCAATGGATGTGGCAAAACCGACCACCGCCGCTGCTGTGTATTCAATTACCGCAGAGGACAGCGATAAACCTCAGATTAGCTTTCAGGGAAAATTGTCAGAGGTGAATGACGCGGTAAAATCCTCGGATGCAGCCATTGCGGCCCAAATCCGAGCTGGTGCTATCGACGGCATCATCATTATGAGTGCTGATCCTGATCGCAGTAATAAAGAAGCTATTCTGGCGGCGATAGAAAAGAAAATCCCAATTGTCGGCACTGGCGGCACCTCAATGGCGATTATCACTTCCAAAGGTGCCAATGTGATTGCCACCTCCGGCACCACTGGCACCAATAGCCGTACCCGGGCCATCTCTTTTACTGCCTCTTTGTGCAAATACTGGCAGATAAAATATACCCCAGTATTGGGCAGCGCCGATGCCAATATGCCGGGTAGCGATAAAAGTCTGTTAAAAAGAATCAATATTCGCAGCATCATGATCCCGGCTTTACCCGGTTTTATCGCCATGGCTATTGTGTTGGCGCTCAGCCATATCCCAGGGCTGCAATCACTGAATGCTATCTTTGAATTGTTGCTCAAGGGACTGCCGGTGATTGTCGCGGTTATTGCGGCCAAACAGGTTTCCGAGCTAGATGAAGTGTCGATTGTGGCGGGTGTGGTTGCCGGTGTGCTATCAGTTGAAGGCGGGTTAATTGGCGGTATTCTGGGCGGGATCGGCGCGGGTATTATGGTGCGCTATCTGTTCGGGCTGTGTCTGAAATGGCAATTCCCAATGACCACTACCAACATTGTGGCGGGCGGTTTGTCCGGTTTATTCTCCGGTTTGGTGATGTATTACCTGCTTAGCCCACTGGCCTTAGCTGCGGGCGACTATATTAAATTAGCTATCGAAGCCACCCTGGCTTTCAGCCCAATTTTAGCGGGATTACTGGCAGGTTTGGTTATTTGGCCGGCTATTCTGGGGGGAGTTTATCACGCAGTAATATTGCCACTGGTCTTGCTGGAAATGGAAAAATCCGGTGTCAGTTTCCTTGGTGCCGTGGATATGGTCGGGCTGGTGATGGTTGCGGCCGGTATTAACCTGGCAAACGTCATTGCACCACGAGAAAAAAGTGAAGCTGCGGTTGCCGCCCCAGGATTATTAATTAACTTGGGTTTCGGGACGTTCGTCGAATCAGCTTATCCGTTTATGTTCTCTAATAAAGTCGTCTTCGCTGGCGCGATATTCTCAGCCGGTGTCGGCGGAATGTTACTGGGATTCTTAAATATTAAAGGTGTGGCTTATGTCCCTGCTTTCGCCTCACCATTCTTATCAAATAACGCTTTTTATATGGCGATAGTTATGACGGTAACACTGGTGTTGACCTGCGTTATCACTCTGTTAGCTAATAAATTTGTAGCAATTAAAAAGGCTGTACCCGAATCACCAACACCAGGGATTTCGGCTAAAAGTTAACAATTAAAAAAGCAGTTTTATATAAATCAAGTAGAGGTAAATATGTTCAACGCTGATATGAGTAAAAAACGTTCCGTCGCTATGGATAAAGTACGCAACGCAATTGCGTTACATGGCGGTCAAACTATTCTGAGTACCGGAATAACCGGAGATGATGCTCGCTTAGCGAAAGCAGTATGCGATTCAGGTGTTAAATTATTAGAACCGAATCACCCGGCATTAGCATTGGCGCGTGGCCATAATGGTGTGACGAATATGCATGCTGCCGAGCGTATCCGCCATGAAATAACTATCGGGCAAATGGCGGAAGCGGTGCAGGGGGTGCGCAATGTGGTGGCGGACGATATTTTCATTACTGTCGGAATTGCCGGAGGCTTTACTGAAACAGTGCCCACTCCGGTGACTGAGCAGGATATTTTATTGATAGCTCAATCTGGTGCTGATGGTTTACATACCCATAAATCCAGTTTTGAAGATTTAAAAGAATTGGTCGATTTAGCCCATAAATATGGCCTGACAGTGGATGCTTATATTGGTCACCCGAGTGATTTGCATACCTTCGGTATTGCGGCTGAAACCCCGGCGGATGTTGCTGAAGTGGCGAAAAAGATGGAGGAATTAGGTGTTGATATGATTGGTTTAATGACCGGCATGAGCTATGAAGGTGTTGGCGCTGGCGATATTCCTGATGTTATCAAACAGCGCCTGTTGGCATTGGTCGGCGCGGTTTCTGTCCCGACGTTAGCCGAGGGCGGTATTAACTTGGAAAATGCCAAAGCATTTAAAGATACCGGCGTTAATATTCTGGTGGTGGGTACCGCGATTGATAATGTGGTCTGCAATGCGGCCAAAAATGTGGTAACGCAGTTTATTACTCACTGATGGTAGGATATTAGCCAGGTGGGAGAATGTATTAGCAATAATATTTTCTCCCTTTTTATTGGAGTTAAAATATGTATAGGTTATTGGCTCTTGATCTTGATGGCACTTTACTCAATCAGGAAAACCAAATATCAGCTGAGAATATCCGTGCAATAAAGCATGTTATTCATCATCAGGGCACGGTGGTTTTATGTTCAGCCCGGCCGGTTAAGGCTATCGCAGCTGTTATTCATAATACTGAGTTAGAACCTCTGATTCGCTACTTTATTTCGTTTAATGGCGCATGGATATATGACGCAGTTGAGAGGAAAGATATTTGTTTTACACCGTTGAGCTGCGGGGCGGTGCAAAATGCAATAACCATGCTGGCAGAAAATGAATTCCCACATCATTTTTTTACCCGCGATAATATTATATCCAGCTCAGCGAATGTCAGTGATTACACGCGCTATGAATCTCAACTCTTTGCTATGAAATTGGTGTCTATTGAACCTAAGGATATTACTCAGCGAGATGATATTGTTAAAATCTCTATTGTCGGTTCGGCTGATTTTATTAATAGTGTTGCCGATAAAATAGATGAAGATTTTCACCACCAATATTCACTCAGTAAAACCAGTCACCATTATTATGAAATAATGAAACAGGGCATCACTAAGGGTGAAGCATTGCATTACTTATCTCAGCACTTAAATATTAGCTCAAAATTTGTGGTCAGTATTGGCGATCAGGAGAATGATGTCAGTATGTTTCAGTTTTCTGCTGTCGGCGTGGCCATGGGCAATGCCAGTGATTTTGTCAAATCTTGCGCAGATAGAGTCAGTCAGGATAATAACCAGCACGGGGTTGCTTTTGCCATTAATCAACTCTGGCCACTGTGACTGAATCGCCTTTTTTTTCATGAAATTATTGCGTAGAATGACACGAAATATATTGCACAGCTTCGGGCCTTTATTCTTATGAATCAGATCAAACGTAAACAGTTTATTTTGGAAAAGCTGGATAGTCTTGGTGAGGTTTCTGTTATTGGTTTGTCCGAGGAATTGGGTGTGACGTCTGAAACGATCCGCAGAGATCTTTCCTATTTGGAAAAGAGTGGCGAAGTGACTAAAGTCCACGGCGGTGCGATAAAGGTTCAGAATATACAAGAGGGCAGTTTTGCCCAAAGAATGGATTTAAATCGCCAGGAAAAAATGTTAATTGGCCAATATGCCGCCTCACTGGTGACTGAAAACGATAGCTTATTTATTGATTCGTGTACTACCACACTTATTTTCGCTTCATTCTTACCATTAGTAAAATTCACCGTTTTTACCAATTCATCCTTAATTGCCGATCAAATAAAAAGTAAAAATAATATGGCTGCCGTGCATGTCTTAGGCGGCGAATATAATCATACTTATAAAGCGAATTTAGGTATTCAGACAATTGAACAAATGAATGACATTCATACTGATTTCACCTTTGTTGGGGTGGGCGGAATAGACAGTGACTTTGGTGTGATGGTGAAAAATCTGGATGAAGGGCGTATAGCTAAGAAAATGCTGGCAATGGGCCGACAGAAAGTGATTTTATGTGATACCAGTAAGTTTGGTCAAAGCGGGTTAATGAAAATAAGTGATATCAACGATATTGATATTATTGTCACCGACAAAAAGAAAAATATGCATAAGCAAGCAATTGAAGCACTTTATTCCGATAAAATTATCTACGCCAATTAATTCTATTTAAAACACCCACCGAATAGTGGGTGTTTTATACCCGTTATACTTCAAGCCGCATGTGTGTTAGCTGCTCCCATTCGCTTGCCGCCTTCCTGCAACGCGAATTATTTAGGGTATAGACTTATCACTTCAACATTTTGCAGCGCGCATTGCGCTACGAATGCCCGGCTTGAAGCCGTATTGCTGAGCTTGCCACACAATAATTAACCCCAGGAATAATAACCCTAGCACCGCCCATGGGAAACTGGCTGTACCGGCGCTTTGTAGCAGCAAGCCACCGACTATCCCACCGCCCGCAATCGCCAGATTCCACGCCACCACAATCATTGACTGCGCCACATCAGCATCTTGCCCTGCGGCGTCCGCCGACGCAGTTTGCAATAAGGTGGGTGCGCCGCCAAAACTCAGCCCCCACAACACCATGCTGCCGTAAATAGCGGCGGGCGTTCCTCCTTCAATAGCCAATATCAATGCCGCCAAAACAAAGGTGCCAATGCTCAGTAATACCGCGCCACGCAACCAGCGATCCACCACTAACCCGGTCAGCCAAATTCCCGCCAGCGCACTGATCCCAAAGACTAACAGCACTTTATCGACCTGATTTCCTAACCCTGCGGGAGCGATAAAAGGCGCAATATAGGTATAAAGAATATTGTGAGCCAGCATCCACAGGACGATAACCGACAAAACGGGGCGCACGCCGGGGGTGATGAAGACTTTGCGCACGGGTTGCTGCTGTTTGGCCGATTGCCCCGGATAATCAGGTACTTTCACGATAACCCAGGCAATCAGCAGCAAAGTTAATCCTGACATAATGGCGAATGCGCTGCGCCAACTGAGGACTGTGCCCAACCAGGCTCCCAACGGCACACCCAGCGCCAATGCCAGCGGTGTGCCGGTCATGGCAACCGCCATTGCGCGCCCTTGTTGATGAGGTTGCACCATGCGGCGAGCGTAACCGGCAATCAGTCCCCAGGCCAGTCCTGCCGCGGCACCGGCCATAAACCGGGCCAGCAAGGTTAAGCTGAACCACGGCGAAATAGTCGTCAGTGTATTGAATAAGAAAAACCCGACAATAGCGCTGAGTAAGGCTTTACGCCGCCCCCAACTGCGGGTCAGCGCAATCAATGGGATGGCCGCCACTAACGAACCCAGAGCATAAAGAGTGACCCATTGGCCCGCCAATGCTTGTGAAACGCCCAATTCCTGGCTGATTTGTGGCAATAATCCGGCGGGCAATGTCTCGGTCATGATGGCAATAAAGCCGGTCATCGCCAGTGCCAATAAGGCCGCGAGAGGAAAGGGTGCTGTTTTCATTATTGGCCTCCAACACCATGCTCTCCAACACCATAGACAGCATCACGCAGGTCGTTAACAAACTGTCCGGACATCCCTTCGTAGAGAGTATTGGTCAAAGCGACGACGCTTATTCCTTGAATCTTATCAACAAACCATGAGTGGCCATACGCGCCGCCCCAGCTCCATGTACCGACGGACTCGGGGGAGTTGGCCTCGAGTGGCGAGCGCAGGACGGAAAAACCTAAGCCAAAGCCCAATCCGGGGGAATCCGGTAAGGTCATACCGCGAGTTTGATCCTGGCCCATCTCATCAACCCATTCAGCCGGAAGTAAGGGCGAACCGCCCTGACGCAGGGTTTCCAACAGGCGCAATAGATCGCTGGCACTGCCCACCATCCCGGCACCGCCAGAAGGAAAAGCATCGCGATTGAGCGCGCGAGCAGGGGAAAATTCAATACCTACGGTATCTGGAAACACCACGGCAATTTCCCCTTCCTGCAAGGGGTGGGGCGCAGGAATGTCATTGACATAAGGTGTCGCTAACCAGCTGACATCATGGGCAAAAAAGTCAGTATCATCCATCTGTAGCGGCCCGGTGACCAACGCCCGCACGGCTTTATCTAATGGCTGACCATAAACTTGCTCAATCACTGCGCCTAAAACATCAATTGCCAATGAATAAGCCCATGCGGTTCCCGGCGCATAATACAGCGGCACCTGCGCCAATCGACGTAAATTTTCACTCAGTGTGATGGTTGATTGGTCCATGCCATCGGAGATGCCCGCGCGCGCATAAGGCCCATTTCCATCCGCTTCAACAAAACGATAGCCCAAACCGGCGGTATGGCTGAGTAATTGGCGCACCGTAATTTGGGGTAATTCCCCGTCAGCCAGTCGTGGTTGAAAGTCAGGTAACCAGCGGCGAATATCGCCATCAAGGTCGAGTTTACCTTGTGCGACTAACACCATGGCGGCGGTGGAAACAATCGGTTTGCTGATGGACGCGAATCGAAACAGAGTGTTGGTCGCCATGGGATGTTCGTTTTCGCGGTTCGCCCAACCCGCTGCTCGGTTGAAATGGGTTTCGCCATTAAGCGCCACCATGACCACAGCACCGACCAAGCGCTGTTCGGCGAGCGCCTTGTCAATCACGGCATTAATTCTGATTGCCAGCAGTTCTGGCTGTGTTGGCGCTAACGAATTGGCAAACATAGTAATTCCTTAATCTGAATGAATGATGACTTAACTCTGGATTGCAATCTAACAATAGATAGCTACGCAATCCGGATAAAGTGGGGTAGATTTCCAGTGTTAAAGGACAAGAGTGTCCGCAATAGGAGATGTGATGGATAACTTGAGCAGTCTGGCGGTGTTTGTCCAAGTGGCCGAGACCCGCAGCTTTGTGGTGGCAGGGCGTGTCTTGGGCGTTTCTGCTTCAGCGGTCGGTAAAAGTATTGCCCGGCTTGAAGCTCGGTTGGGGGTAAGGCTGTTTCACCGCAGCACTCGCAGTATTGCACTGACTTCTGAAGGCGCACTTTTTCTTGAGCGCAGTCGGCGAATTTTAGCCGAGGTCGAGGCCGCTGAGCTGGAAATGTCGCAATTAGCTGATAAGCCACGCGGTAAATTGCGGGTCAGTTTTCCCTTGGTAAGCACCTTGCTGTTGCCGGTATTGGCTGATTTTATGTTGGCTTATCCCGATATTGCACTGGATCTGGATTTCAGTGACCGGATTGTTGATGTAGTCGAAGAGGGGTTTGATGCGGTGATCCGCACCGGTGAACTGACAGATTCCCGTCTATCTGCCCGTAAGTTGGGGCAGTCCAACGTGCTGCTAGTGGCTTCACCCGCCTATCTGGAACAGTATGGGGAGCCGATGCACCCGAGTGAGCTGGCTAACCATATCTGCCTGCACTACCGCTATCCCAACAGTGGCAAATTGGAAACCTGGCCGTTGCCCAATGAGCCGGATTTGCAAATCCCCATTTCGATGGTGTGCAATAACATTGAAACCAGAATGTGTTTTGCTCTGCGCGGCTTGGGGATTGCTTGCCTGCCGGACTTTTCTATGGGAAATACACTGGCGGAAGGTAAGTTGCGCACCTTGCTGAACGGCTATATGAAACGCACCGTCAGCTTGCATGTCGTGTGGCCCTCCGGGCGTTATATCACGCCTAAGTTACGGGTATTTATCGATTTTCTTAGTGAAAGAGTGTTTGCGGGTCAGTAGCAGTTTAGCGCGCGGATTGAAAAGTTTTCTCGGTTTCATCAGTCGAATGATTAAGCATTTTCTACCCATTGCCGATAATAATAGAGAGACAAGTTTCTCTATCTTAGAAAAAAGGTACCGGGGAAAGTATGGATAATTTTCAAAAAGAGATTGAAGAGAGAACGAATCTCACCTCCTCTAACAGATTTGAGTTGTTGCTGTTTCGTTTGGGGGAATCTCAGGAGGAACAGCAGTCTGAACTGTACGGTATTAACGTATTCAAATTACGTGAAATAGTCCCGATGCCAAGTTTAACCAAAGCGGCGGGCATGGCTTCACCCATGATGGGCATGGCGAATATTCGTGGGGAAATCATTCCTGTGATTGACCTCCCGGCTATCGTCGGCTGTGTACCCAAAACTGGGTTGAACATTTTACTGGTGACGGAATATGCCCGCAGTACCCAGGCATTTGCGGTGGAATCTGTTGATGATATTGTCCGCTTGGAATGGAGCCAGGTGCTGGCGGCCGACGCGGGGGTCAACAGCCGCAATATCACCAGCATCGCGCGTCTCGACAATGATAAAGCCAGTAACCGGCTGGCGCTGGTATTAGATGTTGAACAGATTTTATATGACATTATTCCGGCCAACCGCAATGTTCAAATTGATAGCGAGAAGACCAAAACTTTCGATTTGAAACCGGGCGCGGTGGCCATAGTTGCTGAAGATTCTAAAGTCGCCCGCTCCATGCTGGAACAGGCGCTAAAAATGATGGATATTCCCGCAGAAATGCATATCACCGGCCTGGAAGCGTGGAATAAAATCAAGAAGATAGCGGAAGAGGCAAGGGCCGAAGGCCGCCCAATTTCGGATAAAATCTCATTTGTGCTAACCGATTTAGAAATGCCGGAGATGGATGGCTTTACACTGACGTTGAATATCAAACGGGATGAGTTCCTGAAGAATATCCCGGTCATTATCCATTCTTCGTTATCGGGCAGCGCGAATGAAGACCATGTCCGCAAAGTAGGGGCCGATGCCTATGTAGCGAAATTCGAAGCTAACGAATTGGAAGCCGCTATCCACAAGGCGTTGGATGCCAAAAAAGCCTTGAATCAGTAATATGAGCATTATCCTCGATGGCCTTTCTCTGCTGGTGAGTTCAGTAGGGCGGGGCTGTTGAGCATTTATTGGTGGCTAACATGCTATTTTTTCACCCCATAAAGCTTTTTTAGCCGCATCAAGAAATTCATCCCCAGCAGTCGCGCGTGCCAGCATGTTGGCAATTTGATCGTGCGGTGTTGTCGTGACGGTATTGAGCGCTGAAATAGAAAACGCCCCGGAATTCAAAAGAATTCCAGGGCGCTAAAATTTGGCTCCTCTGACTGGACTCGAACCAGTGACATACGGATTAACAGTCCGCCGTTCTACCGACTGAACTACAGAGGAATCGTGTGAACGAGGCGAATAATAGCGGG
The DNA here is from genome assembly GCF_946902935.1 of Yersinia sp. Marseille-Q5920. Lineage (NCBI taxonomy): Bacteria > Pseudomonadati > Pseudomonadota > Gammaproteobacteria > Enterobacterales > Yersiniaceae > Yersinia > Yersinia sp. Marseille-Q5920. The sequence goes on along the minus strand of NZ_CAMPQA010000006.1, from coordinate 91,052 downwards.
GGTGGTGCCGTTTGTCAAAGTAGAAAAACATTAAAAATGCGCGTTTGCTGAGAGAATGAGCTTATTGGCTTGTTTTTCAGCAAACTTGTGCATTTTCTAGTCTTTTATTGAATTTTGATTCAGATTCATTGGTCAGTGTTACGGTGTCACTTTTACTAACTGACTGTTTTTTACTTGGTTACCAGCATCATCAAAATATATATAGTCCAAGGTGAGTTCACCGCTGAGTGATGTGGGGGGATGCTCAAATTGATATTGCCGCTGGGTGAATGGAGTCATCATCATGTTCATCTCCTGCGCGATGATATGGCTTTTCTGGCGGTCTTTTAGCTGAATCTGACCGAATGAAACGTGATATGGCGTGGGGTTATGAGCAGTGAGAGCATATTTTTGATTTTGTTTTTGCAGGGTAAAACTGACCTTTTTCATTGCTTCATCGGGTTTAGGTGTTAATCCATTGGGACGATAGAAAATCTTCATCTGGGTGTTCATTGCTATCGCCACTTGAGCATAAGCCTCAGCATTGCGGTTTGATTTTGGTGGGATTTCATACAAATTAAGCCAGTACACGGATTCCCGATCCGTGGGCAGATTGTCACCTTTATTAATGAGTCGCAGCCCTTGTGCGGCTCCGGGCTGCATTTTAAATACCGCAGGTAACACCATAAAGGGCGCTTTAGCTTGATCTGGTGTGCTGTCCACATCCCCATCATCTATCCAAGTTTGTACCACGACTGGGTAATCATTGGTATTCGCCAGCATCAGCGTGCGTTCGCGTGACTCTGGCTGATAAATGACTCGGGTTGAGGCTGCAACCAGGCCCGCGATAGCCGGTTGATTAACACTGAATATAAGCAAAAATAGACAAAAGTATCTCATTGTATTTTCACCAAAACATAGGCGGTGGCATCCACTTTACCGGCTGTCGGAGTGCCGTTAGGCAGTTTTTTTAATGTCGCGGTAAAGTGATGTAGATAATTGTTGAATCCCGCAGCGTTACTGCCATTGGCACTGGCTCCTGTGAGAATCGGGTACCAACCGGCACTGGTCGTGGCGGCACAATTGCTGATACACCCGCCCCAGCCGACAAAATTCATGGCATTTCCGTTGCTGTCACTGAGACTGATCCCAACGCCAGTGGCAATACGGCTATCAGTGCCATAATGATCGGAGAGTAAGTAACTGACCCCGCCAGCAGAATTGACCAACCCTAACCCTTGCGCTATCAAATACCCCGGTAATGATGTTTGGATACCCAGCGCTGTTTGTCCACGATTAATACCCGATTCTGTGCCGGATTGGCATTCGATATCGACGGTGATTTCTGTGCTACGTGTTTGATTATCATTGAGTTCATTGACGGTGATAATGGGGAAAACCACATAAGGCGTAACATTGCGCACCACACAGGTATTTTTACGTGTCAGGATAGAAACCGGCGAGGTATTCATACCAAATGCCATATAGCGACCTGTTCCCCAAGTCTGATAATTAGTCGCTGAATCATATCCGGTTTCCGGCACTGGCATGCCGGGGCCTTTGAATACCACATAACCATTAGGCTGATTACAGGTGTAGCTGCCGGAATAGTTGTCTGCCGCAGGTCCAGGGCACCCCCAACTGGAAGGGCCTGGAGTGCGATCCACCGAACCCACCTTTTTCAACTCTGCACGTATTTGACTGAAATGCTTGCCTTTAATCTGAATTTTATTACCCACTACATCGTATTTTTTTAGCGGGACTTGCTGCCAGATTCGGTTGAACTCGATGCCACTCTCGACGTGAATCAGTTTTAATGCGGTATAAGGGAAAAAGGTCTGAAAATAGTTGTCGCCCATATTGGTGTAGCCACCGACATTGCTGTCGCCATTAGTGGCAAACACTTCAAATAAACTGTCTTTATCGGCCACATCACACTCATAGATAACAGCTTCAGGGTCTGACCAGAAGCGGGCAGGGACTAGGCTGATGATGCTGGAAGCCAAAATTGAATCAACGGGTTGAATGTAATTGCTGGTTATATTGACGCTGCCGAGTTGCAATGAAGCGCCGTAGTTATCGCCGCCGATATTGGCACCTTTCCAGACGCATTGAGCATAGCCGGGCATCGCGAAACTCAATAAAACGAGTGAGAAAAATAATCGCAAGCGACGAGAGAAAAGGGGCTTATCTCGGTAGAGATGAGTGCGGTGGCGTATCATAGGATTCATACTGTTTCTCTGCTTCAATGCTGGGTAACGACACACAAGGCATCGAGTTTATACAGCTGTTTATCATTGTTCGGCGTGCCTAAATCGTAATCTAACAGGCAACTTTCATTGACGGCATCTCCCCATACCAATAACAGCGTCCCACTGGCATGTTCAGCGCGTAAATAGGCCTGACTGGCTTGGCCTACCATCCCGATCTCCACATGTTGAGGGGCATCGCCGTCCTTGTTATCAGCGGTGCCTATGGTGCTGTAAACCACCGCCCCCATAGGCACTTGGCTACCATCAGACAATTTGACCGTCACTAAGAGGGGGTATCCGCTGAGGGTACGGAACTTAACTTTCACCGCTGAACCCGCGTAGGGAGCAATTTGCCGCTCGCCATCCTGAAGTTCAGTATTGAAATCCATCCCATCGGGATCGAGGGTGATGGTATTGTAGCGATACGGCGTCAAGGTTGGGACCAAGGCATAACCGAAACGGTCAATTTTCGCCCCTTGTCCATACATCACTTTGGCCCCACTGGCACCTTTGGCCTCTATCAGCGCAAAAGTATCACTCAGATATGGCCCCAACGTGACACCGCCGCTGTGGAAGGCCACCGCACCTCGCGCACTGGTGGAACCTTGCCAATAACCAGGGCTGCGTGATGCACTGCTGCTTAAGCTAGTACTTGGCAAACGTTTTTGTAAACTGCCACTAAAGGTGTTTTCTTTGGTTTGTTCACTGCGCGCGAAGTCCATACTGTAACTGGAAGACTGATCGTCACCCATCACACCGGCGAGGGAGGTTTGATAACTCGCACCACTGACCCGGCTGTTAACCGCTCCAGCGGAGATATAAGGTGCTTGTGGGCTGCCCCCTAATGGGAATGAAATGGACATTTGCACCACAGTCTCATTAGTCGCGAGCTGATTCGCTCCGTTGGCTGCTGGCATACCGCTGCCGGGGTCGACAAAGTAAATTTCATTGTTGCCGCCACCGGTTTTTTGCTGTGAAACCGCAAGGTTAAAGCTGGTATTGCGCCATAGGGTATTGGCATAACCCAGTTGCAACTGGGTATCCCGCTTGCGCGAATTACGATAATCCTGCGAAGAGGCGGTTAAATACAGCGAACCGTAATTGTTGAGATTCTGGTTAAGTGATATCTCAGCCCGGCTGCGCTGTTGGTAAGTCCCTGAGCTCCATGCTTTGCCATGACTTGCCGCCCGTATGCCCAAAACATCACTTAAATCACGATAACCTTCAGTGGAATAGCGGTAGCCTGCGACGGATAATGTGGTGTTGGTCGCTTCAAAGGTACGGCTGAAAGAAGCACGCGCCATCCAGCCATTCTGTTTTGTATTGCGGGATGAATCGCTATTATCGGGTGAATTGATATTACCGGGGAGGTTGGCATGTGAATAGGTCGCATCCAACCCCAAGGCCCCAATATAGTGAGTGAAAACGCCTCCCAGCATAACGGCCTGATATCCAGAGGCTATGCGCACCCCAGTATTGGCCGTAATAGCATTACTGACCCCCTGTTGGTAAGTCAGTTCGCTGAATACCTCATGGCTACCAAGATCACGAACCTGGCCGACTGCAAAGTTGTAGCGGGAATATCCGGGGCGTAATGATTCGGGTACAGAGGAGAAAGGCACTTGGAAGGTACTGATACTGCCATCGGCTTCCTGAATCTCAACAGTGAGGTCGCCACCAAAATTGGTGGCAGATAAGTCATTGAATTCAAAAGGGCCGGGTGAAACGGTGCTTTGGTAAATTGACCGATTATTTTGATATACCGTGACTTTTGCATTAGTCCTGGCAATCCCTCTGACAACAGGAGCATAGCCCCGTTGCGACTCCGGCAACATGCGGTCATCCGTGCTTAGGGCTATGCCGCTAAACCCGAGACTGGAGAAAAATTGGCCTGAGCTGAATGTCTCACCCAAGGTTATTTCACTGCCAATAGTGGGCAGGGCGCGTTGGCTGTACAACCGGTTAGATGTCCAGCCTGCTCCACGAATATCGTCGTAGCGCAAAGAACCTTGCTGACGAAAGCGCCACATCCCAGCATTGATACCACTGTTCAAACTCAAATAGCTTGAATTGGTGCTGCGTTTAATTCCCTCTTTGTTATAGCTCACATGATATTGGTTTAAGTTGTAATTGCTGAAACCAATAGTTTCTCCCGCCGTAAGATTACGGGGGTCAACATAGCCGCGCGGGACATGCTTAACAAACAGTTGCGGAACCGATAAATCAAAACGCAATTTGGCATAATCGAAGTGATAGTCACTGGCTGGCAGCAGGGATTTAAAATCCAGGCAGTTATCTTCCGGATTGGCATTTTCTAGCGCATTTTCATTAACGCCAGCTTGTAGCAGTTGTGACACTGATAAGCAGGGAACAACAGCATCACCTTTGGTGATAAACATCAGCTCGATACGATCAACAAATTTGCTGTTCATATAGATATCAACCTGGTATTTGCCTGCTTCATAACTGTCTTTTTTATTAAAGCGGGAGATGGAACCCAAGCCGAGGGTTGAGCCGCGCAATAGCGCATCTTCAAACACATATTCGTCTTGTTTGCTCTCATCTGCCGCTGACACGGAATGACTGACTAACAGACTCTGTGTGAGCAAATAGGATAGCCAAGGAGCAAACCTCACGGGTTATCTCTGTCGTCAGGCGCGTTCAGGGTCATTATCACAGCAGCATTACAAATGGTAGTCGTAGGAGATGCTGGTGCCATAATCATTAACCATGTTCAGCGTCAACAATTCGCCTTTTTTGGCTTTCACCCCAGAAGGAAAAGCCAGGTCAGTGGTTGAGTTAGGAGCAAACATCTCATTGGTAGCAAATGAAATAGTTTTCCCATCACTGACCAGTTTGGCATCGCGCAGGCTGATATAATAAGCTGTGGGATTATCTATCTTGATTTTGTCGCTGCTGGTACTTTCCACACTGACACGAATCTTTTCACCTAAGGTGTCGACATTTTCTTTTAATGCTGCTGGGCGATAAAAGACTTTCAACCGGTTATTAACGATCAAAACAAGCTTGTTCTCAGATTGTGTATTTTCTTTTTTTAAGGCGGGAATTTGTAAGAAATTCAGATAGAAAACCGATTCGCGATCTTTAGGTAAATTATGCTCGATATATGACAAACGGACTACTTGCCCACTTTGTGCTTCCATACGGAATATTTGTGGCGTCAATGCAAAAGGGACATCACTTTTTGATGGCGAAGACTGATTATTTCCGTCATCCATCCATAATTGGACCAAATTGGGGTGGTTATCTTTATTACTGAGCTGTAACACTTTCTCCCGTGTACCCTCAGGATAAATGATTCGTGTCCCTGTCATGACAACACTGGCTTGCGTCCATAAGGGTACGCCGCTAAGCAGCAACAACGAGCAGGCGATAATTTTGTGGGCAATCAGTGTCATAGTGCTTACTTATCCTTATTTTTTCTAGTTTGTATCGGCTCCGTTACCGGTTGGCCAACATATTCATGAAGTCGTTCGGATTTCACGAATAGTCAGGGGTAGGTGATCGCATATTGAGCTGAAGCGATAACGCTCCCAGCAGTCGCGCGACCTTCTTCCGTAATATATTGAGCAGCTAAATCCTGTGATGCGGATGTCGCGCCAGTGACCAGCGTAATTCCAGGAACTGAAACACTGCCTCCAGACATACGGATTGGTGCGCCATTAGTGTCAAGTAACTGAATAGCGACGTTTTTTGCTGTCCCAACATTGCCCAAATTACCTGCGGGTGTGACATTCATCCCTTGAAAAACGGAACTAATTTTGGTGTCTTGTATGGCGATGTTGCAGCCAGTAAGGTTGATAGTGAAATTAGTTTTACCGGCGATTGAGTTAACTTGATTCAAGTTACTGGTCGAGACGGTTGGTAACAGAACAACGGGGGTGTTGGCTGTGCCATTGATATCAACCATACAAGTTTGTTCGGCAACTTCTCCCTGAAACTTGATAGTGTTATTTGAAGTCGCAGCTAACGCTATGCTCGGTAGGGTGAGTAGCGCCAACGCTATTAGTGTTTTTCCCATGAGATTCCCACTTAAATTTATGATGTTTCTCCCCATCATTCTTCAAGCTGCATGTGTGTTGACGGCAACTCGAATTATTTAGGGTATATTTTTTTGTAAACGGCGATCTTTATCATTCAACAAAATAAGCGATTATTACGTTGAAGATGATCCTCCATTATGTGTATTCACTACCCGGTTTTGGGGCCGGTGGTAGTGTAAGGGGAAAGCCTGAGCGACAGAATGAGAGGCGTCCTTGTTTTATATGTGAAATTTCCCACAAAACCTGTAGGAACTTGTCCTTTTAAAATGAGGTTGAATTATAATTTTCACTTATTACAATGAGTTATGATGGATTCTTATATAAAGTTATATTTTCGTCATTAAATATAAATAATCAGAAATTAAAAAAGCCCGTCAAAATTCTGACGAGCTTTCAGTAATAACATCATTTTAATTTCTATTTTATGGCGACGGGCTGTCTATCTCAGAGTATGAAGCTATCAAATTTACCAATAATTGGTTCATCTCAGCCAATAGCGCCAGATAGCCAGTACCATGAGCCAAAGCAGCATGTCTATCTTGTTCGTGCAGTAAGGATTCGAATTTAATACAACTATCTACCAGTATCTGGGCATCAATTAATTGTACACCACCCTTAATCCGATGAACCAAACTCGCCATTTCTTTATAAATATCAGCAGAAACTGTGTTGTCATCATCAACAGTGAGGCGCGTATACAGTTGTGTCAGCACCCCGGTATCGTGCATATTGCTTTCCAGTAAAAATTGTAATAATTGCAACTCCACTTCAGCATTGCCTCCCGATAGGGATTTTAGTTTATCCTGCGCTGCTACTAGAGGAGATTGTTGTTTAGTAACAACAAGATATTCGCTCTCACCTGAATTTATCTCTTCCTGCTGACCGCGATTCTGCACTGTAACATCATTAATCACAGTGTGATGATGTCCCGTATCCACATAACTGCCAATAATCTCCTGACGCAGCAAAGTGGTGCGCAGCGTATCGATAGTCACGGGTTTAACCATGCAGTCATTCATCCCTGCATCATTGCAACGGGTGGCACTTTCTTCCCGCGCATCAGCGGTGCAACCAATGATGATCATATCTTTCATCGTCGCACTATTACGGATGTGGGTGGCCAGTTCGTAACCATTCATCAGCGGCATATTGTAATCCGTGATGACAGCATCAAAACTATAATGCTGCAATATTTGCCAAGCTTCAGCGCCATTTTCGGCACTCATGACTTGCTCGATACCAATAAAGGCTAATTGTTGCTGTAGCAATTGGCGGTTAGCGGGTAAATCATCCACCACCAAAATACGCAAGTTTTTCAACTGATTAAGTTGATTTTCATCTACGTCAATAATGATTGAATCTGGTGGCAAATCACTGATTGTGGCAATTTCCAGCGGCAATGTAATAAACAGACTGGTTCCTTTGCCAAGCTGACTTTCTAATGTTATTTCCCCACCCATTTTGTGAATCAATTGATGACAGATCCACAGCCCCAGACCGGAGCCACCGAAACGCGGTGATTTACCCTCGTTAGCTTGGCTGAATGGCTGGAATAATGTGGCCTGTGCCGCAGGGGAAATGCCAATACCGGTATCTGTAATATCGATATTCATTACGCCATGTTTCTCGTCAATGGCCTCCCAGGTGATATCCACTGACACACCGCCCTGTTCGGTAAACTTCAGGGCATTACCCAATAGATTGCCCATCACCTGCCGTACCCGCAGCATGTCAACCATCACCAAATCAGGGATATGGTCATCCAGCCAGCCAGAGAATCTTAGATTGCGTTCATCGGCGATAGGCTGATAAATCGTGAACATCCGCTCTATTTCCTGACGGAAATCCACCACAGTAGGGTGAACACTCAACTGCCCGGCTTCGATTTTGGCGGAGTCGATGATGTCATCCAGCAGTAGCATCAGTGATTGAGCTGATTTGGAAACTGTCACCAGCGTGTTTTTATCCACCGGCTGGTCACTGCGTATTTCCAGCTCCAATAACCCCATAATGGCGTACATTGGTGTGCGCAGTTCATGGCTAATCGTCGCCAGGAACGTACTCTTAGTGCGGTTAGCACTTTCGGCTTCGACACGGGCGGCTTCCAGTTCGCGCTCAACAGTTTTGCGTTGGCTGATATCCAGCCAGCCGCCCAGCAGACTGCGTTCCGCATTATCCAGTGGAATAATCCACAGGAAAATATCACGCAATTCATTGTTGATCTCAAGAGACAAATCCACCATTTGGGGCTGTCTGTCTCGTAAGACATAACGACAATATTTATCTATCTCACGATCAAGTGGGCTGGTCATTGGCCAGTGGGCTTGCTCAGTCTTCTGATTGAGCATGTCGTTCAGCTTATCTTGATGTGCAGCGGCAAAGTGACTGTTATAAACCGCTAATTCACCTTTTTTAGTGCGAATAAAAACAGCGAGTGGCAGGGCATTAATAATGGATTCTTGTTGCCGTAAACGAGCCTGTAACAACTTGGCCTGGCGGCGTTTATTGAACACCAGATAACAAAGATACAAGCCGAAGACCAACAGCAGACCGGAGCTTATTTTTAGCGCCAACATTAGCCATTCATTCTCCAATGAATGCTCATCAAAGGAGGTCGGTTTAGGTTTGAATGTACTCCACTCACTGATCAGATTGTCTAACTCTTCCGGAGGAATTGACTCAATGACTTTATCAATGATGGCTTTTAATTCAGGTAATTTCGGGCTGATGGCAAATGCCATCATCAAAGGTTCTTCTCCGGTGACGGCCACCGTTTTAATATTGGGAGTGAAGTTCTGTGCCGACAGGTAGTTAGCGGTCATCATATTCTTGATAATCGCATCGACTTTTCCTTGTTGTAACCAACGCACTAATGTCATGGTATCAGGCGCGTCTACAAAGGTGATTTTTTGGGCTAAAAGAGGGTTGCTAATAATTCCACCGGAAGTGCTGCCCGCTTGTATACCGACCCGTTTGCCCGCTAAATCCGCTACGTTGTTGATATCAATGCGATCTTCTCGCGTCAAGATGCCCCACAAAGATTGGGCGACAGGCAAGGAGTAAAGGTTGTTGCCGTATTGCCCATTACGGACTGCCACAATGGGCAGCATATCTATTTTCCCAGCAATAAAATCACGCATCGACTCACCGGTATCTTTGCTATAAACCGGTTTAAATTTAATCCCGGTTCGGCGTGAAATAATATCAATGAGATCTATAGAAAAACCGGCCATTTCGCCTGTTTGGCGATCACGAAAAATCAGCGGAGCCAGATCCAATGGCGCCACATAACTCACCACCGGATGATGTTGAATCCAGGCAACTTCTTGTTCTGTCAAAAGTAATTTGGCATCAATATTGTAATGATGCTTACTGCCAAACCAGCGCTGTTGAATATCACCCGTGGCCCGGCTGGGCAGTAATTCCAGAATCTGATTAATGTAATCGATCAGTTTTTGATTTTTTTCCAGCGCCAGAAAGGTGTAAGGGGCGGGGTGATAAGGGGCAAAATTACGAATTTGCAATGTCAGCAGTTGCAATTGGTCAATCAAATAGTTGGCTGATGTGGCGTTGGAGACAAACACATCGGCATTACCATAGGCTACAGCCAGTAATCCTTGCAATTGATTCGGATAAGCAACGATTTTATCGGCATGATAATTAAACAAAAACTCCGGTGAGAGTGGCTCATTATTCACGATGGCCACCGTTTCCGGATGGGTGCGTTTGGTGGGATCCCAATTTTTGCTGCGAACCTCCACATGCCGGTTAGTAAAGAAAGCATGGGAAGCAATCAGCCCTGGTTGAGCGGGCATCGGGGTGCCAGCCATTAAATCAACCTGACCATTTTCTAATGCATTCAATACCAAGCCATAATCACAATAACCAATCATCTGAAAAGAGAGTTGGCTGGCATCACTGATGATTTTTAGATAATCCGCAACAATACCTTCAATAGAAGTATCATCGCGATTCACGACAAAGGGTGTATTAGCATCAATAACCACCCCCACTTTCACAGTACGCCGGCTTGATTGGCGCGCGTCAGTGGACGGGGGCAGCAGTAAGTCTTCACTGTAACTGTTCGCGATACTGTGTATTGTCAATGGTTGACCAGTATCACATCCCTGACGGCTTGTCATTGGGGCTGCATAAAGTTGCCCACTTAGTAATAGCAAACAGCACAGTAAAATGCGTAAAGAGAACAAACGATATAAAGATAACGCGGTACGCGGTAAATTAGACCAGTCTGAGCTAGACCAAATTATGGGTATGCGCATAATCCGCCAGTTCAATTACAGAACTTAGTCCTAGTTTAGTTAGGATACGTGTTTTATAGGTACTGACAGTCTTGTTACTGATAAACATCTCATCGGCAATCTGTTTATTAGAGAGACCATTGACCAGGTAACGTAAAACATTAATCTCGCGTTCTGACAACAAGCGAGCCCGATTGACAGGATCATGACTTGAGGGTTGCCCAGCTAATTGGGTCAAAGTCTCAGATGGGAAGAAAGAATACCCACGTAATACGTTCTGTGCAGCAAAAAGAATTTCACTAATATCTTTATTTTTACTAATGAAGCCATTCGCGCCGGCTTGTAATGCTCGCACAGCAAAAACCTGCTCATTTTTAGCGGACAAAAATAATGACTTACCGGTAAAACCACGTTGCTGTAGTTTTTTCAGCAATGAAAAACCATCAAAGTTCGGCAGTTCAATATCGATAATAACCAGATCAACAGGATTATTTTTTAATGTTTCTAGGGCTTCACTGCCGTCAACTGACTCGTAAATAGTTGAAAACTCATTGCTTTGTGACAGTAAAGCACGAATAGCGACACGAATTGCTGGGTGGTCATCAACTATCATTACTGATTTTGTCATGTTATCTCCGTAAACCGTTATATCTTGGGATTCGCAGAGTTAATTCACTGCTGCTCGTTAGCACCGATCGACTTTAAATGATTACCCAAGATGAGATAAACAAGAACTGCTACTGCCGATGCTCAAACTATTATTATACCCGCCATACTACAAACTGTATGTGCGTTAGCTACCTTTAATCACCCAAATCATTGACTCATCAGAGTTCTCTTGCTTGCCGCTTTCCTGCCACACGAATTATTTAGCGTATATGTAAGGTACTATTTCGGTGATTTTAATCTCTAATTATAGATTATCAAGAAAAGATTCTTACTCATGTAGCGGCTGCTTAACCAAATTCATACCATCAGCTTTATTCTGCTTAGTGAATTGATTATAAAAGAGTTGGGATTTTTTTTATTAAAATTCGAATTAATCATTCAAAAAAAGAGAAAAAATAGTCAAATAATCATTCTAACTGTAAAAATATCCGATTTTTCATTACTGCATGTAGGAAACTTCCATGATATGTCGTTTATCCTATTCCAGTATAAATATCAGATAGATAGCAAATTATTTTATAATGGATTAATCAGGGCGAGGGAATGAAAAATTCATAATGGTGCTTTAAGAATCTCGCTATTACGATAAATGGTGAGATCAAAACCAAAGCAAAAAGCCCGCTTAGTTTCCTAAGCGGGCTTCTCTAATATGGCTCCTCTGACTGGACTCGAACCAGTGACATACGGATTAACAGTCCGCCGTTCTACCGACTGAACTACAGAGGAATCGTGTGAACGGGGCGAATAATAGCGGGGTATGAGGTACATGTCAAAGGGGAAACAGTAAATTTGGATTGTTTGCTTACAGTTTGTGCAACTTGTTGAGATTTTTAGCTTTTAGCTCAATGTTTACCCACAAAAAAACGATTTGATAACCAGTAAAATGGCGGGCAGTGGTGTGATCAGACTGCCCGCCGGGGCATTTATTGTGGGGCATCCGTTAAGACAAACATACCATACGGATGAATTTGCAGGTAATAGCTGTCGCCGGGAGCGGGTTGTAATTGTGTGGCATTCACTTGCAACAATAATGATTGGCCTTGCCAATCGACCAGAACTTCATATTGTGGCCCCATATAAGCCACTTTATTGATAGTGCAGAGCTGGCTTGGGTCACCTTGTTGGCTCAACGTAATGGCCTCAGGCCTTACTCCCACGGTAGCTTGCTGATATCCATCAGCAAATCCCTGTGGACGCGGAATGTGATAACCAAAAATTTCGACGCTATCACTGTTGATCCGTGCTGGGAAGACGTTGGCATCCCCCATAAAACTGGCCATAAAGTGAGAAGCTGGGTGGCGGTATAATGTCTGCGGTGCGCCAATTTGCATGATTTTGCCTTTATTCATGACCAATACGGTATCAGAAACGGCAAAAGCCTCGCTTTGGTCGTGTGTGACATACAGCGAAGTAATATTGAACTGCTGCTGTAATTCACGAATTTTATCGCGCATGCTGCGGCGCAGGTTGGCATCCAGGTTACTGAGCGGCTCATCAAACAGCAGCACTTTGGGCTTCAGGATAAGCGCCCTTGCCAGCGCCACGCGCTGTTGTTGCCCCCCCGATATTTGATCAACAAAACGGTCAGCAAACCCCTCTAAATCAACCAGTGCCAGCGCTTCTTTCACCCGGTCGCGAATTTCATTTTTTGGGCGACCCAACATTTTTAGACCATAACCAATGTTTTCGCCGAGCGACATATGCGGAAACAGGGCATAGGACTGAAATACCATACAGATATCGCGTTGCTGGATAGATCTATCCGTTACATCTTCACCGTCGATAAAGATTTGTCCGCCAGTGGGTTTTTCCAGCCCAGCCACCAAGCGTAATACGGTGGTTTTGCCACAACCGGATGGCCCCAATAGGGTGACCATTTCGCCTTTTGGAATAGCCAGATTTAAATCATCGATAACGGTATTGGTGCCAAAACGCTTGGTGATATGTTTGAGTTCGACAAAATGTTTCTTATCAGACCCATGATTTTTATCAGATTCATAGTTTTCGTTAGTCATCATATTAAACCTTATCAGTGCGCCGTTATTCAGCATTACTGGCTTTCGAGCGGGCAATACGCGCTTCGCCAACCAGATAATCAAACAGGAAGATGATGGCGAGCATCACCACAATCAGAATGGAGCCATAAGCAATTGCGATGCCGTATTCACCATCTTCCACCCGATTAAGGATGTAGGAGGTGGCGACTCGCGTGTCCGGCGTCACCAGGAAAACAATGGCACTGACGGTGGTCATCGCCCGCACAAAGCTATAAATCAGCGCTGATAAAATCGCCGGGCGCAGCAATGGCAGCAAAATATAAATCACAGTACGCAGCGAACCCGCTCGTAAGCTGAGCGAAGCTTCATCCAGCGATTTATCCAGTTGTCCAAGACCCGCAATCCCGGCACGTATCCCGACGGGCACATTTCGCATCACCATCGAGATAATGACGATGGCCGCAGTGCCGGTCAGATACACTGGCGCACTGTTAAAGGCCAGAATATAGGAGACCCCAGCAACAGTACCCGGCACGGCGAAACATAGCATCGTGCTGAATTCGATGGTTTTTTTGCCACGGAATTGCTGGCGTACCACGATATAGGCAATGAGCAGCCCCAGAGCGGCGGTGATAGGGGCGGCAATACCGGCATAGAGCAGCGTATCGAGCAACGAAGGCCATGCGCCATCACTGAAACCTTGCCCAAATAGCTGGTTAAAGTTATTCAGTGTCAGGGTGTAATCAACCCCCCAGTTGACGGTGAAACTGCCGTAGAAAATGCTGCCGTACAGCAACACGTTAAAGGCAATCCACACATACAGCATGGCCGTTGTGCCCCATACCAGTGAAACCGGCAAGGGCTGGACATCGCCACGCGAGGACTTACCGGAGATGGTGACGTAGGAGCGCTTGCCTATCCACATATACTGGATACAGAAGATAAACAGCGAGAACATTAGCAGAATGACACCCAGGGTCGAGGCCGCCGGATAATCAAGTTGAGCGCCGGTAATATAGAAGTAAATTTGCGTGGCGAGCACGTCAAAGTTCCCCCCCAAGACCAGCGGGTTACTGAAATCAGCCAGTGATTGCACGATGACTATTAAGAATGAGTTCGCCAATGCCGGTTTTAACAGCGGCAGAAACACTTGCCGAAAAGTCTGCCAGCGACTGGCGCGCAAGGTATAGGAAGCTTCTTCCAGTGACGGGTGAATTGTTTTAATCGCGCCGTCGAGGATCATAAATGACATCGGCGTAAAGGCCAAAACTTGCGCCAACCAAATACCGGTAAAACCATAGAGCCAGTTAGTGTTTGTCAGCCCGAACCAAGTGACCATTAACTCGGTCACGTAACCGGAACGGCCCATCATTAAGGTGACACCCAACCCAACCACAAATGGCGGGGTGACAATCGGCAAAATTGAGAAAATTCGCCCCAACAATGCTGAGCGTTTAGCAATTCTCGTGGTGTATATGGCTAAAACCATGCCAAAGAAAGTACAGCCAATACCCACTGCCACCGACAGCACGAACGAATTCCAGATCACTTGCAGGATATGCGCTTGCCCGAGGATGGCCATAAATTGCCATGGCGCAAAAGCCCCGCTTTCATCGGTAAACATCGGAATGAAGATAGCGATACTGGGATACAGAATAAAAACAGTGATCAACGCGATAATGGTGACCAGCGATCCGAGGACAAAACGATCGCCTCCCAGCCATTCAAGGCGAGCTAGCGCTAACGTAATGACCGCGCCTAATGCGATAAACAACCCGATAGTTGCAAAACCCAGTCCGCGCTCAACCCAGGCTGAGGTGATCACCACGAATAAGGCGCAAAATAGGGCGAATCCAGCATCAAATAGGTGGCGGGCACGATGTTCGCGCCCTTGTGGGGAAAGCGGTCGGAAAAGCAGCACTAATGGCAAGGCAAACCATACAATACTGATATTTAAGCTGGACCAGCCATAGGCGGCAAGTAGCTCAGAACGGCTGGCATCAAGTAGGCCATAATCCAAACTGAACGCAGGTAGTAAGGCAAAAGCAGCCACGGAGAAAGCCAACCAATAGAAAATGGTATCCCGTGTCTGCGGGAGCCGCAGAACATGTGAGTGAGTCATGGTGTTCCCCAGATCTAACCTTCATCCTTGGCGTTGCAGCAGTGTTCGCTACAACGCCAATGGCTCGGTTATAGAAAAAGCGCTAAGTTATTTTATGGTTCGCTGATTTTGTAGGCTGTTACTTGCCCATCTTGACGTCATTGACCCACTTGGTGATCAACTTCTTACGCATTTCGGTAGCACCGTAAGTGTCCATGTCGTAATTAATCAATTTCAAGTCATCGAGCTTGAGTGAGTTAGGGGAGGTCGCTGCGGTGGTGTTGGTCAGAATTTGGTAAGACTGGCCTTTCTGCCATGCCAATTCTTGCGCATCTTTTGACAATACCCAGTCAACGAATAACTTGGCGTTATCCAGGTTACGTGCGCCTTTCAGAATACTGACGCCGCCAATTTCATAGCCAGAACCTTCGCAAGGTGAAATCAGTTTCAGCGGTGCGCCTTTTTCTTTTTCCAGCGAGTAATCGTGCAAGAAGCCAATGCCAATGGTGGTTTCACCACGTGCAGCATTACGGGCAGGGGCGATGCCCGATTTCGTGTATTGCGACACGTTGGCATTGAGTTTTTTCAGGTAATCGAATGCGGCATCTTCACCCCACAATTGTGAGAAAGTGGCCAGCGCGGTGTAGGCGGTACCCGAGCTTTGCGGATCGGCAATCTGGATTTCACCTTTGTAAATTGGGTTGGTCAGGTCTTTCCAGCACTTAGGTTCTGGCAGACCTTTTTCTTTCAGGCGGTCGGTATTCACACCCAACCCTAAAATGCCGATATATACCGCAGAGGAATAGTTACCTTTGCGTTTTGCCGGATCGCGGAATTGCGGCATGATTTGCGCCAGATTAGGGGAGGCGTAGGGATAGAGTAAATCCATTTCACCGGCCTGAGACTGCGGATCCAGAGTGCCGCCATACCAAACATCAGCCTGTGGGTTCTTTTTCTCTGCATCGACTTTGGCCAGTGTGCTGCCGGAACCATTGCGAATAAAGCTGGTTTTGACATCGTATTTTTCGCCGAACGCTTTGGCTTCTTCTTCACACATCGCGTTGGTGGCGCTGCAATAAATCACCAAACGGCCTTCCGCTTTGGCGACAGTGGTAAAAGCACTCAGTGCGAGGCCCGCGGCTATCAGTGCTGAGAGAGAGGTAAGTTTCATAACATTATCCTTTTTATATTCTTATGCGCCCGTTGTGCGGGGCAAGCAGAGTTGTAGTTATAAATATGACAGTTATAAAGATGACAATTGTAGAGGTATGACTTACTTTACTTAACGTACTTTTATTGACTTAACGAACTGTTTTTAATCGATTAATACCGGCCATCAACAGCGGCATCAATAACAACCCAACGCCAGCCGATGCCAGTGTTAGCAGGGCAAAAAAGCCTTGCCAGCCATAATGTTGTAATACTTGCGCCAGCGGCCACCCCGCCAGTGCTGCCCCGAGATAAGCAAATAACCCGAGAAACCCAGTGACCGTACCGGCAGCATCTTTATGGGTATATTCGGTGGCTGCCAGGCCAATGAGCATCTGTGGCCCAAAAACAAAAAAACCGATACTGAAAAATGTCACCGACAGCAGTGGATAGTTATCTACCGGTGCCAGCCACAGGGCCGTCATGGTCAGAAACAGCCCCAGTGCGAATAACAAAATCATTGGTGCGCGCTGACCGCGAAATAACAAATCTGATCCCCAACCAGCGAACCACGCGCCAAATAACCCACCTAACTCAAACAGCGATAAAGTGGCGTTGGCACTGAGTAAATTGACGCCATGGCTCTCCGCCAACCAAATATTGCCCCAATCATTGAGTGCGATGCGGATCAGGTAGACCAGCACATAAGAAACCCCTAATAACCAGATGGTGCGGTTGCGCAAAATAGCATCGCGAAAAATACGTCCCATCGGCATGGGGGGGCTTTGCTGCTCCTGCCACTGATCTTGTGGGTCACGCCGCCATTGGCCGATGGTCGGCAAACCTTGCTGTTGTGGCTTGTCGCACAATTGCCAACACAACCAAATACCTAATACGATGCCGATGGCCCCTGGCACTAACAGTGCGGACTGCCAACCATAGTGCGAGGCCAGAAAGGCCGATAGCAAAGGTACGGCGGCACCGCCAATACTGATTGAGGTATTCCAGCAGCCCCACCAAGTCCCGCGTTCGTTGCGGGAATACCATGTGCTCAGTAATTTGGCACAAGGCGGCCAGCCCCAGCCCTGAAAGAAACCATTTAAAGTCCAGACCACCAACAAGGCGGGCAGGGAGTGGCACAGGGTAAACACCACATTCAGTATCCCGGTCATCATCAAACCGATGCCCATAATCCAGCGCGCTTGGGTGCGGTCACTGACAATGCCGGACACAAATTTTGAGCCGCCATAGGCCAAATAAAACAGGGTGCCCAGCAAGCCGATGTCCCCTTTATCTAACCCCAGCTCCAGTTGCATCACTGGCATGGCGTAATTAACACTTTTGCGGGTCAGATAAAAGGCGGCATAGCCCATCACCATGGCGGCCATCAGGCGCGGTCGCCAGTAGCGGTATCGCGCATTCACCTGTTCCGGCGTCAAAGGCTCAGGGGATATAGTCTTTGACGACAATGACGGTGCTGACATGGACTCCTCCGGTAATTGTGTTGAGTGTAAGGAAGGAAAAAGTAAAAGAGATGAGACAAGGTTGTAGATGGTTAGGAATAATGCTTAGTTATGAGGGTGTTTGATTCAGTTCTGTGGGCAGGTTCACAGAGTCGCTGGTGCGGACATGGGTCGGCAGATTGACCACCACTCGGGTTCCTAAACGGCGTTGCAATAACCAGTCGCCGCCCAGAGCGCGCACGCGCTCTTCAATACCGCGTAAACCTAATCCACCACCTTGCGGTTGCACTGGAATTCCCGTGCCGTCATCACGGACTTCCAGTGTGATGATATTGTCGGACAGGCGCAGGCTAACCTGAATATTGCTGGCATTAGCGTGTTTATTAATGTTGTTGAGCAGTTCTTGCACCAGCCGGTAAAGCGTAAACACCACCACGTCTTCGCCGGGTGTCGCGGGCAGCGCATAATCCAACTGGAAATGAATACCTTGCTCGGCGAAAGCGAATTCTTCTGCCAGATGGTGCAGGGCTTGATCCAGTGGCATTTCATCCAACACCGGTGGGCGCAATTGGCGTAGCAGTTGGCGGGTGGTTTGGTGAATACGTTGCGATAAGCTGCTGATTTGATTAGCCGCAGATTGTGCCGCCGGGGAGGGCGCACTGCGGTTGACCAGCATCGCCTGAATTTGAATGGCGGTGATGTTCTGGCCTATTTCGTCGTGCAGCTCGCGAGCAATTTCTTTGCGCACATCTTCCTCGGTGCGTACTAACCGTTTCATCAGTTTGCGGCGGGTTTGCAGTTCTTGCTCCAACTGATTGCGGTAACGGTGCAGATGTTGCGCCAACTGTTGTTGGCGGCTGATGGCGATCCCCAGCGTCAGCCCTAACAGTGCTTGAGTGGAGAGAAATAATTCCAGTTCCGCCAAATCATGAAATGCTCCACTGGCCTGACGGGTCACGGTTATCATCAGGCTACCTAACACCGCCGCCAACACCCCGCCTTGCCAGCCGAATTTGTAAGCCATAAACACATTGGGCAGAAAGACAAAAATCAGTAGCAATCGCTCCATATTGGGGGCAATAGCAATTTGCACACAAACCCCAATGGCAAAAATTAGCGAGCACCAAATCAGCAGCGAGGTGCGCAGCGGTGGGTCTGGCATCTGTTGCGAAAACAAGTTTCGGATATGCTGCTGCTTTAAATATTCATAGATGAGATAGGTGAATGGCACTAACAGAATGCCGCCAGTAAAGGTGGCGAGCAGCGTCTGGGTTAACGGCAATGGCAGCCAGAAGCCCAGCACCAACCCGTGTAGCAGGCTGTTACCGGTGACGGCGGCAAGCAACAATAACAGCCGCTGCCAATAAAGCGTGTAATGGTGCCAAAAACGTTGGGTCAGCTCAGCGGGCAGCAAACTGAGGAACGGTGACAGCATAATCAACACGGTAGGTTGCAATTGTTCACTGTGCAGCCACCACAATGCGGCGCACTCTGTCAGTAACAAGACTGACCAATAGCGGCGCGGCAGCAATATCATCAAGGCCAGCCGCAGACCTTGCGGCAGTAATAAAACGGCGTGTAAACCATCGTCACTCAGATAAAAACTAATCGTCCACAGCGCCAGCCAACTCAGTGAGAAGAAAATAGCCAGAAACAGCGATAGCCCCACTGAGCGCAATTGCCACATGTCAGTTCCCTGCCAGTAATTGATGTTGCAGCGCAAAGTGCACCAGTTCGACCGTGGTTTCGCAATTCAGTTTGCCCAGAATATTGGCCCGATGAACATGGACGGTTTTGTGGCTGAGTGATAGTTGCTCAGCAATGGATTTGACACTAATTCCATTGATTAATAACTGGAAAATCTCTTTCTCGCGCGGTGTTAACACCGCCAGTTGTTGCGGCTGCTGCGGCATATGACGCAAGGCGCGCAGGGCATCAGCACATAAATAGAGGCCACCGCCATTGACGGTGCGTAGCGCCTGAACCAATTCGTCCGGGCCACAGCGTTTAGTTAAATAGCCGCTGGCACCAGCATCCATGGCACTTTGCACAAAGGCGGTGGTGTCATAAATACTCAAAATAATGGCACGAAAATGTGGCATTTTCTGGCGCAGGCGCTTGAGCAGACTTAACCCGCTTTCGTCCGGCATTGAGATATCCATCACCGCGACCTGTACATCTGTCATGGGCAGATTGCTCCAGGCCTCTGCCGCCGAACCATATTCGCCAATAATGCGTATATCTCTCTCCAGCGATAACAATTGGGCAAAACCAGAGCGGACAACAATATGGTCATCTATCAACGCGACATTAATCATAATTTTTCATTATTGCGGAACATAGACGTGCATGATGCTCATCAATCATTAGGGTGGCAATAATTGTTATCAAAAATGTAAGAGGCTTAACATATGCGGGAAAAATCTGATGGAGAAATAAGCTATTCTCGGTGAAAAGCTCAGCGCCCCACAAGAGGATAAGGAGCGCGAAGAGGGCGTTCGGTAATGATTACACCGATTTTTTACTGCGATAGATACGCTGTGGTCGGCCCACTTTACCGTAAATAATTTCTGCTTGTAGGGCATGATTAGCGGCGCAGAATTCCAGATACCGGCGGGCGGTAGTGCGGCTTAACCCGAGCATTTTCGCGACATTTTCAGCGGTGTATTCATCGACATTATCACTAAATAATGTCTGAATTTTATCCAATGTCATTTGGTCGATACCCAATGGCAAGGTTACTTTTTGCTCGCCACGCGCATAGGTATTGTACATTTCATCAATTTGGCGCTGATTGACTTTGGTGCCATCTTGCAAGACTTGATGGCGATGACTGTAGCGAGCCAGAGATTGTTCGAGCCGCTCGTAGGCCACCGGCTTTATCAGATAATCGAAAACCCCATAGCGGATAGCTTCAGAGACCGTTTCGCTGTCGCTGGCCGCAGTGACAAAAATAATTCCACCAGAAAACCCCTGTAAGGTCAGCTCGCGTAATAAGGCCAAACCGCTGCCATCGGGCAGATAATTGTCTAACAAAATCAAATCAGGATGAAAGCGAGCCACCATGCTGCGGGCTTGCTGTAAATTGCCCGCCAACCAGACTTCATGGCAATGGCTGCTTTGCTTGATAAATTCTGCATGCATTTCTGCCAGTGGTGTTTCGTCTTCTACCACTAAAATATTAAGACATTCCATGGGGTCTCCCCGTCTTTGAAATTAATGTGTCTTCGGAATAAAGACGGTAAATAAGGTGCCGCGTGGCGGATTCTCTTCTATCGTAATGGTGCCGCCACTTTGCTGCACATAGGTGGCGACCAGATACAGGCCAATGCCGTGTTCATCTGAATTTTTAGAGCTGATACCCCGTTCGAACAGACTATCTTGAAATTGTGGGTCGATACCGCACCCGTGATCGGCGACTTCTAAAATCACATCATCACCTTCATCGGACAGATAAATTTCAATTTGTTTATCACCCTCAGCATTTTTGAGGCTAGCCTCAAAAGCATTATCCAGCAGATTCCCCATAATGGCAGCCAATTCATTTTCGCCAATAGTGGCGGGCAAATGATGTAACTGGCAGCCGGGGACAAAATTCAATGTCAGCCCTAACTCTTTGGCCCGGTGGTATTTGCCAAATAATAACGCGGCAATCTGTCGGTTATTAAATGCGGTGCGCAGCATATCAATCAGTGCTTGATGAGAAGAGGATTCGGTTTTTACCATTTCCAACGCCCGGTCAAACTCTTTCATCTGCAACAGCCCGCTCATGGTCGACATCCAATTGAGATGCTCATGGCGCACGGTGCGCAGATTTTCGACATATTGCTTAATCTGACTGAGTTGGGCACTGAGAGTATGAATATCATCCTGACTGCGAAAACTCACCACCCAGCCTTGAAATACCCCCTCTTCTGACCAGATACCCGCTCGGTTGGCAATGGCATTCAAGCCATTTAAGGTACACAGCTCATCCTGGCGATTATCACCACTTTGATCGAGGAAAAAGTGGTCAGGAGAAACCACTTCACTGACTTTGCGACCAATCAATTGCTGTGGCGTGGCGGAAATATGCAACATTTTACGCGCATTTTGATTGATTGCAGTGATCCTGCCCTCAGGATCAACCGCTAACAGTCCTTCAAATACTGCACCAAACAAGGCTTCTTGCTGGCGCAGCACGCGCGCTATTTCTTTCGGTTCCATCCCCATCATTTGGCGGCGGATATGGTGAGCAAACAGCCATGACAGCAGCAGCAATACACCCAACACGAGAATAAAAGAGTGGGTGAGTGGCAATAAATAAATTAATCGCCAGTGGTCTATTTTGCTGATCAGGTAACCCAGAGAAACCACGCCAATGATTTTTCCCTGCTCATCGCGGATGGGGGTTTTAGCCCGCATAGCTTCGCCGATAGATCCTTTACCGAAAATAATGTAGCTCTCGCCCCTTTCCAAGGCACCGGGTTTAGTCCATTGCATTGGGTAGCCAATCATTTGCGGATTAGGGTGATAAAGGCGAATGGACTGAGTATCCCCAATCACCAGATAATCAAGGTCCGAACTATTCCCCAGCCGGTCGACAATGTGGGCTAATTGGGCTTTATCGCGATGCTTAACCGCATTCACTACAGAATCCATTGAGGAGATTATTTTGGCCTGATTCATTGCAGTTTTACTGACTTGATCCAGCAAATATTGCTCAAAATTATGGCTGAGAAAGCGATCCAGCGCCCCGACTAACAGAATAGAGACAGTTAATAGCAGGAGAAATATGCGCAGTGGGAAAGCCATGTTTTGCAACCGGCTCCATATCCGGCTGCGCCATTTTAATTTGCCTGATGTGAAGAGATCGGCAGAGGGGATCGACACATTACTCACCTTAATTAACATATGGGCTATTGCACTGGCATTAACATAAGTTAATTCAGTCAATAATTAAATAGCTAAGAGAAATAAAATAATATATTAATAATTAAGAAAATTAAAACCATTAAATAACTTATATTTACTCTATTATATGTGAAATAGGTCAATTAACCGCGCTATTTTTATGTTTAGCATGTGCTCACAAATTAATTAAAATTAAAAACAAAGCCACATGGTGATATTTTATCTTGTTGTTTTTATGTGAATTTTTATTTAAATGATCAGTAATTGTTTATTTAATTGCTGATTTTTTGACTTGTTTTTTATTTGTTATATAAACGTTATGGCAGAGAGTGAGTTATGGATACGGTATTTAATCGAATTAATCGTTCAGACCATCAACAGATTGCAGAAATAACACGATTCTTGCGTGCGAATGATCTGAATATAGATACCACCGTTGAGGTGTTTATTACCGTAAGTCGTAATGAAACCCTGCTGGCCTGCGGTGGTATTGCAGGCAATATTATCAAATGTGTAGCAATCAGTGAGCAGGTGAGGGGCGAAGGGCTGGCGCTAACATTGGCAACAGAGCTGGTCAATCTGGCCTATGAGCGCCATCACAGCCATTTGTTTATTTATACCAAAACTAAAAATGAGAGCTTATTTAAAGCTTGTGGCTTTTATCCTATAGCCAGTGTCCCGGACATTGTGGTGTTGATGGAAAATAGCGACTGCCGTTTATCGCGCTATGCCAAACAATTAAGTCAACTACGCCAGCCGGGGCAGAAAATTGGCTCAATTGTCATGAATGCCAATCCATTTACGCGCGGGCATCAATATTTGGTGCGGCAAGCCGCCGCCAAGTGCGATTGGTTACATCTATTTTTGGTGAAAGAAGACAATTCGCGTTTTCCGTATGAAGACCGGCTGCAATTAGTGCTCGAGGGCACACAAGATATTGCCAACCTTACCGTACACCCCGGCTCGGAATATATGATTTCCCGCGCGACTTTCCCTTGTTATTTCATTAAAGACCAAGGTGTAGCGGATGATTGTTATACCGAAATCGATCTGAAAATATTCCGCCAATACCTGGCCCCGGCACTGGGTATCACTCATCGCTTTGTCGGCACGGAGCCATTTTGCACAGTCACCGCCAAATATAACCACGACATGAGCCTCTGGCTGGAAACACCGTCCTTGCCTTATCCGCCAATTTTGCTGGTGGAAATTGAGCGCCTTAAATATCACAACACCGCTATTTCCGCCTCATGGGTTCGCAAATTACTGGCGCAGGGAGACGGCGAAACTATTCGCAAATTAGTCCCCATCGCCACCTGCCATTACTTACAACGTCTGCTGGCTCAGCGCGCGCAAAAGGCAACTAGCCCAGAGAAAAGTGCAACGTTAGTAAAGAGTTAAGCCCCGCTTTAACGGATTAAAGATAGCTGACTAAAAGCAGCCGATTAAAGCAGGGCACCAAAATAGGGACTGACGGGTAAGTCAGAGACCACGAATTTGAAGACAAGTTAATCAGGTGAAAAATGAAAATTATTAGAGAGGCCGTCGCCGGAACATTGGAGTCGAGCGACGTTATGGTGCGTATCGCGCCATTAAATCCACCCGAAATAGATCTGCAAATACACAGCAGTGTAGACAAACAGTTTGGCGAAGCCATTCGCTACAGCGTATTGGCGTTGCTGGAACAATATCGGGTAACTGGGGTGCAACTGATCATTGACGACAAAGGCGCGCTGGATTGCGTTTTGCAAGCACGGCTGGAAACCGCGTTGCTGAGAGCCTGCGATGAAAAAATTCTGCCATGGAGAGCGCATTGATGAAACCCGAAATGAAAAACAGAATGCGCCGCAGCATGTTATTTGTGCCCGGTGCCAATGCCGCTATGGTCAGTAACGCCTTTATTTATCAGGCGGATGCTCTGATGTTTGACCTCGAAGACTCGGTTATTCTGCGCGAAAAAGATGCCGCTCGTCGTTTGGTCTATCACGCCTTGCAACATCCGCTTTATCAAGATGTAGAAACCATTGTGCGAGTCAATGCGTTGGATTCTGCTTATGGCCTGGCTGATTTAGACGCCGTGGTGCGCGGGGGCGCGGATATTGTGCGTTTGCCGAAAACGGATAGCGCGAAAGATGTCGAAGATATGGCGCACGAAATCAGCCGTATTGAGGCGGAATGTGGCCGTGAAGTGGGTAGCACCGGCCTGTTGGCGGCGATTGAATCGGCGCAGGGTATCACTCAGGCGCTGGCTATTGCACAGGCGTCGCCGCGCTTAATGGGCATTGCGCTGGGGGCCGAGGATTATGTCCGCAACTTGCGCACCGAGCGCTCTCCCGAAGGCCTTGAGCTGCTGTTTGCCCGCTGTTCAATTTTGCAGGCCGCCCGCGCCGTTGGGATTCAGGCCTTTGACACCGTGTATTCCGATGCCAATAACGAAGCCGGTTTTTTGCAGGAAGCAGCACTTATCAAGCAACTGGGTTTTGATGGCAAGTCCTTGATAAACCCTCGCCAAATCGAACTGTTACATAACCTCTATGCCCCGACTGAGAAAGAAGTCCGCCATGCCCAAGCGGTGGTCAATGCCGCAGCTGCGGCCGAAGCCGAAGGGCGCGGTGTGGTTTCCCTGAACGGCAAGATGGTGGACAGTCCGGTGATTGAACGGGCGCGGTTGGTTTTGCAACGTGCGGTCAGCGGCCTGCGTGAGGAATAAAAAATGAATAGGCAACAACGAGTTGAAAGCTTAAGTCACTGTCAGGATAACAGCCCGGCGTATCACTTATATCAAAACACCTCTAAAGCAAATTTACAGGCGCAGAAGCCGCGCAATATCAAAATTTGTGATTCATTGGAAAATGTCATTCGCCGCAGTGGGTTGCAAGATGGCATGACCATTTCCTTCCACCATGCATTCCGTGCTGGTGATTTGACCTTAAATCTGGTGATGAATGCCATTGCCGCCATGGGGTTCAAAAACTTGCGTTTGGCTTCCAGTTCCCTGAGCGAGTGTCATTCGCCGCTGGTTGAGCATATCCGTAATGGTGTGGTTAGCGAAATCTATACCTCCGGCATGCGCGGGCCGCTGGCGGAGGAAATCTCCCGTGGGTTATTAGCTAAACCGGTGCAAGTTCATTCCCACGGTGGTCGCGTGAATTTGATTGAGTCCGGCGAGCTGAGCATTGATGTCGCCTTTATTGGGGTGCCGGCCTGCGATGAGTTCGGTAATACCAATGGTTTTAGTGGCAATGCCTGTTGTGGTTCCTTGGGTTATGCCCGTGTTGATGCCGAATATGCCGATTGCGTGGTGCTGCTGACTGAAGCGCTGGTGGCTTATCCTCATCACCCGGCGAGTATTACCCAAGATCAAGTAGATTTGATTGTTCAGGTCGAACAAGTGGGGGATGTCGACAAGATTGGCGCAGATAGCACCAGAATGACCTCCAATCCGCGCGAGTTACTGATTGCTCGCCGTGCAGCGGAAGTGATCGCCGGTTCGGGTTATTTTGTTGAGGGTTTCTCTTTGCAGACCGGAACTGGCGGGGCATCACTGGCGGTGACGCGCTTCCTCGAAGACAAAATGTTACGCCGCAATATCACTGCCGGCTTTGCACTCGGCGGCATCACTTCAACTATGGTGGATTTGCACGAAAAAGGGCTGATTACCAAGCTGCTGGATGTGCAAAGTTTTGATAAACAAGCGGCTTCTTCGCTGGCCCGTAACCCACGTCATATCGAAATCAGTGCCAACCAATATGCCAATTTCAGCTCGAAAGGCGCGTCAGTCGACCGACTGGATGTGGTGGTGCTGAGCGCGCTGGAAATTGACACCGGTTTTAATGTCAATGTGCTGACCGGATCCGATGGCGTGTTGCGCGGGGCATCGGGCGGTCACTGTGATACGGCGGTTGCTGCCCGGCTGTCAATCATTGTCGCGCCATTGGTACGCGGGCGTATTCCGACTTTGGTCAAGGCAGTGACGACCTGCGTCACACCCGGCTCTAGTGTGGATATTTTAGTGACCGATCATGGTATTGCGGTGAATCCGGCACGGCCAGAATTGGCGGAGCGTTTGCAGCAAGCGGGGTTACCGGTAGTGACCATCGACTGGCTCTATCAGCGCGCGTTGATTTTGACTGGCGAACCGCAACCAATCAAATTCACTGACCGGGTAGTGGCGGTGGTGCGCTACCGCGACGGTTCGGTGATTGATGTTGTTCATCAGATACAGGAGTAGACGATGAATACACTTTCCCCTGCATTAGCCGCTAATCGGCCTATTAGCTTGCCGGAATTGCTGACCAGCCGTGAGTCCCGCCAGAGCCGACAACAGGCCTGGCTGGCCCGTCACTCAGTCACCTTGATTTCACTGACATTGGTGGCACCGGGAGCGGTCAAAGATAACCCATTGACGCGAAAGCTATTTGCACTAGCGTGGCAGGCGATCACGGCACTCGGCCAACAACAATGTTGGCCGATATTGCAGCAAGAGGTTTTCCCGCTGCCGACCGGTTGTGAGGGCTTGATAGCGGTTGATCTCCCCGCCGAGCAAGTCAAAGACGCCGCGCTATTACTCGAGTTAAAGCATCCGCAGGGCCGGTTATGGGATATCGATGTGCTGGATGTTTCGGGGCGAATTTTGTCGCGCCGTGATGTGGGCTTAGCTCCACGCCGCTGCTTGCTATGCCATCGCCCAGCCAATGTTTGCGCCCGAGCGCAGACACATACGCTTGACGAATTATTGGCCCAGATGGAGTTGATGCTCAATGCCACAACTGCAACGCACTGACAACATGGCGGTTTCGTCGCCGGTTGTTTGGACTGGCGGTGACTTTAGCGAAAAGTATGGCGCTTTGGCTTATCAGGCGATGTTAGCTGAAGTCAATCTGACACCTAAGCCCGGTTTAGTCGATCGTGTTAATTGTGGTGCCCATCAGGACATGACGCTGCAAGATTTTTATCACAGCGCTGATGCTATTGCGCCGTGGCTACCGCGTTTTATTGAGCACGGCATCCGCCACAGCCACTTGCACGGGCAGACGGCCCTGACCAACCTGCGGCCCTTAGGGTTGGCGTGTGAAAACAGCATGTTTTTAGCCACCGGAGGGGTCAATACCCATAAAGGCAGCGTTTTCTCTCTGGGGCTCATTTGCTGTGCGCTGGGGCGGTTGAAAGCGCGTGCGGCCCTGATAAGTGCGGAAACGCTATGTCAGGAGGTCGCCAGCTTATGCTGTGGGCTGACTGAGCGCGAACTGCGCCAATCAAATCCACAACAAACCGCCGGGCAGCGCCTGTTTTATCAACAGGGTTTGACGGGTGCGCGTGGTGAAGCGGAATCCGGCTTTGCAACCGTATTAACCCATGCTTTACCCGCGTACCGGCGCTTACTTGCGGACGGGGCGCAACCTGACCATGCCTTATTGCACACCTTGCTGATTTTGATGTCCGTTAATCGCGATACCAATGTGGTCTCTCGTGGCGGTATGGCGGGGCTGCAATGGCTGCAACAACAGGCGGAAGAGCTACTGGCCTCACTCTCAGCGGCAGGAGTGGGCGACCCGGTTAGCCAATTGAGGCTGCGAATGTTTGACGCCCAATGTATCGCCCGCAACCTTAGCCCTGGCGGCAGTGCTGACCTGCTGATCCTGACCTGGTTTCTGGCGCAATTCCCCCATCATCTCCCTCACAAAAATAATAACGTTGTTATTGAACCACTCACCGCTATTGGATCAGTAACCGCTACAGGAGTCTCTCTATGTTGAAGTCGCAAGAGAAATTATGGAAAGCGCTCGCGCCTTTTGTGGTGTTAGCCGTTCTGCTGTTGATACCTACCCCAGAAGGTATGCCACCTCAAGCCTGGCGCTATTTTGCGATTTTTGTCGCCATGATTGTCGGGATGATTTTAGAGCCGATTCCGGCCACCGCCATCAGCTTTATTGCGGTGACCATTTGCGTGCTGAGTGCTGACTGGGTGCTATTTAGTCCCGCTGAAGTGGCGGATGCCAGCTTTAATGGCGGTAAAGAATCATTGAAGTGGGGGCTGGCAGGGTTCTCCAGTACCACCGTCTGGTTGGTATTCGGGGCATTTATCTTTGCACTGGGCTATGAAGCCACCGGGTTGGGGCGGCGGATTGCCTTGTTCATGGTGAAGTTCATGGGCAAGCGCACACTGACACTAGGTTATGCCATTGTTATCATTGATATTCTATTAGCACCTTTTACCCCTTCGAATACGGCCCGAACCGGCGGTACGGTGTTCCCGGTGGTGAAAAACTTGCCGCCATTGTTTGACTCCTATCCGCATGACCCTTCGTCACGGCGGATCGGCGGCTATCTGATGTGGATGATGGTCATTGGTACCAGCATCAGCTCCTCCATGTTTGTCACTGGCGCAGCACCTAATGTGCTGGGTATTGAGTTTGTGAATAAAATTGCCGGTGTTCATATCGGCTGGATGCAGTGGTTCCTGGCATTCCTGCCCGTCGGCTTAATTTTACTGATCGTCGCACCGTGGCTCTCTTACGTGCTGTATAAGCCCGGTGTGACCAAAAGTGATGAAGTGGCGGCTTGGGCACAAACAGCGCTAAGTGAAATGGGGGCGCTGACCCGCAAAGAGATGACTCTGATTGGTTTGGTGCTGTTGAGTCTGTGTTTGTGGGTATTTGGCGGTAAATTTATTGATGCCACCGCCGTGGGTCTGCTGGCGGTATCTTTGATGCTGGCACTGCATGTGGTGTCGTGGAAGGACATCACCAAATACTCCAGCGCCTGGAATACCTTGGTCAATCTGGCAACATTGGTGGTAATGGCCAACGGCCTGACCCGCTCCGGCTTTATTGATTGGTTTGCCAACACCATGAGCACCCATCTTGATGGCTTCTCACCGAATATGACGGTAGTGGCATTGGTGCTGGTGTTCTATTTCTCTCATTACCTGTTCGCGAGTTTGTCTGCTCATACCGCCACCATGTTGCCGGTGATTCTGGCTGTTGGTAAAGGGTTGAGTGGGGTACCCATGGAGCATTTATCCATGCTGCTGGTGTTGTCTATCGGGATCATGGGGGTTCTGACCCCGTATGCTACTGGCCCTGGAGTCATTATCTACGGCTGCGGCTATGTGAAATCCAAAGATTACTGGCGACTGGGCGGGATCATGGGGGTGTTCTACATTACCATGTTGCTGCTGGTGGGCTGGCCAATTATGAGCTTATGGTATTGATTTAGAAGTATTTCTGTATGTCGGGCCAGTCAGCGGCCCGACATATTTATGATAGATAGCGAGTTGATGTGTTAGCCGGTGTAAACACCAAAGACTCTTGGCAACCACAGCGATATTGCCGGAATATAAGTCACTAGCATCAGCACCAACAGCAGTGCGCCATAGAACGGCAACATCGCTTTTACCACCTGCTCAATTTTCTGTTTACTCACTGCACTGGCAACAAACAGCACCGACCCCACCGGCGGTGTAATCAGGCCAATTCCCAAATTTATCAGCATGATCATCCCGAAGTGCACCGGGTCAATGCCCAATGAATTGGTCACCGGCATCAGCACGGGCGTCAGTATCAAAATCAGCGGGGCCATGTCCATCAAAGTGCCAATCAACAGCAACATGATATTGATACACATTAAAATGACGTATTTATTATCTGAAACCGAGGTAAAGAACTCAGTGATACGTTCGGGTAATTGCATATAGGTCATGATAGCGCCAAAGCTGGCGGCAAAGCCTATCAAAATCATCACTATAGTGACGGTTTTTACTGTGCGATACATCAGCTTGGGTAACTCTGACCATTTGTAATCACGATAGATAAACATGGTGACGAAAAACGACCACAAACAGGCAATAGCGGCGGATTCAGTGGCAGTAAACACGCCAGAAAGGATCCCGCCCATGATGATGACCACCGTCATCAGCCCCCATAATGTGTCGACAAAGATTTTAAGCGCCTGACGGAACGGCACCCGCTCACCTTTGGGGTAACCCCGCTTATAAGCAAAGCCGACACACATTAACATCAGCGTAAAACTGAGTAGCAGACCCGGCAAGATCCCAGCAATAAACAGCGCCGCGATCGAGACAGTACCGCCGGTGGCTAATGAATAAATCACTGAGTTATGGCTAGGCGGTGTCAATATTGCCTGAACCGAACCACTGGCAGTAACCGCCGCCGCAAAGTCACGAGGGTAACCTTTTTTGTCCATTTCCGGGATCATCACCGAGCCAATAGAGGCGGTATCCGCCACTGAAGACCCTGAAATAGCACCGAAAAAAGTCGAGGCGACGATATTCACCAGTGACAGACCGCCACGGATAAACCCGACGAAGATATAGGCGAAATTCACCAGCCGCCGCGCAATTCCTCCCTCAGCCATAATGGCACCGGCCAGAATAAAGAAGGGAATAGCCAATAATGAGAATTTATTGACGCCGCTGGTAATTTGAATCATTACCGCTTCCAGCGGTAAATCAATCCAAAATGCGCCAGCAATGGCACTCAAGCCGACGGCATAAGCCACCGGCACACCAATAGCCAACAAAATTGCCAAGGTAAAAACTAAAATAAATGCGTCCATAAGGCAAAGTTCCCCAAATTATGAATTGCCAATCATGACTACCGGGCGGTGGGTCTGCGAGCCAAAGAACAAGCGCTCGATAATAAACAACAGGGTAATTGCCGAGCCTACCGGCAGAGGAACATAAGTTTGCCCGGCAGTCAGTAATGGGAACTCCGCCACGGGCTGTGACCAAAGTTCGCTACACAAAATAAAGCTGTAAACCAGAATAAACAGGCTGATTAATATCATCAGCAAATCCACCAATATTAGGCAGATTTTTTTACCCGCTTCAGAGAGCCGGTCAGTAACCATGCTGACAGCAATATGTGAACCCGAACGGTAACTGGCCGCCGCGCCCACAAAGGTAAATGTCACCATGCATAAAATAGCCACGGGTTCGGGCCAGGATAAACCATCGTTTAGGACATAACGGGTGAATATCCCAATGGGAATAACTGCAACCATAATAATTAATGCAATACCCGCCACCCAAACTGACAGGCGATATAAAGCATCCATCGTTGATAGATAAGAGCGAGCCATAGCGGAGACCTCAGATTACCCCTCGTCTTTGGCATTGCAGCGGTGTTAGTGGCGCTTGTTCACCCGAATCACAATCTTTGTGTCAGTTCATCAGGAATGATTTACTTGCCGTCTTGCTGCAACACCAATGACTTTAGGTATATATCGATGGTATTAAAATAATTAATACCGCCAAAAGAATATTATTGGACCGCGCTAAT
Organism: Yersinia sp. Marseille-Q5920; assembly: GCF_946902935.1. Taxonomy (NCBI): domain Bacteria; kingdom Pseudomonadati; phylum Pseudomonadota; class Gammaproteobacteria; order Enterobacterales; family Yersiniaceae; genus Yersinia; species Yersinia sp. Marseille-Q5920. The sequence continues at coordinate 58,924 of NZ_CAMPQA010000006.1, read as the reverse complement.
TTGCTGGATTAAGTCCTGATAATCTTTACCAAATTCATCACGTACCGGCTGAGTGGCTTGATAATAATAGTCATGATCGATTTCATGATATTTCACACCGCCAGCTTTCATTTTGTCATGAGATTGCTGTACATAGGCTTGCCATAATACCCGCTGTTCTACCTGCGCTTCTTTTGCTAGTTTTAGAATGGTTTGCTGATCTTCAGGAGATAATTTATCCCACTTAACTTTCGAATAAAGGAACAATTCTGGAATAATAAAATGGCCGCTCAAAGTATAGTTTTTAACCACTGGCAGGTAGTTATGCGCGACAAAAGTTGGCTCGTTATTTTCGGTGCCATCAATAACCCCGGTTTGCATCCCGCTGAACACTTCACTGACACCCATACTGAGTGAGTTGGCTCCCATGGCTTTTAGTGTTGCCAGTGCAATAGGGCTGCCCTGCACTCGGATTTTCATGCCTTTGAGATCTTCTGGTTTAATGACCGGCTGTTTGGTTATGAGATTACGGGTGCCCGCATCCATCCAACCGAGGAAGACTAATTTTGAGTTTTTATTGTTAGTGATTTTATCGCCAATTTCCTGGCCAATCTTTCCATCAAGCACTTTATGCAAGTGATCTTCATCGCGGAACATATAGGGCAGAGTAAAGACACTGATCTCCGGTAAAATAGAGGCAACAGGGGTCATGGAAACACGAATAATATCAATGGCCCCCATTTGAGCCTGCTCTATCATTTGCTTTTCATCACCCAATACCCCGCCGGGGAAAGTTTTAATTTCCAATCGCCCGTCAGTCACGGTCTTCAGTTTGTCACCCATATTTTTAACTGCGACTACATTGGGATAATCTTTAGGATGAACATCGGCAGCTTTAATTTGCTGGGCGGCGGCTATTTGGCTAAATAAAATAGCAGCAATAGCCAGACAGAGTGTTGGTAGCGGCTTAGGGAATTTCATTCAGTGGTCTCCAGAAGTCATTAAAAGAGTAGATAAAAAGAGATTATTTCTAATAATTGAATATTTATATAAAAGGGCTATTCCTTTATCCCCAAGGTGATAAACCTAGCGGGTTACATTTGCTTTTAAATTGACCAGTGTCACAGAAAAAGAAACGTAAGGAACTGCGTTTCAATAATTGTGAAGTGTCATTTCATATGATCTTGTAATCAACCGACCGTGTGGTGATAGACATGAATTATCGGGTTATAAATGAGGTGCAACTTGAAGTAGAGAACGTTTTAGTTTAAATAGCGGGGTTCTGATGTTGTGACAAAGAAGGTTAACTACTACTATGAAACGCCATTAATTAAGATGATTAGGAGAACCTGTGACGTCGGTATTTATCCGTAATTTTACCTTTGCTGCATTACCCGCCGCCGGTCTGAATGATCAACCCTTGTTTCACGGGCTTCTGGCTAAATGTGATTTTGATGTGAATGAATATCGGGATGAGTTGTTTACCGTATATGGCATCGCGTTTCCGGGCAGTTTACAAAAAGCGGTTGCTAAACGGCGTGCTGAATATCTGGCCGGGCGTTTTGTTGCCAGGCAAGTTCTCAATATGTTGGAAGTGCGTGATTATCCGCTGACGAATGGCATCGATCGCGCGCCACTGTGGCCGACCGGTTTGATCGGCAGCATCAGCCATAATAATCAACGCGCTTTGTGCACCGCACAAATAATAACACCCGCTGCTGAGCCTTTAGAATCCCAGCGCCGATTGCATGGTATTGGTCTGGATATCGAAAGCTTAATTCCTGTAGAAAGAGCCGCCAACTTGTGGCCGGGTATTCTCAATGAAAAAGAATATCAGCATTTACAAGATGGCCCATTACCTTTTAATCACTTGCTAACATTGGCTTTTTCCGCGAAAGAAAGCTTATTTAAAGCGATATACCCACAGCTTGGACGTTATTTTGATTTTCTTGAAGCTCAATTACTGAGTTACTCGCTGGACACGGGGCGTTTTGAATTACAATTATTACGAGAGTTAAGTGGAGATTTTCCCGCAGGGCGCTGTTTTACTGGCTGTTTCACATTAAATGATAGCGATATACAAACACTTATTGCTTACTAATCCTGAGAAACTTGCTGTCACTGAAAAAGAGCTAGCTCTTTTTCATAAGGTATCCTCCCATTTAGGCCCTCAATTTAAAGCTCAACAATAGGTATTTATACCTAAATAATGGGTAGTGCTACGAATTTACTCTTCATATAAACATGATTACCATTCACATGGCTAGATACTTAAATAGCCTAATGCCACAAATCGTTTGGTAAATAAATATAAATAAAACTTCAGTATAAATCGTAAATAAACAAAATATGTAAGGAATACATATAATGAATAGAAATTGCACTTTCGCTATTATCACAGGATTGCTATTAGCCACTTCAAATGTTGTATTTGCCAATAGTATTGAACAAGAAGGTTATTATGGTTCAATCAAAGTATTGAGAACATTCCAGGATGCTAAAAATATGGACACCAGCAGCCGTCCTGGAATTGGTTCATTTGTCTCTGGCCAAGATAGCGATAATTTTTACAATGGTTCAATAGCGGCCGGTTATCAATTTGGTAATGGTTGGCGTACTGAAGGTGAATATGTAGCCAAAAAAAAATCTACTTACACCAGTGGTTCTACTCGCTTCCCAACCAGTTTTAATCATCAATATATCAATGCCGAGCGGTTAATGCTAAATGGCTATCGTGATATTGCGCTAAGTCATGGTTTCGCTTTATATGGCACATTGGGTATCGGTGTTGCAAAAATTAGCTCAGATGGATGGCAAGGTAATCCTACCCGTCAATACGCGAGTAGCACACAGAACAATCTGACCTATACAATTGGCACCGGTGTTAGTTATTCACCTATAGAATCACTGATTTTAGACCTTGGCTATCGCTATACTGATATGGGGGATGTTCAAAGTGGTTTCAATCAGTTTGCAAATGCCAGAGCATTACAAGATGAACAGATGAAAGCACGTTTGGTTTCCAGCGAATTTTTATTGGGTATACGTTACATATTTTAACCTTTCCTATCCCTGCTTTCGCGGGGATTTTATCCCTAATACTAATCAAATTGATATCAAAAATGGGGTAATAGACAGTTATTAAGGTCAAACGACCAGCTTGGTGAAATGGCGTTACTCATGTCAATCCCAATGGTTTTTTCCATAGCGAAGAATACATTTAGTTTGACCACAAAAACGATTCTCAGCAAGGGCCAGGGCCATTAGGCGCGCCTAAACGCCGAGTTTATACATGACTTCAATAGATTGAAGGATAGCTCCTAATCTGCTGTTATCGGCCTTGTCATTATTTTAAATTATTTTTAGTTGGAAAATTTAATGGGAATAGACTAAATATTTAGCTACCAAAAATATTTATTGATAGGACATCATGAAATATATAGTGCTATTGGTTTTCATCTTGTGTGTAGCCTATGTGCATTTCCGTGGGAAAGTGCGTTATAGATTTTGGCGTCAGCTCTCAGACCATTCGACATTTGTTTCTCCGATCAATGTCTTCATGTATTTATTCTCACGCGTTCCCACCACGCCCTATTTAAAGCAGGATCTTTTCCCCGAACTGACCGTGTTGCGAGATAACTGGTTAAAAATTCGGGAAGAAGGTCAGGCGTTAATGGAAATCCAGCAAATCAAAGCATCAGATAAATATAATGATGCTGGTTTTAATTCTTTTTTTAAAACGGGTTGGAAGCGCTTTTACTTGAAATGGTATGAAGACAGCCACCCATCGGCAATGACATTGTGCCCACACACCACCACATTATTAAAAGGATTGCCATCGGTGAAAGCGGCGATGTTTGCTGAGTTGCCGGACGGCAGCCGTTTACCTCGCCACCGTGATCCTTATGCAGGTTCTTTGCGTTACCACCTTGGCTTAATAACGCCGAATGATGACCGCTGCTTTATTGATGTTGATGGCACCACTTATAGCTGGCGTGACGGTGAAGGAATATTGTTTGATGAAACCTATATTCACTATGCCGAAAATCACAGTGGACAAAACCGGCTCATTTTATTTTGTGATATTGAACGCCCGATGCGCTATCGCTGGGCACAATGGATTAACCATTGGTTGGGCCGTCATTTAATGAGTGCCGCCACGGCCCCCAATGAAGAAGGGGATAGAACCGGTGGTGTCAACCGAGCGTTCAAATATATCTATGCGGTACGAAAGGTGGGTAAACGCTTAAAAGCCTGGAACCGCACAATTTATTATCTGATTAAATGGATTTTATTTGGTGGTATTGCTGCACTGATTTTTTATGCGCTGTAATACTGTTTATGTGCTGTAGCACTTTTTACACGCGGTAGTACTTTCCTGCAAAACAAGCTAATCATCAAATAGCCCACTGAGGTTTCCTCCAGTGGGCTATTTATTTTATGTCGCCACACAAATAATTAATCTAGTTAACACTATGATTTAAAAGTAAATATATAAATTTCATATTCCAGCGTATATTGATGGCAACCGTGTTATTGACCACCACATTCGGTGTCCTGGCCAATGAATTTGTGATGGCATCTCGAGACAGTAACTATGGCGAAGCGATGCAATATGCTGCTGATCAATATCAGAAATCACATCCAGACACTAAGATAACGCTGGTTAAGCACCCGCCAGCCGGTGTCGGACATGGCGAAACAAGCGCTGCGGTTACCCGAAAAAATGGTGTGCGGCAGCGGATAGCGGGCACTTTGTCATTAACCTTAAACGGGCTTTTCTCATTCAAAACGGGCAGGTATTAAGGGTTTTGACCCACTCTTTGCTGATGGGATGAATAAAATGTAGCTCACTGGCATGCAGCATCAGCCGCGGTGTTTGCTCGGTGCCTGGTAGCAGGCGACCGCCATATAAGTCGCAGCCCCAAATAGGGTGGCCCAACTGCTGGCAGTGGATGCGGAGTTGATGGGTACGCCCGGTCTCCGGGGTTAGCTGTACCCGTGTCAATGGCAGTAATCTATTGTTTTCCAACTTATTGTCTTCCAACTCGTGATAAAAACGCTCAATGACCTGATAGTGGGAACGGGCGGGTTTGCCGTTGATTGGGCAAATCGACATCAGTGGGAACAGTGCTGGGTCTTTGGCAATCGCCGCGTCTATGATTCCTTCGTTGTCGTCCAGATGTCCACAAAGCAGTGCGCTGTACACCTTGGTTACGGTGCGCTGACTGAACTGCTGGCAGAGGGCAGCATTAATAGCTTTATTGCGGGCAATCACCATCAGCCCGGAAGTCCCAAAATCAAGGCGATGAACCAGAGTACAGCCGGGGAATATTTGTACCAGCCGATGATGCACCGAGTCGAGATTTTGTGGGTTTTTCCCCGAAAGGCTGAGCAGCCCAGCAGGTTTATTGATCAGCACCAAATGCTCGTCCTGATAGAGAATCTCTATCTTGTCATGGCACGGTGGGGCAATAAAGGTATCGTAAATCATAGACATCAGGTTGCCCGAAGGGGAAGTGGGGTGGGATAATAACCAACTTTCAGCTGGCTGGCGAATCTGGCCGCCGATTGCTATAACCGCCCACCAACAGCTAAATAGCAAAAAGCCCGCTTAGTTTCCTAAGCGGGCTTTTCTAATATGGCTCCTCTGACTGGACTCGAACCAGTGACATACGGATTAACAGTCCGCCGTTCTACCGACTGAACTACAGAGGAATCGTGTGAACGGGGCGCATGATATCTAGCATGCCCGATACTGTCAACGCTAAATTGGTACATTTGGCTCGACTGCTCAGCATCTGAGCAAGACAGAGAGAGATAATGGCTAAATCAGGTGAATTCGCCATTTTATGCCTTTATGGTTTAAGGCGTTGAGCCAATAACTAATTCAGTGGATGCAAGATCTCGGCGTTTTTATTATCGTTTTCCCACCGTTTTAGTCTGGCCAGCGGGTCTTGACGATAAAAAGTACAGAAATGCTGGTAAACCGCCGGGAAACGGTTTTCCAATAGCTCAGGTGCACTGAAAAAATATTCGGATAACACCGCAAAACATTCAGCAGGATCACTGGCGGCGTATGCATCCATACTGGCAGCGTCGACACCCACCATATCTATCTCATCTTGAATATTATCCATCGCCTGATGTAGGTCATATTCCCACGCCGCAACATCACGCATGGCAATCGGTGGCACGCCGTTTGAGTGACCGCCATTGCGCATGTCCAGTTTGTGGGCCGCCTCATGAATAACCAAATTAAAACCTGACAAATCAAACGAGTCCTGAATATCTTGCCAATTCAGTACAATCGGCCCCTGTTCCCAACTCTGACCGGACTGCACTGTTTGCCCGGTGTGGACCAAGCCCGCATCATCTTGCCAGTCGTCATCAACCACAAAAGGGGACGGATAAATCAGCACTTCATGGAAACCGTCTAGCCATTTAGCCCCCAACTCCATCACTGGCAGGGCGAATAACAGTGTTAAGCGAGCCTGCATCAACGGCGTTAATACTAACCCTTGCAGTGGTAGCAGGCGTTTTTGTTGCAGCAAATGGCTGGCGACAGAAATCAGCCGCTGTTGCTCCTCGTCATTTAAAGGTGCCAATAGAGGGATATTCAGCGCTTCACGCCACTGTGCAAGCATCTCCGCTTGCGGTTGATTTGCTTTCCACAGCCACTTAATCATCAGGTTGCTCACAAAGTGATAATTCGAACGTCTAAAGCAGGGAAGTGTTGTTGTAAACATGCCGTAAAAAGGGGCATGAACGCAACCGTTTCATGAAGAGATACCCGAGCACTTGAAAGGCCCGCCTCGCAAACTGATGAAGATATCCGTTTTCTGAGGGGCAAAACGCCTCATGCTCTTTCATTATTCAAGCACTTATAGAAAAAAAATTCAGCGATCTTTATCACAGTAAGTTGGCAAAGCAAGGCGATAAATAATACATCCGGCTTGCTCATTGCTTGCTGGTAATCGTTTGCTGATATTCACCCCACAAATCAATACCAGCGCAAATGACCCTATCAGTGTAGCTCTACGCCATTGTGATCAGGTTGATTTTATTGGCGGCCGCTATACCGCAGATGCTTTAGCTGGCAAGGCAACTGGTTGCTGCTTAAGTTGACCACTACAGTTCTGCATAGCCGGGGCGCGGGGATAGAGTGAGGTTATCGACGGATGCCACCAGACACTCATTGAAATGAGTATCAAATAGCATTGATTTAACTTTTGAAATCCCTACGTCAATTCCTAGATAATAATCCATTGGGCATTACCATTATTAAAAATCATAACATTCTGAGTGTAAGGGAGTGAACAGTCAGTAACATACTGATTACATATGCTTTTTATTAAATTGAAAAATTAAAATTTAACTTTATATGGCGATGAGGTGAGTCGCGGAAATGATTTTCTGTGCAAAATCACTCTCGCTATAAAAAGAGAAATGACTATTTGCAGTCAGCAATAAACCGGTAAAGTGGAATTATTATTTATAATAATTGAGTATTAAACTGCTGGTTAATATATTTTTCCATCAGGGGGCCAAATGAAATATAAAATTAAAATAGAGTCATGAAAAAAATAACTGTTATTTATTTAATTGATTTTTATTGTTTTTTTATTTTTCTTTGCAATGATTTACTCGATATATTCTCTCATTTTTTCGTGATTAAAAGTAGATTAAGAGAGTTTATTCGCCAAAATCACGCCATGATTAACCATCGTGTAAGACCTTTCCTACACCAAGTCAGCTTGCAGTCTTATATACAAGGAATGTCTTAAAACGTTTAATAGCTGCATAAACTTTGATTTCATTTTTTTATTTTGGTCAACCCAATAAAAAGTTAATTCAACCCTCAGGCATCAGCCTATAAATTTTGGGTATCGCAACGCGATAAACATTATATCAGGACTATTTAAATGAAAAAGCAACTGGCTAGAATTACTGTACTGTCTTCTTTAATTTTTGGTATTAATGCCGCCAATGCAGAAGCACCGACTGCAGAATTAAAAGTAGTCGGTACGTTGACTGTGCCAAGCTGCACCATTTCACCTCCGGATGAGGGTGTTTACGATTTTGGCAACCTGTCTTCATCTTTAGTTAAATCAGGTACTGCGACTACGGCCCTGACGCCGATGACTAAAACCTGGACAATAAGCTGTGATGCGGAAACTTACCTGAACTTTACACCAGTGGATAACCGCACGGCATCTGCCAGTGTTGCGGGAACAACTAACTTCGGTATGGGTAACGTGAATAACACCGGTAAAATCGGTTATTACACTGCACAGATGAAGAGTGCCACTGTTGATGGCAAAACATCCAACGTCTTCTCATCCGCGACCTCAACTTTCGTTGTAGCAACAACGGCTCCGTTGACAACAGGTCTGCGCACCGGTTGGTCATCTGCTGCTAACACCCAGAGCACCGGTAAAGTGTTTACTGCTGATATTACTGTTAGCCCGATTTTGGCGGGTACCACGACGATGGGTGGCCCGATTACTGAAGATGCAGAAATCGACGGTTCATTGACGATGAACTTTGCATTCGGTATCTAAATAACCTGTTCGTCACGGTATAAATTGAGGGCAGATTTTTATTTCTGCTCTCAATTTTGTCTTAAGAGCATAGTTATGGATAAGTGTGACAATATTCATATATTGGAAGGACTCATCATTTTATGAAAATGCATACTTTCAATTTAGTTCTTTTCACCTCATTAATTCTATCTGCCACCGTACAGGCGGCCCCGCCTTCTGCAGAATTAAAAGTGACAGGAAAGATTGGTATTCCAACCTGTACTATTAATGCACCTGATGGCGGTATTTATAATGTCGGTGAGATTTCATCAAGCCAGATAAAAAGTGGTACAGCAGTGACAGTATTACCATCGATCACAAAAACTTGGACAGTTACTTGTGATAGTGTGACATATCTGAGCTTAAACGCGATTGATAACCGCAAAGCTTCTGTGAGCGATAACACCGGTATTCACAATTTCGGTTTAGGTTTTGTGAATGGTAGCGGGAAACTGGGTTTTTATAAAACCACGATGAGCAATGCTACTGTCGATGGAGTGAGCAGCTTACTCTATTTTATTGATGCTAATAACATATTGCAGGGTGGACATACTTTAGAGACGCTCACCAATAATTTCCGCTTTGGCTGGTCTGAAAATGCGACTACAGCAAAAGCAGGTAAAGTATTCAGTGCCGATTTTACGGTAACACCGACATTGGCTGGCTCAACAAGCATGGGTGGGGCTATCACTGAAAATATCAATATTGATGGTTCTGCGACCATGAATTTTTCTTTTAGTATTTAATTCATAAAAATCCTATACATCAGACTGTTTTCAATTTTTAATAGCTGCTGTACTTTTTATTGCGTAAAGCAATATGTTCTATTAGCCCACCCGTTTTCCTTATTTTTAGGACACCATTGTGTTTGCGCGTTGTGTTGCATTTTCATTTACAGCACTCCTCTTATCCCTCTTTCCTGTAGCGGTTTTCTCCGCAACAAAAGAGGGCGCGGTGACATTTGATATAAAAACACTAGAAAATTTGGGGTATTCAGCGGAGTTAGCGGATTTTTTCAGCAAAAAAGATAAGTTTTTACCCGGTCAGCATGATGTCACCATCATTGTGAATGCCAATAAAACCTATCATATTGAAGTTACCTTCGACAGTGAGGGGAATTTGTGTGTAGATCGAAAGTTGCTGATTGCATTGAAGCTCCGCTACAAAGACAGTGGCGACAGTTGTGAAAATATTGAAGCCTTATGGCCTGGTGTGGCTATAAAACTATTTCCCGGCCAATTCCGGGTGGAAATGACGTTGCCTCAAGAGGCATTTGATCCTGAGATGGAAGGCAGTGATTACCAAAGTGGCGGTCATGCATTATTACTGAACTATAATTTGTTCGGTCAGCGAATTGAGAGCAATAGCGATAATCTTAATTTATTCCAAGGGCAGTTTCAGCCGGGAATTAACTTTAATAACTGGGTACTGCGTAACCGGGGCTCCTATACCTATAATCAAGGAGTAGGCCATTACGATAATCAGGAAACCTACGCATTACGCGCGGTGGAATCATTGAAATCAGTGGTGCAGTTAGGTGAGTTTGGTTTGGTCGGTGACACATATTCCGGCTTACCGATCGCCGGTGCCCAGATATATTCCGATAATGCTCAATTAAATAATACGCAGTTAGTGGTTCCCATTGAAGGTATTGCTAATACCAACGCCACTATTGAAATTCGCCAGCGTGGACGGGTTATTTACCGCACCGTCGTACCTCCAGGCCCATTTTCGTTATCTAATATCAGCAATTTTTCCAGTGGGGTGGTTACGGATGTTGATGTTATTGAGGAAGATGGTACCCAGCAGCATTTTACAGTATCGAATGCGCTGGATCCTAACATTGAACAGCAGGCGACGACCTACCAACTGGGATTAGGCCGTTATCGCGATAGTCTGAATGACAGTGAGAGCAAGTCGCCACTATTGGTATCGGGTGAGATGTCTTTTAACCCGATGAGCGCATTGCGTATGACTTCTGCTGGGCTGCTTTCCCCTGATTATCAAAATATCAATGTACAAAATCTTTATAGTGGGCTGGAGAATGCCTGGTTTTCGGCAGCGGCAAGTTACTCTAATACTAAAGATGTCGGGCAAGGTTACCAGTTTACCTTACAAAATCAGGTCTCCATTAATGGCAATTTGAGTGCTTCATTGTCGACAGTATATGACTCATCGAGTTATTGGTCGCCAGATAATGCCCTGAGCAGTGGCAATAATCTGAATTATCTAGTGTACGGCAAACTGAAAAACTCCACGTCGGCAGCGATGACATGGGCGCATCCTCGCTGGGGCGCTTTTTCCTATGTTTTGTCTAATAATATGTATTATCAGGCGGCTGATAGCGTTTCACATACATTCTCAGCAAGTGAACAATTTGGCCGGGTGACCACGACGCTAAGTTTTCAATCCACTTCACAGGGGCAAAATGCGCTATATGTGGGTATCACTATGCCATTGGGCAACGGATCGCTCAGTGGTCGGATGCAGCGTAATAATGGCAATATGACCTTAGGTAGCACCTATCAAGGCCGCTGGGGAGACAACAAAGGTTACCAAGTGGGTATAACTGGCAGTGATAGTCAGCGGCGCATTAATGGGGCCATGAATATGAATTCGGCGTATACACAATTGGCGGGCGGGGTTTCTCAGGCAACCAACAATAGCCGCTCAGCTTATATTTCTGCCAATGGTTCAATGGCTTATGCCAATAGCACTTTTGCCACTTCTTCGTCAGCAATTGGTGATACTTTTGCGGTAGTGAATATACCGAGTCAGTCCAATTTGCGTATTTCGTCGCCCAGCAGTGGCACATCGATTACTGATTATGCCGGGACGGCATTATTGCCCTCAGTAATGCCCTATACGGCATCAAAAGCACAAATAAGCACTAAAACATTGCCATTGAATATTCGCCTTAACAGTACTAGTGCAGATTTGAAGATGACACGAGGCACAGTCGCTACCCGTAATTTTGAAGCAACAGAAACTCGTCAGTTGTTGCTGAGTATTCGTGATAGCGACGGTGAAATGTTGCCAGTGGGGGCCAATGTGCTTGATGAAAAGGGTAACTTCCTGGGAACCATTATTGGTGATGGCAACTTTATGTTGGAAAACAAAGCGATTGGTGCAACGTTACGTGTTAAAGCCACCAATCGTAATGAATGTGTGGTGAGTTATGTTGAGCCGGATAAGTTTGATCCGGATGCATTATATGAAGTTACTGACGCTGTATGTCATTAATTTTAAATGCTTAACAACAAGCAGGTGCTCAGTAAATATTTTTTTGACATAGGATCTATTATGAAAAATACGATGGTTAGTCATGACAGTATGAGTGCAATGACTGCTTATACTCATATTCTCAAACGTGTTAAATCGTTTTTTATGTTCAATTTACTGGTGTTGTTAAGCTGCTGGAGTTTGGCATCTAATGCATCTTTCAAATTAGAAAGCACCACGGTCATTTTAAAGGAAAGTGATAGCCGCACCAGTTTCACTATTGAAAACACCTCGGCGAACCCGATCTTGCTGGTGACCAAATTGTTTGACTTAGATGGTAAGAATCTGAGTAAGCAAATTTTGATTTCTCCGCCGGTAACACGTATTGATGCCGGGCAAAGTCAGCAAGTTAACTTTGTATTAAAGAAAGGCACGGTACTGGATTCAGAAGTATTGTTAAAAGCTTCATTTGAAGGTGTAGAACAGGTACCGGGTAACGCAACAGTGATGCCAATTCGTCAAGAAATTGGTTTTCTCATTCAGCCAAATGCTGTGCCACAGATTAAAACCCCTTGGCAGGAATTGGTTATCTCTACATCCGGCAACAACTTGATTATTAAGAACCCGAGTAAACATGTAGTCCGCCTTGGCCCGCAGGTGTTTTTAGTGCCGAGCAATGAAGTTGTTCCCTTGGGCAGCCCTTATATTATGCCGGGTGTCACCAAGCAATTCGCGATTAAGTCGTCACCTACATCAGTTAAAGTTACCCCACTGAGCCGCTATGGTTTTGTGCAACCGGAAGTAGCTGTTCCTGTTTCGCGCTAATCAGGATGAGTGAGTTCGTCAATGCGAAAGGCGGCCGATAATGGCTGCTTTTTAATTTTAAGGGCGGCCAGTGTACTCAATAGCCGCACTGAATGTAAGAAAATTCCTACAAATCAATTAGATGTATCTCGCTCTATTTGTTTTTCCTGTTGGTCTCTTGGGTCACAGGTGATACCTTTCTAGAATCATTTGGTGTGGAATCATTCAAATAACCACCCATTAGGCTATTGCTGACTTTCTCAGGTCAATGCACAGGTGTATTTATGACGCTTTATGATATTAAACCGCGGTTTCAGGCGCTACTTCGCCCATGTTTGACTCGGTTATATCGGCAAGGAGTGACGGCGAATCAAGTGACTTTATTGACTCTGATAGCTTCACTGATAGTCGGCATTTCATTAACCATCTATCCCACGCGAATGATGTTTCTCCTGCTTCCCCTATTTCTGTTTTTCCGCATGGCGCTGAATGCTATTGATGGCATGTTGGCGCGAGAGTTCAATCAACAGTCGCGTTTAGGCGCTTTACTGAATGAGATTGGCGATGTTGTTTCGGATATTGCACTTTATCTGCCCTTTGCTTTGCTCCCTTATGCACGCCCTGAGCTAGTAATATTAGCGGTATTCTTGGCCTTATTAACTGAGTTCTGCGGTGTGATGGCACAAACATTGGGCCGCCCACGGGGATATCAGGGGCCGCTGGGAAAAAGTGACCGGGCGCTATTATTCGGTGCGTATGGGCTAGCCGTTGCCGTGTGGCCAAATGCTTTGCTGTATTCCGGATGGTTATTTGCTTTTGCATCAGTTTTATTGTTGTGGACATGTATCAATCGCTGCCGGGCAGCGCTAAGGCTAGAGGCATAATATGAACTCAACGCTAACTTTCAGTCTGGTGGTTATTTTTGCTTTATTAACCCTGGCCAGTTTAATTATTGGGGGGTTGATACTGCGCTATCCGCAAAAAGATTGGCTGGAACTGCGTCAGCGTATTACTAGCTGGTGGCTGATTATTATTGTTTTTGCCGTGGCGATGATTAGCCCCAAATGGCTGTCACTGGTTATCTTTGGTTTTATCAGTTTTCTGGCATTAAAAGAGTTCCTGACTCTTATTTCTACCCGCCGTTCTGACAATATTCCTTTGCTATGGATGTATCTCGCTATTCCTATTCATTATCTGTGGATTGGTATGGGATGGTACGGCATGTTCGTTATTTTTATTCCGATTTATGCATTCCTGTTTCTACCGGTACGCATGGTGCTGATTGGTGATACCAAAGGTTTTTTACATGCGGCATCGAATATGCATTGGGGTTTAATGACCACCGTATTTGCCCTCAGCCATGTGGCATTTTTACTGGTATTACCGGGTGGTATTGGTGGGCAGGGGGCGCTATTAGTGGTGTTCTTGGTGGCGTTGACCGAACTGAATGATATTGCTCAATATTTATGGGGAAAATCATTCGGCCGCATCAAAGTGACACCCACGGTCAGCCCAAATAAAACCCTGGCTGGTTTACTGGGTGGGACAGCAACAACCATGGTATTAGCAGGTATTCTGGGGTCACTATTAACGCCGATGAATCTCACTTTCTCACTATTTGCCGGATTATTGATTGGGTTAACCGGTTTCTGTGGCGATGTAGTGATGTCGGCGGTTAAGCGTGATCTTGGAGTGAAAGATTCGGGCAAATTATTGCCCGGTCATGGCGGTATTCTCGACCGTCTGGACTCTCTCATTTATACCGCGCCGCTGTTCTTCCATTTCATCCATTACTTTTATTATTAAGGGCTGGTCGTGAACCGACTATTACGCTGGATTTTTACATTATGCGTGGCGTATCCGGTAGTGCTGGTATGGCTGGGGGTTTCTGTCTGGCAGCGAAAACAATTGCCCCTCAAAGGGCCAGCTATTGTAGTGGCAAATCATAATAGCCATCTGGATATATTGACGCTGTTTACCTTATTCCCACTCTCAACTTTGTCGCAGGTTCATCCGGTGGCTGCTGCCGATTACTTTTTACGTCATCGTGCTATTGCCTGGTTCGCGATTAAAGTGATTGGCATTATTCCGGTAACGCGTGGTGGCGCAGGTAAGGGCAGTGACCCGTTGGCAGGATGTATTGAGGCGCTAGCCAATAATAAAATTGTCATTCTATTTCCTGAAGGGACGCGCGGTGAGCCAGAGAAATTTTCTGAGTTTAAATCGGGTCTGTGGTATTTGAGCCGACAATTCCCTACCACCCCGATAACCCCAGTATATATGCAGGGTTTAGGGCGGGCGATGGGTAAAGGACAGCGTATTCCAGTGCCATTCTTTATTGATATTTATGTTGATAAACCTTTGTATTTCCATGATGACAAACAGATATTCCGAACCGAATTACAGCAGCGGTTTATCACTTTGCAACAGCTCGCTACAAGGAAAATACCGTGACTCAAGGACATCGTGTTGCTCAGGAACTGACCTTCACCACCAGTGACAAGACGGCATTATTCTACCGTTGCTGGCCCGCGCAGAATGGCCCGGCAAAACGTGTGATAGTGCTGTTTCATCGTGGTCATGAACACTCGGGGCGCTTACAGCATATTGTTGATGAATTGATGCTGCCGGATGTGACATTTTATGCTTGGGATGCGCGTGGGCATGGTCAGTCACCGGGGGACCGAGGATACAGCCCAAGTTTGGCGCGTTCGGTGCAAGATGTTGATGAATTCGTCCGTTTTGCTGCTGTTGATAGCCAAGTGCCGATGCAGGATATTATGGTGGTTGCTCAAAGTGTTGGGGCGGTGCTGGTCTCGACCTGGGTACATGATTATGCGCCCAAAATTCGCGGTATGATTTTAGCCTCACCGGCGTTTAAGGTAAAATTGTATGTGCCGTTTGCTCGCCCAGGATTAACTCTGATGCACCGGCTTCGCGGGCTGTTTTACGTTAAATCCTATGTTAAAGGTAAATTCCTGACCCATGATGCATCGCGAGTGGCCAGTTTTGATAACGACCCGCTGGTTAGTCGCCCGATTGCCGTCAATATCCTGTTGGATCTTTACCGTGCCGCCGAGCGCATTGTGCAAGATGCCGCGGCCATAACCCTACCAACACAATTGCTGATTTCCGGCGATGACTTTGTCGTTCACCGTGCGCCGCAGCAGAAATTTTATCAGCGACTCAGCAGCTCGGTGAAAGAACAGCATATATTGCCCGGCTTTTATCACGATACTTTGGGCGAGCAAGACCGGCAACTGGCCTTCGATAAGATGCGAGTCTTTATTGAACGGCTCTATGGCGAAAAATTGCCTCAGCATAGTTACCGCTATGAAGACCGCTGGAGCGTCAGTGCCGATTGCTATCGTGCGCTGCAAGTGCCGCTGAAACCTTACTCTGCCGAAGGGCTGTACTATAGCGCATTGCGTTATGGCATGAAGACGTTGGGCAGCAGTGCTACCGGAGTGCGTTTGGGATTTGAAACCGGTTTTGACTCGGGCAGTACGCTGGATTATGTCTATCGCAACCAGCCGGAGGGCAAAAATAAGCTGGGGCAGTATATTGATAAACAATACCTTAATAGTATTGGTTGGCGCGGCATTCGCATGCGCAAAGTGCATTTGCAGCAAAGCATTCAAATGGCACTTCAGCAGTTGCGCGATAAAAACATGCCGCTGCGCATTGTGGATATTGCGGCAGGTCATGGCCGCTATGTGTTGGATGCGCTGACTGACCAGCATGATGTTGAGCAAATTCTACTGCGAGATTATAGCGAGCTGAATGTGGATAAAGGGCAAGCCATGATTGCAGAGCGTAATTTGACCGCGGTTGCGCGTTTTGAAAAAGGCGATGCTTTCGATCGAGATTCATTGGCAAGTTTGGCCCCAAATCCGACACTGGCTATTGTTTCCGGTTTATATGAGTTATTCCCCCAAAATGACATAATTGAGGCGTCATTGGCGGGGCTGGCGGCGGCGGTTCCTGCCGGAGGCGTATTGATTTACACCGGCCAACCTTGGCATCCGCAACTTAAAATGATTGCCCGTGCATTGACCAGCCATCAAGGTGGACAACCTTGGGTTATGCGAGTCCGCAGTCAGGGCGAGATGGATGCTCTGGTTGAGCAGGCCGGCTTTGATAAATGTCATCAACTGATTGATGAGTGGGGTATTTTCACGGTCTCTCTGGCGGTGCGCCGTGCTGATGACTGAGGGGGATAGTACGGTAACACGCAAGCAACTCTGGCGGCGTGCTGTGCTGTGGCTGTTGTTGCTGGCTCCACTGTTTTTTATCAGCTACGGCCAGACCAATCAGTTTACTGCCAGCCGCTCCGGGGTAAGTAGTGTGGTGTATGGTTGGGAGCACCATATTCCTTTTTTGCCATGGACGATTGTGCCCTATTGGAGTATTGACCTGCTCTATGGTCTATCATTATTTATCTGCACTTCGTTGCGCGAACAGACTCGCCATGCACTCAGGTTAATCATGGCATCGCTGGTGGCGTGCCTGGGCTTCCTGCTGTTTCCACTCAAATTCAGCTTTATTCGCCCAGTCACTGATGGGCCTTTCGGCTGGTTATTTCAGCAACTCGAACTGTTTGATTTGCCTTACAATCAGGCACCGTCATTGCACATCATGCTGGCCTGGTTGCTGTGGCTGCGCTTTTGGCCACATTGCCAAGGGATATTGCGTTGGCTGATAACCGGCTGGTTTGCATTGATTGCAGTATCTGTCCTGACTACCTGGCAACACCATGTCATTGATATTGCAACGGGATTAGCAGCGGGAGTGATTGTCAGTTATCTGATCCCGATAAAAAGCCATTGGTGCTGGCAACGACCCAGTCGCTCATCCCTGAAACTGGCACTTTGGTACGGTAGCGCCGCCTTATTAGTGGGAGGGCTAGGACTAGGGTTACAAGGTGGGGGTTATGTGCTGGTGTGGCCTGCACTTTCTTTGCTCGCGGTGACGGCGGGTTATTGTGGTTGGGGGATTGGGGTGTTCCAAAAAGAGGCCGATGGCAGACTATCGCCGTCAGCACGGCTGCTATTATGGCCTTATCGATTGGGGGCCTGGCTGTCGATGTATGCGTTCACCCGCCCCTTGCCGCAAGCGGTACCTGTGGCTGATGGTGTTTTTATCGGCAGTTATCCACGAGCACAGCTATTACAGGCAAGCACATTGGATGTCACAGCAGAATTTAGTCGCAGCGATTATAGCCGCAATAAACCTTATATATGCTGCCCATTGATGGATTTAATGGTGCCCAATCAGCAGCAACTGGCTCTGGCGGTCACAAAACTTAATCAATTACATCAGCAACATGGCACAGTTTTGGTGCATTGCGCGCTGGGAATGTCTCGCAGCGCGCTGGTGATTGCCGCATGGTTACTTGATCAAGGGCGAGTTGCTACACCGCAAGCAGCGGCTGAATTATTACGGCAAGTTCGCCCACAAGTGGTATTGCAGCCTCAGCATTTGCAGGCTCTTGCGCAAAGAAGGAAAATTACATGTTAAATCACCCGGTGGCTGGGCAGGTTCTGACAATTCATCTTGCCAGTTGGCGTTATCTTGCTGCGTTGACTGTGCCGCCGATAATCTTTGCCCTGTGGGGTGCCGATAGTATTGTCGCGGGATTGTTACTGCTGTTGGCGGGTGTGACACATTATTATTGTTGGCGCTTATGGCTTGATGAGCGCCTATTTACATTGCTCTATGCCCACGAGCCACAAACGGCAGATTTTGATGCTGCATTGGCACAGTTGTGGGGGAAAAAAACGACGGATGGGCGCTCGTTAGACTCGCGCTGGCTAGGGGCGGCTAAATTGTTGCGGCGTGCGATGGTCAGCAGTTTATTATTGTGGTTGCTAATGGTTGTTGCACCCGTGACTGACTTGATAGCCGTGCAGTGAGAAATTATTATTGGCAAAGATAATAAAACGGCGCAGTATCAGCGCCGTTTTATTAATCAGGGAACAGAAAGGTCTAAGGGGCTTTTTTCTTGCCAAAAATCTTCAGTAAAGCGCCAACGGCACAACCAATCACTACACCTAAAATGACCCATTCAGTAAATGACATATTCAGACCCTTTTATTCGTTTGGCCTGATTATATAAACTATTCCCTACTTGTCCATGCTTGGGCAACTCAACATTGATAGCTCCACGGCCTTACAGCTTCGCTAACATCTCTCGGGTGACCAGTACAATTCCACTTTCCGAACGATAAAAACGACGAGCATCTTCATCCGCGTTTTCACCAATCACCATGCCTTCGGGGATAACACTGGCACGGTCTACGACACAGCGATGTAGCCGGCAAGAACGCCCCACATTGACGTCGGGCAGTAATACACAAGAATCGATATTACAGAATGAATTGACTCGTACTCGAGAAAATAACACCGAGTTGACCACGACTGAGCCGGAGATAAAACAGCCGCCTGACACCAACGTATTCATGGTCATACCATGGCTGCCAGAGCGATCTTGTACAAATTTTGCCGGTGGCAATGGCTCGGCATAGGTGCGTATCGGCCAATGTGAATCATACATATCTAATTCTGGCGTGATAGCCGCTTGGTCGAGGTTTGCTTGCCAATAGGCATCTAATGTCCCGACATCACGCCAATAATAAGGGGCGTCGGGTGAAGTGGAAACACAAGATAATGAGAACGGATGTGCCCAAACATGGCCCTGTTCGGTGATTTTAGGCAGAATATCTTTACCAAAGTCATGGCTGCTGTTTTCGTCCGCGTGATCGCTCTCAAGTAGACCAAACAGAAATTCGGCGTTAAACACATAAATTCCCATACTGGCCAGACTGCTATTAGGCTTTCCGGGCAGAGTGGGAGGGTCTTCAGGTTTCTCCCAAAACATTTTCACTTGTAACTCTTCGGAGACCTCCATCACACCGAAGGCCGTTGCTTCCGCCTTGGGCACTTCGATACAGGCCACGGTGCAGGCTGCACCACTTTCTACGTGATCGAGCAGCATGCGAGAATAATCCATCTTATAAATATGATCTCCCGCTAAAATCACTACATATTCAGCATGATAGCGGCGAATAATATCTAAATTCTGGAAAACCGCATCTGCGGTGCCGGTATACCAGTGCTCCCGCCCCTGGCGTTGTTGCGCGGGCAATAAGTCCACAAACTCATTCATCTCTTCACTGAGAAATGACCAACCATGCTGGATATGTTGCACCAAAGTATGGGACTGATACTGCGTTATCACGCCGATGCGACGAATACCTGAATTAAGGCAATTTGATAGTGCGAAGTCGATAATGCGGTATTTTCCGCCGAAATGAACAGCGGGCTTTGCTCGGACAGACGTAAGATCTTTAAGACGTGAACCGCGACCACCTGCAAGAATCAGGGCTACGGCTTTATTGGGAAGTTGTCTGGCCGACATGACTCTATCGATATCACCTGCTTTCCGCATGTCAGATTCCTTATCATTTGTATGTATAGCCGCTGGATTATGGGCTATATCCATCAATCCTAATGTGCCAAATACTGCCCGGATAATGACCGGATTTATGCCTCCTTTAAGTATAAGTATCGTCAATAACATAATCGGCTAATTATCGTTATAACAATGAGAAGCGAATCAAATTTAGCGTGTTCAGGTTGAAATTTTACGTCAACTCACTTCATGGATGGAGTGGCATTGCTTTCTACATTGTTAGGTTTGTGATCCTCGACCATACTCGATAGGGCAAAAGTATTCGTAGTTTTAATAAGGATATAAAATTATGACAATAGCAAAAGAATATCTGTGGTTGTCGGCACTCACTTTGGCGCTGAGTAGTTCTACGCTGAGTGCTGCACCGCTTGCAGCACAACCGACCGGTTACACTTTGGAGCGCGTGGTGATTTTGAGCCGCCACGGTGTTCGTTCCCCGACGAAACAAACACAGTTAATGAATGATGTTACACCTGACAAATGGCCTCAATGGCCAGTAAAAGCGGGCTATTTAACGCCGCGAGGAGCAGAGTTAGTCACCTTAATGGGCGGTTTTTATGGTGAGTATTTCCGCAGCCATGGGCTGTTGCCAGCGGGGTGCCCGGCAGACGGGGCCGTCTATGTGCAGGCTGATATTGACCAACGCACCCGCTTAACCGGACAGGCATTTCTGGACGGTATCGCCCCGGATTGCGGCCTGAAAGTACATTATCAAGCTGATTTGAAAAAAGTTGACCCGTTATTCCACACTGTCGAGGCGGGGGTCTGTAAATTGGACCCAACGAAAACTTATCAGGCTGTTGAAGAACGACTGGGTGGGCCATTAAGTGAGCTGAGTCAGCGCTATGCCAAGCCCTTTGCCCTGATGGGCGAGGTGCTGAATTTTACAGCTTCACCTTATTGTCAGTCATTGCAACAAAACAGAAAAAGCTGTGATTTCGCGACTTTTGCAGCAAATGAAATCAAAGTAAATAAAGAAGGGACAAAAGTTTCATTGAGTGGGCCACTGGCGCTATCGTCGACATTGGGTGAAATTTTCCTGTTACAAAATTCGCAGGCCATGCCCGATGTCGCCTGGCACCGTCTCAGCGGTGAAGAAAATTGGGTTTCATTATTGTCACTGCATAATGCACAGTTCAATTTGATGGCCAAAACCCCTTATATCGCCCGGCATAAAGGAACTCCGCTATTGCAGCAAATTGATACGGCATTAGTGTTGCAACGTGATGCTCAGGGACAAACCTTGCCGCTATCACCGCAAACCAAATTGCTGTTTCTCGGAGGACATGACACCAATATCGCCAACATTGCCGGTATGTTAGGAGCTAATTGGCAATTACCGCAGCAGCCCGATAACACCCCGCCAGGTGGCGGACTTGTTTTTGAATTATGGCAGAATCCGGATAACCATCAACACTATGTGGCCGTGAAAATGTTCTATCAAACGATGGAGCAGTTGCGCAATGCTGATAAGTTAGACTTGAAGAATAACCCGGCAAGAATTGTTCCGATTGCCATTGAAGGCTGTGAGAACGAGGGTGATAACAAACTTTGTCAGCTTGAGACTTTCCAAAAGAAAGTCGCCCAAGTGATCGAGCCTGTATGTCATATTTAGGCTGAAATTATTCGGAGTTAATGCGTATTGTCGAATAAGTCAAAAGACCACAGTGTAATAGGGTTTTGTAATGTGGGTTTATTATCTGTGGTTATTAACAGTGATTTATTATGATTAATGCTATATAAATAAAAGCCGGGGCTATCTATTAAATATAGATAAGCCCCAGAAGCAAGTGATAGCATCAATAAGACAAGTGTTCAATTAGCGGAAGCATTACAATTTAAGCATTATTAACCTAGTCTGACTAAATCGAAAGGCACATGGCGTTCACCGGTATGTAGCAGCTCTACAACCCGCTCGCGCTCAGCTTGTATAGGTGCCAAACCCTCGGCATGAATAGCCTTTGCTACGTCAATTTCTCCTGTTTGTGCGACCATGACACGTTTGCCTGGAATAATTTGGTTTCTATTTCTGTCATAGACCTTAACCATATTAACCTCCAATAGTTATCTGATAAGGTTCAATAGGTATCGGGTGTAAATTTCACACCTAAAATAAAACCAATATCTAAGATATAAACCTATTGTTAACATAAAACCGAACAGCTAAATAACTTTTACCTATGGACTTCGCTCAATAAGGTCAATTTGTTTGCCTCAGTTAAGCTATTATGGAGTTGG
Source organism: Yersinia sp. Marseille-Q5920 (assembly GCF_946902935.1). Classification (NCBI taxonomy): domain Bacteria; kingdom Pseudomonadati; phylum Pseudomonadota; class Gammaproteobacteria; order Enterobacterales; family Yersiniaceae; genus Yersinia; species Yersinia sp. Marseille-Q5920. Next base: position 36,622 of record NZ_CAMPQA010000006.1, on the reverse strand, counting down.
CTTACATACTGTGAAAAATGATATTTATTTTTTTAGTAGAGATCAAGTCGTATAAGCATTTTTTTATCATGTATAGGCTGGAATAAAAAACCCGCATTGTCAGCGGATTTTATGTAGGCAGTATTCAATCGCCAGCAATGTGCTATATCAGTGACTTTTGCGTTAAAGATTCCAGTATTTTTAGTGGGGATTGTTGGGGGTTCTTCATCCCCTCAACCGGTAACAGGAAAGTTTGTTCCAACATGAATTGCCCGCCCATCGCCGCGTGAGGCGTTTGATCTGAAAAACAGATCCAGCTACAACCCGCTGGGAAATCAATAGCTTGCTGCAAACCATTTTTTTGGTAATCAGAGTCTGACTTCATTTTATCGTGCAGTTGAAGCATTAAATGATCGTAATGACTGCGGCGGTGCTTGGTTATCCCGATTTTATGCTGCAACCAACTACTGACAGGGGAATAACTGTCGAGTTGCGGTAAATAGCGACTGGCTAATTGCGAAAAATCTTCCCCTATACGCCATGAGCGTGGCTCATTATGAGGGTTGATATTGGTGAAGATTCGGATGATTCGCTCACCATAATTAGGCCGTGAAGGGAAAGCATCCACATGTAAGCGGCTATCATCTTTACGCCAAGATGTTTTATCACGCCAGGCAGTAACCGGGTGCAAACGTAGGCTATTAGTTGGACTGTGTAGGGCAGAGATATAATCCGGCAGTAATTGATTCACCAGGCTGAGGCAATTCTGATAATAACGTTCGAGCAATTGACGGGTTAGTGTCACTTTGCTTTCATCAGTGACGCCGGTTAGTGTCCCCTCCAACGGCTTAAAGCTGATATTTTTACGTTTTACATCCACCAAGGCGGGGTCAAGCAGTTGCATTTCCTGTTCACTCAGCTCAAATGCCAAATGAGGCAGAAAAAGCACTTTACCTTGCTCCAGCGCCTCGACGGCACTGGAGTTTTGCGCGTTATCTTGACCCCAACGGGTATAGGGGAGCGTAAGAATCGATGAATCTGACGCGTTGCTTTGATTATTACTCATCAGCTATTCGCTTATATATATTAATTATGTCAAGAATAACTTTTAATTATAGATAAAATGAGGGCTAGGGTACAGATTTCAAATTTTACTTTCCTTGATCAACTGCACTAAGGGTGGAAAGCGTCGTATTATTGGGGATGACTTAACAATTGAGGTCTGAATTTCGGCGTGTTCTGACCAACGGTCAATAATCGTATCCAATTGCTCCATTGAATGAATATATAAACGACTAATGAAGCAGTCGTCGCCGGTCACTTTGTCACACTCAACACATTCAGGTGTTTCCTGAATCATTTCTTCAGTTATCCGTAGCATTCCTGCCCGCGGTTTGACACGTACAATAGCCTGCAAGCTATACCCGAATGCCTGTTGATTCAAATCTAGTGTGTAACTGCGGATAATATGACGTTCTTCGAGACGTCGTAAACGTTCAGAGGTACTGGGGGAGGAGAGGTTGACTTGTTGTGATAGGTCCTTCAAAGATATCCGTGCATTTTTTGCTAAAATAGTAATCAATTGCTCATCAATCTTGTCCATGCCTATCCACCTTTTATGATTCGAAACAATAGGATCATTATAGGTGTCATTTTAATATGTTCGCGGAATTTTCCTAATAAATATAATGAGTTTGATGAGAAAAAGGAGTGTTTGTTCGTGTTAGTCGCATCAACAAAGGCTTGGACAATATTGCCTATTGAAGCAGTAGTGCTCGCCGCCACTGATTTGTCTTTGAGAAAGTAGATTTGATACACAAAAGTATATCCTCTACCGGGGTCGGCAGTGGGCAAAGCCATGTTAGATCGTCGTGATTAATACCGGATAGCCGAGGTACTGGCCAACGATGCAGTTTGATTCGGCTCATTGGTACGCATAGATTTTTTTTTGCAAATAGGCTAAGTCATAGACATCATAAAAGTCTATTTCACCTTTATTACTAATAATATGTTTAAAGCGGATTTTAAAATCATCGCTGATATCCTTGCTATTTAATATTTCATCAATTGCCTGCGTTGATAGCGCACGGCTAAAGAACCATTCACCGTTATAGCAAACGCGTAAATCAAGAATACCAATATCGTCGAATTTAAATACGGGTTTGATTTCCATCATGAGAACAGCAGACATCAAGGCAAAGAAAACAGTGAAGGCAATCATATAACCCGTGCCAAAGTAGGGTGTTAAGTACATTAAAATTAAGACAAAAAAGTATGATATTAGCATCGCAAGGCAAAGGTAGGGGTGCTTGTAGACAAAATCTCTGTTAAATTTTAATCGACCATCTCTTTTTTCTTTCTGATTTATTCTTGCGATGTCGTCGGTTAATATTTTTTTAATTATGTCCATAATGATGACCTTGTAATTAATAACTAATAAAGTTAAACCATAATGGTTTGTTATATTTTAACATGAAAAGTTAAATTTAATGTATATCAGTTTAAGGAATTAGTTAGCAAAACTGTTATAGTTAAATAGGCAATTGAGTAGATATATTATTCATTCATCAGATGAAAACAATCGTTTTTTCTGAAATTTCACCTGATGAAATTTCATAGTGAAGCTAATTATAGCGCTGAACAGCCATCAGTGGTCAGGACAATTTTACCGATATGCGTGCTGCTTTCCATTAATTCATGGGCTTTAGCGGCTTCTTTCAGTGGAAATGTCTTAAATATCAGTGGTTTTACTTGACCATTACACAGCAATGGCCAAACGTGTTGCTCCAGTTCTTTAGCGATGAGCGCTTTTTCTGCCACAGTACGCGAGCGCAATGTGGATCCTGTGTGTGTTAGACGTTTTAGCAACATTAGCATCAAATTCAAGTCCTTGGCATTCCCATTTTGAGTGCCAATCTGCACGATGCGACCATTCATTGCGGCAGCTTCATAATTACGTGCGACATAATCACCAGCAATTAAATCGACAATAACATCGACACCTTTCCCTGCGGTGACTCGTTTAGCCTCGGCAACAAAATCGTCAGTGTGATAATTAATAGCAATATCTGCACCTAGTGCCAAACACGCCTGACGTTTCTCTTCTGACCCCACAGTGACGATAACTATTTTTGCGCCAAATGCTTTGCTCAACATTATTGCTGTAGTCCCAATACCTGAAGAGCCACCGTGAATTAAGACAGTTTCACCAGCGGTAAAATGATCCCGTTGGAAGAGGTTAGTCCATACGGTAAAGAAAGTTTCGGGTAACGCTGCCGCTTCAATTTCAGTGAGGTTAGGTGGAATAGGTAAAGCATTGGTTTCATGTATTACGCAATATTGGGCATAACCACCACCCGCGATTAACCCACACACTTTGTCTCCAATTTTAAATCGTGAGACATCAGCCGCAACCGCAACCACGACACCTGCGACCTCTAATCCTGGAATATCGGAGGCGCCCGCTGGTGGTGCATATTGTCCACGGCGTTGCATGACATCAGGGCGGTTAACTCCGGCAGCTGAAATCTTAACCAGTATTTCACCTGCAGCTGGCATAGGTGTCGGGCGATCGACGGGGACTAAGACTTTAGGGCCACCAGGTTGAGTAATCTCGATCGTGACCATGTTCGTTGGGAGATTAGTTAACAATGTCATAATATTCCTCTTGTAACATGAAGATACTGAGTCAGAAGCTATGCCTATGATTGAGTGATTATCTTAGCCCCGTAACGTAAATAATTCATGGAATGAATGTGCTTAACTTATGACACATATGCAAAAGACAAAATCATCAAAGGGGAGCAGAAGATAAAAAAGCGCCCAATAGGGTGGGCGCATAAATTTACAAAGGAGTACTACATGTATGACTCATTGCATGGCAATAATCGGGACTAAGAGATGTTTGGAACATAATGATATTAGTGGTGTTTCTCTTGGTTCTATATAGGTATTAATCCGAAATTATGCATTAACCCAGTGAAAATATCAGCTTCTCGTCTCCTGTTATATCTCACTTTTGTATTGCCAGCAGACCTGGTATTGATAAGTTTCACATGTCAGTAAGTTATCGATATGGACGCTGGGGCTCCATGAATCATCACCACCAACGCCCATATGGAAACCATCAATATTAAGCCAGGTACCTGGTTCTGGCTTAAGTAAATACTGATGGCTGGTCATCATGAGTTGCTGTGTGCTGTAACGACTGATACCAAAATGGAACGGCCCCGTTAATTGCCAATTTCCATAATTCAATGCATTAGTTTTGCAACGTAATCCATTTTCACTTGGGAATATGTAGGGGGTGTGCATCTGTTCAAGGGGTTGCGACCAGTGACCATATTGTGCCGAGAGTTGGCGGTCAGGATAGTTTTCGTGTGGTCCTAATCCCAACCAACTAACATTTTCAGAAATATCAGATAATTGGCAACACATACCGATTCTGGCCGGTGGGGGGAGCAATGTGGCAACTTGAACTCGGACATCAATGGTCATACGGCCTTGTTTATCAAAGCGATATAACCAATGAGTATGTAATAATTGTTCTTGGGCAAACTCATAGATATATTCAGCGCTGATTTGTATAGTCTGAGACAAGATATCCGCTTGTAAGGATAAACAACGTTGTTCCAGTTGATACATTCCTGCTTTTTTCCAGCGCTCAACCCAAGCATTAGGATCAATTTGTGTTGCTTCACTAATACCAATATCGTTATCCAGCGGTGCGCGGACAAATTGATCACGCAATGGAGTGAGCAATCTATTTTTCCCATCGACCCACCATTGTTCCATCAATCCGGTTTGGCAGCTAAATAGCCAGCGCTGCTGTTGATGAATCACAGTAATATATTCCGCATCTTGGTGCAGTTGGAGGCAATCAGACTCAGCTAAGCTAGCTAAGGAATTTTGGGGAACAGAGAGTGAATGCGGTAAACGCCATTGACGCCATGCACTACGATGATGCTTTGGTGACCAAGAAGTCTCTTTTACTTGCCTGACTTCAACATTTAGCCATAAATCACCTGGCTCACTGATGGTCGGTAATTGATCTGCCAATGTAAGGTATTGTGTGCTTTCAGGCGATAAATCTAGTGGGAGATTACCCTCCAAAACTGATTCTCCCTTTAACTCGATACGCCAATACAGGTGCTCGTTATCGCTGTTTTTGAACAGATATTCACTGGTAATGCTGACTACCAACGGTGTTGTGCTAAGCAACCCGAATTGGAAAAATTGCTGCGCGCATTGTGCTTCATACAGACTTGGGTGGGGGGTACGGTCAGGAAAAACTAATCCATTCATACAGAATTGTCGGTCATTGGGGCTGTCGCCAAAGTCACCACCATAAGCCCAATAAGACTGACCATTTTCATCATTACGGCTGAGGCTTTGGTCTACCCAATCCCAAATAAACCCCCCCTGTAGCCGAGGGTATTGGCGAAATGCTTGCCAATAGCGGGAAAACCCACCAAAACTGTTGCCCATTGCATGGGCATATTCGCACAAAATCAACGGACGAGATTCGTTTGGTAGACCAATCCATTTTTTTATCGCCCATTTAGGTACTGCTGGGAAAGGTTGGTCTTCATCCACTCGAGCATACATTGGGCAAATAATATCAGTAGCTTGGGTATTTGCACCGCCACCTTCATATTGTACTGGGCGAGTGGGGTCATTGGTTTTTATCCAGCGATAAAGTGCATCGTGGCTAGCGCCGTGACCTGATTCATTGCCCAATGACCAGATAATAATGCAAGGGTGGTTACGGTCGCGCTGAACCATCCGGGTAACTCGTTCGCTGAAAGCAGAAAACCACTGTGGATCGTCTGCCAACCGCCCCATAGGCTGCATTCCATGTGTTTCGATATTGGCTTCATCGACAACATATAAACCGTAGCGATCGCACAGGCGATACCACAGTGGGTGATTGGGGTAATGTGAACACCTTACGGCATTAAAGTTATGCTGTTTCATTAAAATGATATCTTGCAGCATACTTTCTTCATCTATAGCTTGACCTGTTTGGGGGTGATGCTCATGGCGATTCACCCCACGAATTAGTACCGCTTTACCATTAATCTTGAGTAGCCCTTGATGAATGGCCACTTGGCGGAAACCGACATCATAAGCTTCCGCTTCGATAAGTTTTTGCTGGTTATCAAGTAGCGAGATGACGGCTCGATAGAGCGTAGGTTGTTCAGCACTCCATAATAAGGGTTGCTCTACCCGTAGGTTTAGGAGAGTGCGATCAGCATAATTCCCTCTTTCATCAATTGCTTGAGTACCTAGAGGTTGTTGCAAACTGGTAACTAACGTATCCGCCAACCAAAGTTGCACCCGGATTTGATAGGCTTCGATCACTTGCGTGTTATTGATATCAATCAATGGAATATTAACTGCCGCCATCACATCTAAATGGGCGGAGCTGAATTCGGGCGATAAATGCGTTGTGATATGAACATCCCGCAAATGAATATCAGGCTTGTGTAGTAGGCTGACATCACGAAAAATCCCGCTCATGCGCCACATATCCTGATCTTCCAGATAGCTACCATCACTCCAACGCAATACAAGAACGGCGATGCGGTTATTGTTTGCTTGCAAATAAGGAGTGAGATCGAATTCGGCGGGCAGGCGACTGTCTTGGGAATACCCAACCCACTGGCCGTTACACCACAGATAGAATGCGGAACTCACGCCATCAAAAATAATGCGGGTTTGCCCTGACGAGAGCCAATCGGGATCTAAGGTAAAATTATAAGAATAACAGCCTGTCGGGTTGTCCTGTGGCACTCGCGGTGGGTCAACGGGAATTGGGTATCGCACATTGGTATAAATCGGGGTGTCGTAACCATGGAGTTGCCAATTTGAAGGGACTGGTATTGACGCTGATCCTGGGAAGTCTTGCTCAGCCCATTCATCGGGTACTGATTCAGGCCGCGTAAAATAACTAAATGTCCACTGCCCATTCAGTAATTGCCGCTGTGGGGAATCATTATCATCTTGAGCGGCACTGATATTTCTCCAACTGTAAAATGGAGGGTGCGCTTCAAGGCGGTTGTACTGTGTTATTTGTGGGTTTTCCCAATCTCGGCGAGATAAAATCTGTGATAAGGCTGGTTTAACCCGCTGTTTAACTTCTTGCTGTACCGTCATCATTTCAGCCTTATCTTTTGCGAAATTGAGCTTGTTTTGTTAGCACTACTTTGAACAGTAATTAAATGTTATGCGCTCACAATTTTGATGCGTTCAAGATGAATTCAGCCGAAAGTAAAGTAAATAGCTGTGAGTTAAATAGTCGAGAACGATCGCATTTATTCGTTTTTGTACCGTGCAGGATTAAAAGAGGCTGTAGTCTGGCGTATTATCAGTTCAGTCTCTAATGACAACGATTGAGAGGGCGGCTCAATCGTATGGTGTAGCCTGACTATCAGTCGGGAAACACTTTCTTCCCCTAATAATCTGAAGTTTTGTCTTATGGTGGTCAGTGGAGGCTGGAAATAGGCGCTGTCCGCAGTATCGTCATAACCAATGACAGAGACCTCTTTCGGCACCTCGATATTGTATTCGTGCAGAGCGCGCAGTACGCCTAGCGCCATTTGGTCATTAGCGACCAGGATGGCGCTAAATGGAGTATTACCGGCGATAAGCTTCTGTGTCGCCTGATAACCACTTTGTGCATTCCATTCTCCGTGATAAACCGCTTGTGGTGAAAGTGAGGCGTTATTCAATGCCTGCAACCACCCCTGGTGGCGCAATTGGGCTGAAATAGCATCTTTGGGGCCGGAGATAAGCACTATTTGCTGATGGCCCAATGCGATGATGTAGTTTGCACCCTGAATTGCGCCTACTTTGGGATCAAATAAGACGCTGAAAGCCCCAGAACGGGGGTCAACATCAAGAAAAAGAACCGGCGTATCTGCACATTGTTCAGTAATTTCATGACTGCGTTTTGTCTTCAAAGGAACATTGACTAAAATCCCATCAACTCGTTGAGCCAGTAACTCGTTTATAGCTTGTTGGCAGGCATGTTCACTATGGTCATCGACCATGGCAATGACCACGTTATACCCCAGTTGGCGGGCTTTTCTTTTTATTGCGGCAGCTATTTGCGAAGGAGCATGTAAAGAAAGGTCAGAGGTCGCTAGCCCGAGAGTCAGGCTATGCTTGCCTGCTAATTGCTGTGCTACCCGGTTAGGAATATAGTTCAGCTCAGCTATAGCCAATTCAACTTTATTCCGGGTTTTTAGCGAGACATGAGGGGCTTGGTTTAAAACACGGGATACCGTTTGATAAGAAACACCCGCCTGGCGTGCGACATCATCTAAAGTGGCAGACTTGTGCTTCATGTATTTCTCTCAAAAATAGGTGAGTGTTTATGATAGCAAATTCAAGGGATAAACTTTCAGCCCAAGTAACAAACATGATTAAAACAAAGCATCAAGAGTATAATAAATAGCTTTTTTGGTCTTATTTTAGTCATGCACACAAGAATCTTCCGCTTGCTTGCTAAAAAGAGTTGCTATTAAAAGCCGGTCATGAGTTAATGCGTCTCGGCCTGTGGTACAGACCTATTTATGCACGACATCTTGAGTAAAGTGGTTCATATTTAAAGCGTTATCGTTGATAGCTCTTCACTGACGAATTTCCTTCATAGTGCCTCCATAAGTAACGACTGATAACCGGCTATAACACGCCCATGGTGGCAAAATTTTTTAATAAAGGAAATACACATGTCTAACATGATGAAAGGTCAAGTAAAGTGGTTCAACGAGTCTAAAGGCTTCGGTTTCATCACTCCAGCTGATGGCAGCAAAGACGTGTTCGTGCACTTCTCTGCAATCCAAGATCAAGGCTTCAAGACCCTGGCTGAAGGCCAGAATGTACAGTTCTCTATCGAGAACGGTGCTAAAGGTCCGTCTGCAGCAAACGTAACTGCAATCTAATTGGCCTTTGGCTGATTATAAAAAAACCCGCTAAGGCGGGTTTTTTACTTTCTAGTATGAAGCAAACTGCCTTATTCACTCTTACTTTCCTCCCGCCTGCTGATTTCTTCTACATACTCTCGGTACGAACATCGTCCACTCTCATTTTTCTGCTTAAATATATTCATCAAAAGCATACACTTGATTGTGCGTAAACCTTATCATTCTCACCTAATTTTGTACTACACTAGCAGCATTGACTTAATCAAAGGTAATATCATGAAAGTAAATGATCGGGTGACAGTAAAAACCGATGGTGGCCCACGCCGTGAGGGGGTTGTTTTAGAGGTGGAACAGTTCAGCGAGGGTGTTATGTATCTGGTTTCACTGGAAGATTACCCCGCAGGTGTTTGGTTCTTTAATGAAATTGATAGCCATGATGGCACCTTTGTTGAGCCACTTCATCAATAGCGTTTGCAACCATTTTATCTGCCTGACGCACAGTAAGTGACAATAAAAAACCGGAGGAAGGTGAGAGCCTTACCTCCGGTTATGCTATCAGCTTTTGCAATCATAGCTCGGCTGAATTGTCGTTAGCGATAACTCAGAAAGTTTCCCAATTCAGCGAGTCATCGGCAGACTTTTTATTTCCGCCAGTTTTATTCTGTCCCCCTGATGAAGGCGTTGGTGTTTTAAGAGAGGGAGTTGAACTGCGACCATTTAAATGGAAGACTGCAACCGCCTGGGTCAGTATCTCGGCCTGTTGCTCTAAAGAAGCCGCAGCTGCTGACGCTTCCTGCACTAAAGAGGCGTTCTGCTGTGTTACGTTGTCCATCTCGGATACCGCTTGCGCAACCTGACTGATGCCGCGGCTTTGTTCATCAGAAGCTGATGCAATCTCGCCCATAATATCAGTCACATGCGTGACGGCCATGACGATCTCTTTCATTGTCTTACCCGCATCAGAGACCAGAATTGAGCCATCACCAATAAGATCAACCGAGACTTCAATCAACGATTCTATCTCTTTTGCTGCGTCAGCGCTGCGCTGCGCCAAATGGCGAACCTCGCTGGCGACGACTGCAAATCCACGGCCTTGTTCACCTGCTCGGGCCGCTTCTACCGCAGCATTCAACGCCAGAATGTTGGTTTGGAAAGCAATGCTATTAATGACGTTAGTAATTTCAGCAATTTTCATTGAGCTGAGGGATATTTTATCCATCGTGTCGATAACATCATTCACGATATCGCCACCTTGGGCTGCTTTACCTGATGCATTCGCAGCCAGTTGGCTGGCATGGTGGGCATTTTCCGCATTTTGTTTAACCGTTGCAGTCAGTTGCTCCATGCTAGCTGCTGTCTCTTCAAGTGAAGCGGCTTGTTGCTCCGTTCGTGCTGAAAGATCCGTATTGCCCAGTGCGATTTCGCTGGAGCCTTGATATATAGATTCGGCACTGCTGCGTACGGCCTCAACCGTGGAAGCTAACGAATCTTGCATTTGTTGAATATTATGACCTAACACACCGATTTCATTGCGGCCAAATGCCACGGGGCTTTGTGTTAAATCCCCTTGAGCAATACGTTGAATACGCACTACCAACCAGTTAATCGGCTTGATAATGACCTTGCTGATCACTAAAAAAGCGATTATTGTCAGTAAAATAGCCAGAATAAAGGCACCACCCATCAGTATGTAACCGAGGTGCGCTTCTTGCTGAGCCGACTGATTAATTTGGTTGGCGAGTTCTGTACGATATTTAAATGCTTTTAGCAGCGGCTCGTTATAGGCGTCATCTAACGGATTAAGTTTTTCTGCCTCTAACGAGATAACTTCTTCAAAATGCCCCTCTTTAGTCGCTTCCAGCATGAGTTTCATGCCATCGTCGCGATATTGTTCATAAGCTTTTTTCAGTGGGCTATCTAAGGCGATATCAGTTTCGGATTTAGTGGGGCGGTTATAGTAGAGATCAAACATCTGTTGCGACTGAGTAATAAGATGTTCTGCATTCTTCAAGCCCTGTTGATAACCCGTGGCATCACCAATACGTGCCGATGATGCTGCTTGAATCAGAATAAGTCGTGCAGTACGCAAGTGGTTTGAGCTGTTAGAGAGCCCTAGGCGTATATCCAGTTCTTGAGTCGCTTCTTCAAGCGATTGGTTACTTTGTTTCAAGAAGTAGCCAGATGTACCAATTGCCGCTGCAAATAAAAGCAATATTCCCGCCAAAATGGCGATAAACAAAGTAACCAGACGCATATTATTAACAAACAATACTTTCGTCTCTTTATTATGTTCTGGCGTTATTTTTAAATCCAATGGCTTATGCGTACTTCCACGTTTCATTGTCAGTTCCGTTTCTATAGTCGATCGAGGAAAGGTCCTTGCCTGATATACTCATACATTCGAAGTTGCCGCTTTGTCAGCTGTCTGACGGTAACATCAATAATTGGAGCACTGGCATCGCTACTTAAAATTAATCCACCCCTATATCTAAAATAATCTCAACACTCCTTTAAGAACCTATCGGCAACAGACCTAAAATAGTTAGGGTTATAAATGAGATCGCGCTCTCATTTTTGGTGAAAGGTTCATTGCATTTATGTAATAACGTCAAGGACTTGATAGGTGTCCCTGGTTCAATGCCTTGCTGTACTTGCTAGGTTAGGAATGTTAATGGAGTTCACCGCGTAGGTATTTTGCCTCGAGGCGATATCGTCGTTCTCCAATAAATTATTTTGGGTAGTTTGGGGTAATCTTCGGTTGTTGTTTTCTGGGGAGGTCTTATTTATAGCAATAGGATATCCAGCAGTGAAATAGGATTAATTTACGTCTTATATTTTCGCTATTATCCTTATTATTTTAATTGTTCTTAATCGGTTTAAGTTTTGTTTAGAAATATAACCTTTACATGATTATCACAGACAACTATACTCTTGAAAAATTTCGGTGGAGAAACTAATGGATACGCAAAGTAGTAGTCAAATAAGCAAGGCAAGCTAACTTATCTCCCGACCGATTTGTTGCTTGCCGAAACATGGCGGGCAGCACCTTCTCTGTATTTCCTGAGCTGTGCATACCCAATAATGATTCTACTCGATGGATAATCATCGAGGATATTAATTCGGGTTTTTTTATGGTATTTAATAGCCACTCACTCTTTCCTCCTGGCGCTAACACCGGTTACTGCTGATTTACCCTTGGGTATATATCAGCACAATTACCTGTGTGCTAAATAGCACATGATTATTCTACCAATGATTAATTCATGGAGAGAATCATGGCATTAACTCCTTTTGTCATAAATTTATTACTGGCAATGTGCCTGGGCGCATTAATTGGTGCCGAAAGGCAATGGCGTCAACGTATGGCTGGTTTACGGACTAATGCATTAGTTGCGACTGGTGCGGCGGTATTTATTCTCAGCTCTTATGCCACCTCTCCTGATAGTCCGGGCCGTATTGCTGCTCAAGTGGTTTCAGGAATTGGTTTCTTGGGGGCTGGCGTTATTATGCGCGAAGGCATGAATATTCGGGGCTTAAATACGGCGGCTACCTTGTGGTGTTCCGCTGGAATTGGCGTGCTTTGCGGCCTGGGATTGTATTGGAATGCTGTTGCTGCAACCGCCGTTATTTTATGTGCCAATATATTGTTACGCGAGGCAGCGCAACGCATTAATATGCAACCTCAACAACAAGCTGTTGATTTAGAAGTGCGTTACCGCATTCACGTGACATGTGGTACGGAAGATGAAGTATTGGTTCGCACTCTGATTTTACAGGCATTGAATGGTATGGCATTACGATTGCAATCATTATGCAGTGCCGATATCGCCAAGCCCGGTCAGCTAGAAGTTTGTGCTGAAATAATGGCGACGCCAGCAGCACAAAAAGAAATTGAAAGCATTGTTTGCCGAGTCAGTCTGGAGCGGAGTGTCAGTGCTATTCATTGGCGTATTGCATCAGAATTGCCAGCATAAGTTGGGAAGTTAATCTAATTTCAAATTAGTAGTCAATAATACTGACCCATGTGGTAGTAAGGAGTTGTTATGGACGATCACCCCGGAGTTAACTTAATTAGCTGCTGCTGATTAAATATAAATATAAAATTGGCAGCGCAATAATAGTTCAGCACATTTATCTCTCAATAATAGAGCGGGTAAATTCTGTGCATTTAGAATTAAAAGAGAAGCGTTATGACCAAATTTAAAAAGACAGGTACAAGCCGTAGCAATAATAATAAAAAACCTTTTACTATTGCATTAGAGGCTAAAAACAGCTTGGATCAAACATTATCTAAGTTAAATGCTAACTTGAATGGGCTAACAGAGGAAGATGCCAAAGAGCGGCTGGAATTATACGGGATTAATGAAGTTGCGCATGAGAAAGCACCGCCAGCTCTGATTCAATTACTGGCTGCATTTAATAACCCATTTATTTTTGTTTTAATGATTTTGGCTGCAATCAGCTTTGTAACCGATTATTGGTTACCGCTACAACGTGGCGAGGAAACAGATCTTGTCGGTGTCAGCATTATTGTGACCATGGTTTTAATCAGTGGATTACTGCGTTTTTGGCAGGAATACCGCACCAATAAAGCCGCAGAAACGCTGAAATCAATGGTGCGTACCACGGCCACGGTATTGCGTCGCAGTAGCCATAGTGCCCAGCCGAAAAAACAGGAAATAGCTATTAAACAGTTGGTACCGGGCGATATTATTTTATTATCTGCCGGGGATATGATTCCAGCTGATTTGCGCCTGATTAAATCCAGAGATTTATTTATCAGTCAGGCAATTCTGACCGGTGAAGCTATACCCATTGAGAAATATGATGCAATGGGGTCAATTGCACCGAAATCAGTGGAAGCAGATGCCAGTAGCGAAAGTGAATTACTTGAGTTATCTAATATTTGTTTGATGGGGACGAACGTTGCCAGTGGAACGGCCATGGCCGTGGTTGTCGCCACCGGCGGGTATACTTATTTCGGGTCACTTGCGAAATCCATTGTGGGCAATCGCGCTCAAACTGCTTTTGACCGAGGGGTTAATAGTGTTAGTTGGTTATTAATTCGCTTTATGTTGGTGATGGTGCCGATCGTATTGCTGATCAATGGTTTTACAAAAGGGGATTGGAGTGAGGCGGCGCTGTTTGCTTTGGCAGTGGCGGTTGGATTAACGCCTGAAATGTTGCCGATGATCGTCAGCTCTAACTTGGCTAAAGGTGCAATAGCGATGTCGCGGCGAAAAGTTGTCGTCAAGCGATTGAATGCAATACAAAACTTTGGTGCGATGGATGTGCTGTGTACCGATAAAACAGGGACATTAACGCAAGACCGAATTATTCTTGAACACCATTTAAATGTTCTTGGCAGCAATGACAGTAAAATATTACAACTGGCATGGCTTAACAGTTTTCATCAAAGCGGCATGCGCAATCTGATGGATCAGGCGGTTATTAAATTCAGCCGTGGCAAGCCAGAAATTGATGCTTTACGCAGCTTCAATAAAGTTGATGAATTACCCTTTGATTTCATTCGCCGTCGTTTATCGATTGTGGTGAAAGATGATCAGCAACATCAAAAACTGATCTGCAAAGGTGCAGTAGAAGAAATGCTAAGTATCTGTACTTCAGTGCGCGAAGGCGATGAAATCTATCCGCTTGATGAAGCCCGCCGCGCCTCATTGTTGGCATTAGCCACGCAATATAATGAAGACGGCTTTCGTGTTTTACTACTGGCAACCCGCGAATTAGGCACCGAAGTCAGCGAGGTCCCTTTAAGTATTGCCGACGAACGTGAGTTGGTTGTGCAAGGATTACTGACCTTCCTTGATCCGCCAAAAGAAAGTGCCGAGGCCGCGATTGCCGCATTGCGGGAAAATGGTGTTGCGGTAAAAGTATTAACCGGCGATAACCCGATTATTACCGCTAAAATCTGTCGCGATGTTGGGTTGGAACCCGGAGAGCCACTGAGTGGTCTTGATATTGAGCATATGGATGATGAAACACTGGCGCGTGAAGTGGAATTGCGCACGGTGTTCACCAAACTGACTCCGCTGCAAAAGTCTCGTGTGCTGAAAATGCTGCAAAGCAATGGTCATACTGTTGGTTTCCTCGGGGATGGTATTAATGATGCTCCGGCATTGCGCGATGCTGATGTGGGAATCTCGGTTGATACCGGCACCGATATCGCCAAAGAGTCAGCTGATATCATTTTGCTCGAAAAGAATTTAATGGTATTGGAAGAGGGTATTATTAAAGGGCGCGAAACTTTCGGGAATATTATCAAGTATTTGAACATGACCGCCAGCTCTAACTTCGGTAACGTTTTCTCTGTATTGGTTGCCAGTGCTTTTATTCCATTCTTGCCGATGCTGGCCATTCATTTACTGCTGCAAAACCTGATGTATGACATCTCCCAGCTCTCTCTGCCGTGGGATAAAATGGATAAAGAGTTTTTGCGCAAACCGCGTAAGTGGGATGCTAAAAATATTGGCCGCTTTATGCTGTGGATTGGGCCGACTTCGTCGATCTTTGATATCACAACTTTTGCGCTAATGTGGTTTGTTTTCGCGGCCAACAGTGTCGAGCATCAGGCTTTGTTCCAGTCAGGTTGGTTTATTGAAGGTTTGTTGTCGCAAACATTAGTTGTTCATATGTTGCGTACGCAGAAAATTCCGTTTATTCAAAGCACCGCTGCATTGCCAGTGCTATTAACTACTGGGGTTATCATGGCGATAGGTATTTATATTCCATTCTCACCATTAGGAACATTAGTCGGACTACAACCACTGCCATGGCAATATTTCCCATGGTTGGCAGGAACATTGATCAGTTATTGTGTTGTTGCGCAACTGATGAAACAGTTTTATATCCGCCGCTTCGGCAAATGGTTCTAACAGAATTTATGGATACTTAAGATAAAGAAATCCGGGGCCTATAGGCCCCGGAACTATAATGACTATTCATTACCCACGCGAATCACTAGCTTGTCAAAGTTCTTACCTTGTAATAACCCAATAAAGGCTTGTGGTGCATTCCAACCCATCAACAAAATCTTCGCGAAATTTGATTTTTCCTTGCTCCACCCAAGGGGGTATTTGCAGTAGGAAATCATTAAAACTCCCACCGGGAAGTTTGGATGTTGCGACACTTCAATCCGCGAGACGGCACCCCAGCCACCCCATCTCCAGCATTAACCAGAGCTGCATATAACGGTGCATCACTCATTCGTTTTTATCAAAGAGGGACTATCAGCACATCTACCATGCTGGTATTAATCAGGCGAGAAGCTGAGCAGGAAAATTTATTCATTAGCCTTGTGCTGTGATTGCCGCATATCACTAGGTCAATATGTTGTTGCTGACAAAAATAAGCCATGCTGTCAGCGAACTCACCATGAACCACCGTTCGGTCCTCGATGGGATAATCAGCATTGATAGCTAATTCATCCATAAATAACTGAGCTTCCTCTTGTAAAACGGACCGTAAATCACCCAGCATGGGGGCCGCGTAGCTATTGTACATTTCGGGTTCTGTTGTCAGCGTAATCAATGAAACCCGGCCGTTATAAGGCCGCACGATAGAAACGGCTTTATCTACCAACTGTTGGCTATCGGGTGAAAGGGCCACTGCGACCAGTACATTACTGTATCCCATTATTAAGATCCCATAAGCGCGACTGTAGGATAAAGATTAGGGGATCATATACTTAAGAAATGAGATTTAAATCACATTTGGCAGTAGCTAATAAAAAAGTCTCTTTTAACATGCAGTTAAATAAAAACAATCATAAAGAATGATATCTAAGACTTATGATTTAAAAATAATTAATTAATTCTATTTACATTCCAAGAACAATTTCCTTATTAAAATAATGGATATCATCCTAGGTTGAAAATATTTTTTTTGATAAAAATACGTGAAGGGGAGTAACAGTGAAACATATGGTTACCTCTGTTACCTTTTTTAATACAGGTTTTAGGCCCTTTTAACGTAAATAGACAGATAGGTTAATAAATAAACGATGAAAGGCACTTTTTAACACGGCATAAATATTCGTTAAACCAATATGGTTTTGGATAGTTACCTATAGAGGTGCCGAACTATAAAGTGACTTGTCAGATCTTAGTTCTGATGATTTGCCATTATGACGGATTTATATCCTGCCATTTCGTTTTGGAAGTGTTTTTGTTCGAACCGATCTAAAAGTACTAAGAATTGGCCCTATATCCTTAGTTTTTTAGCTATTTTTTTACTTTTGGCTATTTTTCGAACACTGTTCAGGTCAAAAAACAACCAAAAAAAGAGAGGTTTTTCTTTTTTATATTTTATTTTTGTGACCCTTGTCACATTGCATTTAAAATAAATCGCTAGTCACATTGTATGTGCTAGCGATTCGGGAGTAGAGTTGGGCCTGTTTAGGAATATTCCTAATAATTTGTAAGAAAATTCACATGTCGAAGGTGCAATATCAGAGCAGTAAGCAACACAAAATCAAACTGTCAGGCAGATGACATGTTATTTCATACAAAACGGTATTTTTTGTCATGTAGCACCAGTAAGCTTCTATTACTTTTAGTTCTATAGGTTTTAATTAACTGTATAACGGGAAGGATCCCAGGTCTTGGGTGAAGAATTCTATCATCCAACTTATGTTTTAAAGCATAATCAGTCGGGATGTATAAAATGAGTACGTCTGAATTACTCAAACATATTTATGATATTAATTTGTCATATTTGCTCTTAGCACAGCGGTTAATTAACGATGAGAAAGCCTCAGCGATGTTTCGCTTGGGTATTACGGATACTATGGCCGATGCACTAGCGCAGTTAACATTACCGCAGATGGTTAAATTAGCTGAGACTAACCAATTGGTCTGTCATTTCCGTTTCAGTGATCACAATACAATTCATCATCTGACGAAAGAATCTCGTGTGGATGACTTGCAGCAAATCCATACAGGAATTTTATTGTCGAGTCATTTACTCCACGAGCTATCGTTAAAAGACGGTAGTGCGCCTAAGAAAAGAGCATGACCGATGGTTGAGAAAAGTATTGTTCAGGAAGCAAAAGACATTCATTTAGCTATGGAGTTGATAACTTTAGGCGCGCGTTTGCAGATGTTAGAAAGCGAAACGCAACTCAGTCGAGGGCGTTTAATTAAGCTTTATAAAGAGCTGAGAGGCAGTCCTCCGCCTAAAGGTATGTTGCCGTTTTCGACCGATTGGTTTATGACCTGGGAACAGAATATCCATTCATCGATGTTTTATAACGCTTATAGTTTTTTGCTAAAAAGTGGTCAATGCACCGGTGTTGAGGCCGTCATTAAGGCTTATCGTCTTTATCTCGAACAGTGTCCAGATCAGTCCGGAATACCGCCATTATTGGCATTAACTCGAGCCTGGACCTTGGTTCGGTTCGTCGATAGTGGCATGTTGCAGCTTTCTGGCTGTAACTGCTGTGGTGGGACTTTTATCACCCATGCACATCAACCGCGAAACAGCTTTGTTTGCAGTCTCTGCCAGCCACCTTCCCGCGCAGTAAAAAAACGTAAACTTTCTCCGCAATCTGCCGATATAACTTCACAACTGCTGGATGAGCAGGTTAGTCGCGCAGTTTGAGTTTCTTTGAGTTGTCAGAATTTTGGGTGACAGCAGCGGTATGGATACCGTCCCTGTCGCCTGTTATTGGCAACTTATAGCACTCAAAGGGTGCTAACGCCTCACCTTCCACCCACACACTTTGCTAAGGATATCGCGTGTTAGTTATTTTGGGTTATATCGTGGTCTTAGGGGCGGTTTTTGGCGGCTACATCATTGTCGGTGGTCACCTGGGTGCATTATATCAACCCGCTGAATTTTTAATTATCGGCGGAGCGGGTATTGGCGCATTTATTGTGGGCAACAACGGTAAAGCGATAAAAGCCACGCTGAAGGCCATGCCAAAACTGATGCGCCGCTCTAAATATAACAAAGTCCTCTATATGGATTTAATGGCGCTGTTGTACCGCTTACTCGCCAAATCCCGCCAACAGGGCATGCTCTCGCTAGAGCGGGATATAGAAAGTCCCTTGGAAAGTGAAATTTTCTCTAATTATCCAAGGATTTTGGCCGATAAGCTATTGGTGGAATTCATTACCGACTATTTGCGGTTAATTGTCAGTGGGAACATGAACGCTTTTGAAATCGAAGCTTTGATGGATGAAGAAATAGAAACTCACGAGCAAGAATGTGAAGTGCCTGCAGGTAGTCTGGCGATGGTCGGGGATTCTTTACCTGCATTCGGTATTGTTGCCGCGGTGATGGGGGTGGTGCATGCCTTGGCATCCGCAGACCGACCTGCCGCAGAGCTTGGGGCGTTAATTGCCCATGCGATGGTAGGGACATTCCTGGGTATTTTGTTGGCGTATGGATTTATTTCGCCATTGGCGACATTGCTACGTCAACAGAGCGCAGAAACCACCAAAATGATGCAGTGCATCAAGGTGACTTTGCTTTCCAGTTTGAACGGATATGCCCCGCAAATTGCCGTGGAATTTGGTCGTAAAACACTTTACACCACGGAACGGCCATCGTTCATTGAGCTGGAAGAGCATGTGCGCAGAGTGAAAGCTCCGGCACAGCAAGCGACAGAAGAGGACGCATGAAGCATCAGAACCACCCCGTTATTCTGGTCAAAAAGCGCAAAGCTAAACATGCTCAAGCCCATCATGGCGGATCATGGAAAATTGCTTATGCGGACTTTATGACAGCAATGATGGCCTTCTTTCTGGTGATGTGGTTGCTGTCGGTTTCCAGCCCGCAAGAGCTGACACAAATTGCAGAGTATTTTCGTACGCCATTGAAAGTCGCACTGACCCATGGTGAGAAAAGCAGTGATAGCACCAGCCCGATTCCCGGCGGCGGTGATGACCCGACCCAGCAAGTGGGTGAAGTGCGTAAGCACATTGATTCCGAAGAACGTCGCAAAGAAGAGTATCGGCTTAATAAATTACGGGAAAAACTGGATCAATTAATTGAGTCCGATCCGAGGCTCAGAGCTTTGCGGCCACATCTGTTGATCAACATGATGGATGAAGGGCTGAGAATTCAGATTATTGATAGTCAAAACCGACCAATGTTCAAAATGGGGAGCGCCCAGGTTGAGCCGTATATGCGCGATATTTTACGTGCTATAGCACCAATCTTGAATGACATCCCCAACAAGGTCAGTTTGTCTGGGCACACCGATGACTTGCCCTACGCCACGGGCGAACGTGGGTACAGTAACTGGGAACTGTCGGCCGATCGTGCCAATGCCTCACGGCGTGAATTATTGGCTGGTGGATTGGATGAGGGCAAAGTATTACGCGTGGTGGGCATGGCGTCGACAATGCGCCTAAAAGAGCAAGCATCAGATGACCCTGTTAACCGCCGCATTAGTATCTTGGTGCTGAATAAACAAACTCAACATGATATTGAGCATGAGAATTTAGATAACAGAGCGCTTGATATAGAAAAAGCTGAAAGCTTAAAACAGATTGATTCCACTGGCACGACGCCTGCGGTGACTGCACCTAATACTGTTGCGCCACCACCCGTGACCACGGGGGCAGCGCTACCTACTGAACAACCTGGCACCACAGGAAAAGCAGCAATAGCGGTTTCAACAAGCACGGTTTCGACAAACACGGTTTCGGCAACAACCGCTTCGTCAGCGGCAACGGCTGAGCCGGTGAAAGCGCAAGTACCGCCAGCAACAGCATCACAAACACAACAATCGAGCACGGAGAATGTTACTCAAGTTGCCCGCGGGCCAACGACATCGTTGCCAGCGGCACCTGCAAGTAATGCACCGGTCTCTCCGACAAGCCGCGACGCACAGTAGAGGTGACACCGTGAGCATGGATATTACCGCGTTTTATCAAACTTTCTTTGATGAAGCAGATGAACTGCTGGCAGACATGGAACAGCACCTGTTATTGCTGGACCCGTTGGCACCAGATAATGAACAACTTAATGCTATTTTCCGTGCTGCTCACTCGATTAAGGGCGGTGCCGCAACATTTGGTTTTTCGGTATTACAAGAAACAACCCATTTGTTGGAAAACCTGTTGGATGGTGCCCGTCGCGACGAAATGCGTTTGAGCACTGATATCATCAACCTGTTTTTGGAAACGAAAGATATTATGCAGGAACAGTTGGACGCCTACAAAACCTCTCAAGAACCTAATGCAGAAAGCTTTGAGTATATTTGTCATGCATTACGCCAACTGGCACTCGAAGCTTTAGAACAGCAAACCACTAATCATGTTGCGACAGCGGCCTCAAGTGCTGAAACCAAGGCCAGCAGCAAGTCTCCGGCGTTGGTTCAGGGGGGAATGCGTATTCGGCTGTCTGGTTTGAAAGAACAAGAAATTCCGTTGATGCTGGAAGAATTGGGCAATCTTGGCGATGTTAAAGATACCGAGCAAGGGACAGATAGTCTTGAAGCGACTCTGATTACATCAGTCAGTGAAGATGATATCAGCGCCGTGCTGTGTTTTGTATTGGAACCAGAGCAGATTAGCTTTGTACCGGCCGAATCAGTGCAAGAGCCGGTGGTTGAGGTGGCTGTCGCTGCCCCGATTGCTGCGCAAGTGCTGCCAGTTGCCGCCGCCCCGATTGCAGAAGCCAAGAATATATCTAAGGTCGAAGCTACCAGTGCCGAGCATGTGAAACCTAAAGCAAAAGCCAGTGAGTCAACCAGCATCCGCGTGGCGGTTGAGAAAGTTGACCAACTGATTAACCTGGTGGGAGAACTGGTTATCACGCAATCTATGCTGGCTCAGCGCTCCAGTACATTAGACCCGGTGATTAATGGCGATTTGCTCAATAGCATGGGGCAGTTGGAGCGTAATGCGCGCGACTTGCAAGAGTCAGTGATGTCGATTCGTATGATGCCGATGGAATATGTCTTCAGCCGCTTCCCGCGGTTGGTGCGCGATTTAGCCAGTAAGCTGAATAAGCAAGTTGAACTCACACTGCTTGGCAGTTCGACTGAACTGGATAAAAGTCTGATTGAACGCATTATCGATCCCTTAACCCATCTGGTGCGTAACAGTTTGGACCACGGTATTGAAGATCCTGCAACCCGCATCGCGGCGGGTAAAGCTCCGGTAGGCAATTTGACACTGTCCGCAGAACATCAAGGCGGCAATATTTGTATTGAAGTTCTTGATGATGGAGCAGGGCTTAACCGGCAGAAAATTCTGGCGAAAGCTCAGTCTCAAGGTATGGCTGTTAATGAGCATATGACTGATGAAGATGTCGGGATGTTGATTTTCGCGCCTGGATTTTCGACTGCTGAGCAGGTGACCGATGTTTCCGGTCGTGGTGTTGGGATGGATGTAGTTAAGCGAAATATTCAGGAAATGGGCGGCCATGTGCAAGTCAGTTTCCAGGCGGGCAAAGGCACTTCTATCCGTATCTTGCTGCCATTGACGCTGGCTATCCTTGATGGCATGTCTGTCAAAGTCAGTGATGAAGTGTTTATTTTGCCATTGAATGCTGTAATGGAATCACTGCAACCATTGGCTGAGGATTTACATCCACTGGCTGGTGGTGAACGCGTATTGCAAGTGCGTGGTGAGTATTTACCGCTGGTGGAATTGTTCCGTGTATTTGATGTTGAAAATGCAAAAACTGAAGCCACCCAAGGCATTGTTGTGATTCTGCAAAGTGCCGGTCGCCGTTATGCCCTGCTGGTAGACCAATTGATTGGCCAGCATCAGGTGGTTGTGAAGAATCTGGAAAGTAATTATCGGAAGGTCCCAGGTATTTCTGCCGCCACCATATTGGGTGATGGCAGTGTGGCCCTTATTGTTGATGTGTCGGCATTGCAGGCCTTAAACCGGGAAAAACGTGTCACGGCCGATGATGTTGCCGTCGCGTAATAGAGCCTTGAAAAAAAACATAAATTCAACCTATTGATTGAAGGGTAAAAACATGGCAGGACTAGCAACCGTCACGAAGCTGGCTGGCGAAACGGTAGGACAAGAGTTCCTGATTTTTACGCTGGGTGCTGAAGAGTACGGCATTGATATTCTGAAAGTCCAAGAGATCCGCGGTTATGATCAAGTGACCCGCATCGCTAACACCCCGGCTTTCATTAAAGGTGTCACTAACTTACGCGGCGTTATAGTTCCTATTATTGATTTACGGGTTAAATTTGCCCAACAGGGTGTCACCTATAACGAAAATACCGTGGTGATCGTGCTGAATTTTGGTCAGCGGGTCGTCGGTATTGTGGTTGATGGCGTATCTGATGTGCTGTCATTGACCGCTGAGCAAATCCGCCCAGCTCCTGAGTTCGCGGTGACGCTGGCGACTGAGTATCTGACCGGTTTAGGCTCACTGGGTGAGCGGATGCTGATTTTGGTTGATATTGAGAAGTTGCTGAGCAGTGAAGAGATGTCATTGCTTGATTCAGTGGCGAAAGGGTAAGTTTTTATTGCTTATTCATTTGATTATCAGAGTAGCCATTACGGCTACTCTGCATATTCATTTATATCAACACTCAACCGGTATCAAGCCAAAATTTTACCGGATTAACGCCAGTATCTCCCCGTAACTCCAGCAGCTCCCCGGTAAAATAATCCCTCTTCCCGGTAAAGTTCCCTCTTACAGTGCCGATAACACAGTTAACTAAACATTTATGTTTTGGCGTACCCGTATTTAGATATACCTATATTTTGACGTACTTATGAAGGGATAACATGTTCAAGCGTATGAAAGTGGTCACCAGCCTGCTGCTGGTGTTAGTGCTATTTGGTGCCTTACAACTGGTTTCCGGCGGGCTTTTCTTCAACTCATTGAAAAATGACAAAGAAAACTTTGAGGTTTTACAAGTTATCCGTCAGCAACAATCAGTATTGAATGAAAGCTGGGTAAATCTGTTGCAAACACGTAATACGCTGAACCGTGCCGGCATCCGCTATATGATGGATGTGAATCATACCGGCAGTGGCCCAACAGTGAATGACCTTTTGGCTTCAGCTAAAGGCACATTGGGCATGGCGGCGGATCGTTTTAAAAGTTACGAACAAATTCCGCTGGATAGCCAACAAGATGTTGAATCAGCTAAAAAACTAAAACAAACCTATGACCAATACTTCGGTGCATTGACCGAGCTTATCCAATTAATGGAGTCAGGTAAGATCAATGAGTTTTTTGACCAACCCACCTCCAGTTTCCAAAATGCTTTTGAGCAGGATTACAACACTTATCTGACCCAAAACGATCGTCTATATGCATCCGCAGTAGAAGACAGCAACCGCTCTTTCACTTACGCGATGAGTGTCATTATTTTCGTGCTGATTGCGGTATTTGCTGTAATTGTCATTGTTTGGTTGGGTATGCAGCACATCTTGATTAACCCGCTGAAACACTTGATTGAGCATATCAAACATATTGCTAATGGTGATTTAACTCAGAATATTGAGGTGCAGAGCCGCAATGAAATGGGCACCTTGGCCGCTAGTTTGAAACATATGCAATCTGAATTGATTACCACCGTCAGCGATGTACGTTTAGGTGCTGATGCTATTTACAGCGGTGCATCAGAAATTGCTGCCGGTAACAATGATTTGTCAGCACGTACCGAGCAACAGGCCGCATCACTGGAAGAAACCGCTGCCAGCATGGAGCAGCTTACTGCCACGGTGAAACAGAATGCTGAAAATGCTCGTCAGGCTAGCCAACTGGCATTGAGTGCTTCAGAAACTGCGCAAAAAGGCGGAAAAGTGGTCGCTAGTGTGGTGCAAACCATGCATGAGATCGCCGGTAGCTCGCAGAAAATTGCAGATATCACCAGCGTCATTGATGGCATCGCGTTCCAAACCAATATTCTGGCATTGAATGCTGCGGTTGAAGCTGCCCGTGCCGGTGAGCAAGGCCGTGGTTTTGCCGTTGTAGCTGGTGAAGTGCGCAATTTGGCTCAGCGCAGTGCGCAAGCAGCCAAAGAAATTAAAGGGTTGATTGAAGATTCAGTTAACCGTGTCGACATGGGTTCTGTGCTGGTTGAAAGTGCCGGTGAAACCATGGGCGATATCGTGAATGCGGTGACCCGCGTCACTGACATCATGGGCGAAATCGCTTCCGCCTCTGATGAGCAAAGCCGAGGTATTGATCAAGTAGGTCAGGCGGTGACAGAAATGGACCGTGTGACACAACAAAACGCCTCTTTGGTGGAGGAATCTGCTTCCGCCGCCGCCGCACTGGAAGAACAAGCCAGTATGTTAACCCAATCCATGTCCGTATTTGTCCTGCATATGGATAACGATAGTAGCAAAAAAGATGTGAAAAAAACTAAGCAGCCGACACAGGATAAGAGCGGTACTGCTAAAAAAACACTGGGAAGTGACCTGCAAGATAATTGGGAAACTTTCTAGTCCAGTCCCTACACAAAACATATACCCTAAATAATTCAAGTTGCAGGAAGGCGGCAACTAAGAAAATCCCCAGGAGCTTACATAAGTAAGTGACGGGGGTGAAAAATCTGCATGAAGTAGATTTGAACGCTGCTTGCAGCGGTCTCGCAGAGGCGAGGCCCAAGGATGGGCCGAGTAGCGAAGGCAGCCAACGTACATGCAGCTTGAAGTATGACGGGGATAAATAAAGCCGGCCAACGAGCCGGCTGAGAAGAGGTTACGATGTTTGGCCGAATCCGGATTTCTACCAGCTTTTTCCTGTTACTGATATTGATTTGCTCTATACAGTTAATTTCAAGTGGTCTGTCATTTACTGCTTTTCGTTCAGACTATCAAAATTTAAATCGAGTGGATCTCAGTAGCCAGCAGCGGGATGCATTAAGCCTCAGTTGGGTATCCTTACTTCAGGCGCGTAATACCTTAAACCGGGCGGCGACTCGCTCGGCTCTCAAAGTCCCTCAGGAGCAAGTCAACGCGCTAATGGGTAATGCGCGTAGTTCATTACAAAAAGCGGATCTGTATTTTAATCAGTTTTTGGCAGTACCTCGTCTTGATGAGAGTGATACCGGTGGTGAGTTGCTAGACGCGACAAAAAACAGTTATCAGAATTTACGTGTTTCCTTACGGCAATTAATCGATTTCCTGGAAGCCGGCAATTTACAGAGTTTTATGGATCAGCCCACTCAGAAAACCCAAGATCTGTTTGAGGCCGATTTTATTCAGTATTTGCAGTATGCCAATGAAGCGGTTGCAGATGCTGGCAGCGAGAACCAACAGGCTTATCACCTCTCCATGTGGATATTTGGTGGGGCGATTCTGATGGTGATCGTGATGACGATTTCTTCACTTATCTGGTTACGAACCATGTTCGTCACGCCATTGAAGATTATGCGCGCTCATTTTGACCGGATTGCTCAGGGTGATTTATCCGGTCAGATTACTGTCGCTGGCCGCAATGAAATCAGCCAGATGTTTGCCAGTTTACGCACCATGCAACAGTCGCTTATCACGACGGTTAGCCATGTTCGCGATGGGACAGAATCCATGTTAACCGGGATTCAGGAAATATCTGCCGGTAACAATGATTTGTCTGCAAGAACCGAACAGCAGGCCGCTTCATTGGAGCAAACTGCGGCCAGTATGGAGCAATTGACGGCGACAGTGAAACAGAATGCCGATAATGCCCGTCAGGCAACACAACTGGCGCAAGAAGCATCGGGGACGGCAGCCAAAGGTGGTGAGTTAACCGGCAGTGTTGTGAAAACAATGCATGATATTTCCACCAGTTCGCAGAAAATTGGCGCAATTACCAGCGTTATCGATGGCATTGCCTTCCAAACTAATATTCTGGCACTGAATGCTGCGGTTGAAGCGGCTCGGGCCGGTGAACAAGGGCGTGGGTTTGCTGTTGTGGCCGGTGAAGTACGCAATTTAGCCCAGCGCAGTGCGCAAGCAGCAAAAGAAATCAAAGGGTTAATCGATGAATCGGTTAGCCGAGTTCGCCAGGGCTCCACACTGGTCGAAAATGCGGGTACCACCATGGAAGAGATTGTTCGCTCAGTGACTCGGGTGACCGACATTATGGGTGAAATCGCTTCCGCTTCGGATGAGCAAAGCCGAGGTATTGAGCAGGTTTCACTCGCGGTAACACAGATGGATCAGGTCACTCAGCAAAACGCCGCATTAGTAGAAGAGGCTGCGGCTGCGGCTAATGCACTGGAAGAGCAAGCAGGTATGCTCTCTGATGCAGTGTCTGTTTTTCGTTTGGAGCAGGATAGCGACGGCGGGGAGGGGCAAGTGGCAGCAAGCAGTGGTAAGCAATTTGTTGTGAAAACAGCGGCTGCAAAGGAAACCCCAGATTGTCAAACGGTGTAATAAAGACGGCATGGTGGGGTGAGACCGAATGAAACCATCACCCCAAGAGTCTGGGTCTCCCCTGACCCAGATGATTCAACGGCTCCCGCTCTCGGATGTTCACTTCCGACGCATTTGCCAACTTATTTACCAACGGGCTGGGATTGTCCTGGCCTCCCACAAACGGGAAATGGTCTATAACCGCCTGGTGAGGCGGTTAAGATTGCTGGGAATTGATGATTTTGGTCAATATTTGGCTTTGCTGGAGACCGATCCTAACAGTGCAGAGTGGCAGGCATTTGTTAATGCTCTGACCACTAACCTCACGGCATTTTTCCGTGAAGCGCACCATTTCCCGATTCTGGCAGAGCATGCTCGCCAGCGGTCAGGGAATTATTCGGTTTGGAGTACCGCGGCCTCGACCGGTGAAGAACCTTACTCCATCGCCATGACACTTTGTGATGTATTGGGGAATCGGTCGGGTTCTTGCCAAATATTGGCCAGTGATATTGATACACAAGTTCTGGAGAAAGCTACCAGCGGTGTGTACCGCCAAGATGAATTGCGTTCATTGTCGGCACAACAAATGCAGCGCTATTTTCTGCGTGGCACCGGCCCTCATCAGGGCATGGTTAGAGTGCGGCCGGAGCTTGCCAATATGATTCAGTTTCAGCAGTTGAATCTGTTAGCACCCGAATGGGCATTACCGGGGCAATTTGACGCTATTTTTTGTCGTAACGTGATGATTTATTTTGATAAAGAAACGCAGGAGCGCATTTTGCGTCGCTTTGTCCCTTTGCTAAAACCCGGCGGTTTGATGTTTGCAGGCCACTCGGAGAATTTCAGCCAAATTAGTCGGGAATTCTATTTGCGCGGGCAGACCGTTTATGGGCTGACCAAGGAGAGGTGATGAGTAAAATCAGAGTATTGTGCGTTGATGATTCCGCGTTGATGCGCCAGTTAATGACGGAGATTATTAACAGTCACCCAGACATGGAAATGGTTGCCGCGGCACCCGATCCGTTGGTTGCCCGTGATTTAATTAAAAAATTTAATCCGCAGGTATTAACACTCGATGTTGAAATGCCGCGAATGGATGGTTTGGATTTTCTTGAAAAACTGATGCGTCTGCGGCCAATGCCGGTGGTGATGGTGTCGTCATTAACCGGGAAAAACTCCGAGATAACTATGCGGGCGCTGGAGTTAGGGGCAATTGATTTTGTCACTAAACCTCAGCTGGGTATTCGCGAAGGGATGCTGGCTTACAGTGAATTAATTGCGGAGAAAATCCGCACGGCGGCTAAAGCTCGGTTACCCCAGCGTGGCCCAGAAAATGCCCCTGTGATGCTGACTCATACGCCGTTGCTCAGTAGCGAAAAGCTCATTGCGATCGGCGCTTCGA
Organism: Yersinia sp. Marseille-Q5920; assembly: GCF_946902935.1. NCBI lineage: Bacteria > Pseudomonadati > Pseudomonadota > Gammaproteobacteria > Enterobacterales > Yersiniaceae > Yersinia > Yersinia sp. Marseille-Q5920. Next base: position 8,012 of record NZ_CAMPQA010000006.1, on the reverse strand, counting down.
CGGGGGGAACAGAAGCTATCCGTACGGTATTGCAACCGTTGCCACCGACCAGCCCGGCCTTGTTGATAACACAGCATATGCCACCAGGCTTTACCCGTTCATTTGCCGAGCGGCTCAATAAATTGTGCCAAATTACGGTGAAAGAAGCAGAAGACGGTGAACGGGTATTGCCCGGACACGCCTATATTGCGCCCGGTGATCGGCACATGGAACTGGCACGAAGTGGGGCAAACTATCAGGTGCGTATCCATGACGGGCCTGCGGTTAATCGCCACCGTCCCTCGGTCGATGTGCTTTTCCGTTCAGTAGCGCAGTATGCCGGGCGCAATGCGGTCGGTGTGATCCTAACGGGAATGGGCAATGACGGTGCGGCGGGTTTATTGGAAATGCATCGCGCAGGGGCTTATACCATTGCACAAAACGAAGCCAGTTGTGTGGTCTTCGGCATGCCGCGTGAAGCTATTGGGATGGGCGGCGTTAATGAAATCTTGGAGTTGAATCAGATAAGTCAGCGCATGTTGGCACAGATAAGCAGCGGCCAAGCCCTGCGAATCTAGTAGAAATTTTCCGGTGGAAATCGGGCGTTGGTATTTAATCGCTCAGCGGTGAGCAACAAACTTTAGGAGTTGGTATGGCGGATAAGAATCTCAGATTTTTAGTGGTAGACGATTTTTCGACCATGCGTCGTATTGTCAGAAACCTGCTGAAAGAACTGGGTTTTAACAATGTGGAAGAAGCCGAAGATGGCGTAGACGCATTGAATAAATTACGAACGGGTGGTTTTGATTTTGTGGTTTCTGACTGGAACATGCCGAATATGGATGGTTTGGACCTGCTAAAAACTATCCGTGGTGATGGTGCTCTTGGTTCTCTGCCAGTTCTGATGGTAACTGCCGAAGCTAAAAAAGAGAATATCATCGCAGCAGCGCAAGCCGGTGCCAGTGGTTATGTAGTGAAACCTTTCACTGCCGCTACCTTGGAAGAGAAACTCAATAAGATCTTTGAAAAATTGGGTATGTAAGGAGGCGAGATGAGTAACCATCAAATGCCCGCAACAGATGCGGCATCAGCCAGTGATATAATAAGCCGTATTGGTCAATTGACGCGGATGTTACGTGACAGTCTGCGCGAATTGGGTCTTGATCAAGCTATTGCTCAAGCCGCAGAAGCTATTCCAGATGCTCGTGACCGTCTGGACTATGTGGTTCATATGACGGCACAGGCCGCTGAAAGAGCATTGAACTGTGTTGAAGCAGCACAGCCGCGCCAGAATGAGTTGGAGTCGTCAGCTAAGGCGCTCAAAGTTCGTTGGGATGAATGGTTTGCTAATCCCATCGAGCTGTCAGATGCCCGCGACTTGGTGACAGATACTCGCGCATATCTGGATGTCGTGCCGCAACACACTTCATTTACCAATGCGCAATTATTGGAAATCATGATGGCGCAGGATTTCCAAGATCTGACCGGCCAGGTTATCAAGCGCATGATGGATGTGGTGCAAGAGATTGAGAAACAGTTGCTAATGGTATTGATGGAGAACATTCCAGATATGCCGTCAAAACCGCAAAAACCAGCTGACAGTTTACTCAATGGGCCGCAAATGGATAAAAATGGTGCGGGCGTTATTGCCAGTCAGGATCAAGTTGATGACCTGCTCGATAGCTTAGGTTTTTAAGCTGACTGACGACCCTAAATGCAGATGAGGGCTCCCTCATCTGCTTTATTTACTTTCGCAATAATGTTGTTTGAGGTTACTTCCGGCGGAGTGGCTCATTTCTTCCATTCTTTGGCCAGTATCACCGCTCTCTCGGCATTGACTCGCCCATAGCCGTACCATTTACTGTGGCCATTTTCATCATATTCCCCGTATTCTTCATCTATTTTGTCACAGCTGTAACGGATTATGTCTTTGACGTCATAATGTTTCAGTGAGGGATTCACCGAGAGAATTAATGCGGCCACGCCAGCAGCACCAGGGCAGGCACTTGAGGTGCCCCCAAATATAGCGGTGTAATTACCAAAAATATCTCCAGTGAATACATCGCCAGAACTATAGCCGTCTTCAAGACGTATATCAGTGGTCCAGATACCCTTGGTGAGAGGATATGGATGGCGCATGTGAGGTGCAGGGATGTCGCCGCTGGGGAAGGAGCACCAGAGTGACTGACCATAATCGCTATAAACGGTACGTTTACTCCGGTCATTGCAGGCAGCGACGGCAATCACTTGTTCATGGCTAGCGTAACCATCATTTTCGATGGGCTCATTGCCGTTTCCAGCCGCAAAAAAGATAACGCAACCTTTACCTTTGCGCCCCTTTTTTACTGCATAATCAATGGCTTTTCGGGTAAGTGCTGGCATCTCGGCGACTACATTATGCTCTGGGGCATCTGGGTCTAACCACAGGCCATCTGCTGGCCCCCAACTGCAAGAGATAACATCCGCGCCATGCCTTGCGGCCCAGACAAAGGCGAAAGCTTCGCTCTGTGAACCTAACCCCCCAGTTTGCCGTATTGGCATCAGTTTAGCTTCAGGGGCTACGCCGGAAGCACCATAGTGGCCATCGGCACAGGCGACTCCAGCACAAGCGGTACCATGGTTGTCACCGGGTTCTGGTGAGGGATCTTCACTTATCCCCTCGAAGTTACCTATATCCCCATATTTCAGGTTACAAGGATGGACAATTTTACCTTCACGCCAAAACTCTGGATGACCAAGATCGAACCCATCATCAATGACAGCAATGGTTGTACCCTTGCCTAAGGTGATTTTATGGGCGTTTTCAACATTCGCGCTGGCGTCTACCTCAACTTCAGTATGTACGATGGTTTTCTTTAAATGCCACTGATTAGGATGAATGGTTTTAGATTTTTTATGATGAATTAATTCCGGATGACAGTGTTCAATATCCTCACGATTTAAAATGTTTTCGGCAATAGTAAAAGTATCTTCACCGGTATTTTCTGGTGTGGAAACAAAGTAAGCATTGTTAAGAAAGGATATTTTATTCTTAATGATTAGATTATATTCATTGATTGTTTTTTCACATTCATCCTCGGTTAAATAATCTTTGAACTGAATAAAAAAATTTTCAGTGTAAATAACTGGATTTTTATTTTCTTCATTAATGAATGCATTCCCTGCGAATCTAACCTCTTTATTATTGGCGATACTTTCCTTTATCTCGCTAATGTTACTTTCTGAAGTTTTTATGCTGACGACATAGGTGTTGGCCGTGAAGATATTAAAAATAACCTCATATTGTATGCCACTGTTGTTAATGACATTGGTCATTATGTTGGCAAAGTTAGCATCCTGATGCATTCTTATTATGAGGATATTAGCGGATTTTATTAGGCTGATTTTTTTGCGCTTATTATTAAGAACATCATATGTAACGTCAAATCGTTTCATTTTAATTTCCTTTTAATATGTCCGGCTAATTAATAAAATAGGGCTAATCCGGTTTTTGTGCTGCACTTATAGTTTTTTCAGATGTAAATATTAAATTAATGCTAGCCTGATATTTATATAACACTGAATGTCTATTTTTTCTTAAAAATAATTTAATTATCGGCTTGATTTAATCATCGGGGTAGGGTGACATTTCAACAAATAATATCATAAACTATGGGCGTTTTCGGTTATCAAAATTTGACTACAACTAGCCAGCTAACAGACAGTCGCAGCTATTCTAATGCATTCATCCGGCAAATAACCCCTCAATTATCACGTTGTTCAAGCCATAGACTTACTGAATTTTTGTCATCCTAGACAGCAATTTTGATATTTAGTCATTTCCCTGATTTGGGAACGCTTACGCTAAACAGGAAAACCTGCTGTGGCTGAAGATAGCGATGCAGAAAAAAGTGAGGAACCCACATCCCATAAGCTGGAGAAGGCCCGCGAAAAAGGCCAGATCCCGCGTTCGCGCGAACTGACTTCAATGCTGATGCTTGGGGCCGGTTTGTCTATTCTGTGGATTTCGGGGGAATCGATGGCACGCCAACTGGCCGCCATGATTACCCAAGGGCTGCATTTTGATCACGGTATCATCAGTGATGATAAGCAAATGCTGCGGCAAATTGGCATGTTACTGCGCCAAACTCTAATAGCGATGATACCCATTTTTGCCGGATTGGTGATAGTGGCGCTGGCAGTTCCGATGCTGTTGGGCGGCGTGCTGTTTAGCGGCGAATCAATCAAGTTTGACCTAATGCGGATGAGCCCAATTGCGGGCTTAAAACGGATGTTTTCCTCTCAGGCATTGGCTGAACTACTGAAAGCCATTTTGAAAGCCACCTTGGTCGGCTGGGTGACCGGAATATTCCTGTGGCATAACTGGCCAGATATGATGCGGTTAATGGCCGCACCACCGGTGGCGGCTTTAGGTGATGCGCTCCACTTGATTATTTTTTGTGGATTGGTGGTGGTTTTAGGCCTCACTCCGATGGTCGCGTTTGATGTGTTTTTCCAAATAACCAACCATATTAAAAAATTGCGTATGACCAAACAGGAAATACGTGATGAATTCAAAGATCAAGAGGGTGACCCGCATGTGAAAGGGCGCATTCGTCAACAACAACGGGCGATGGCCCGCCGACGGATGATGGCTGATGTGCATAAGGCCGATGTAATAGTGACTAACCCAACTCACTATGCCGTCGCATTGCAGTACAACGAAGCAAAAATGAGTGCGCCCAAGGTTTTGGCGAAAGGAGCGGGGGCGGTTGCATTGCGTATTCGTGAATTGGGCGCTGAACATCGGATTCCTTTGTTAGAAGCGCCACCACTGGCCAGGGCTTTGTTCCGGCACAGTGATGTGGGCCAACATATTCCAGCCACCCTTTATGCCGCGGTGGCAGAAGTCCTTGCCTGGGTGTATCAGCTGAAACGCTGGAAGCGGGAAGGTGGGCTAATCCCGAAAAAACCTGAACATCTGCCGGTACCGGAAGGTCTGGATTTTGCAACAGAGAGTGAGACTGACTAATGGCTAATTTGGCCGCCCTGCTTCGTTTACCGGGCAACTTCAAAGATACCCAGTGGCAAATTCTTGCCGGGCCAATCTTAATCTTAATGATCTTGTCGATGATGGTGTTGCCGCTGCCGCCTTTCATCCTTGATTTGTTGTTTACCTTCAACATTGCGCTGTCGATTATGGTGTTGCTGGTTGCCATGTTTACCCAGCGCACTTTGGATTTCGCGGCCTTCCCGACTATTCTGCTGTTCTCGACGTTATTGCGCTTATCCCTAAACGTTGCTTCCACCCGTATCATTCTGATGGACGGTCACACCGGTGCAGCGGCGGCGGGACGTGTCGTTGAAGCCTTTGGCCATTTTCTGGTGGGTGGCAACTTTGCCATCGGTATCGTGGTCTTTGTCATTTTGGTTATCATCAACTTTATGGTTATCACCAAAGGGGCCGGGCGTATTGCCGAGGTTGGCGCGCGTTTTGTCCTTGATGGTATGCCCGGTAAACAGATGGCCATCGACGCCGACTTAAATGCCGGTTTGATTGGTGAAGACGAAGCGAAAAAGCGCCGTTCTGATGTTACACAGGAAGCGGATTTTTATGGCTCAATGGACGGGGCCAGTAAATTTGTTCGTGGTGATGCGGTCGCAGGGCTACTGATCATGGTGATTAACGTGGTCGGCGGCCTATTAGTGGGCGTGCTTCAGCACAACATGGCCGTGGGCCATGCCGCCGAAACCTATACATTATTGACCATCGGTGATGGCTTAGTGGCGCAGATCCCGGCGTTGGTTATCTCCACGGCGGCGGGTGTTATTGTCACCCGCGTGAGCACTGATCAGGATGTTGGCCAGCAAATGGTCACCCAGTTGTTCAACAACCCACGGGTGATGGTTTTGAGTGCAGCGGTATTGGGTTTACTGGGTATGGTGCCCGGAATGCCTAACTTTGTATTCCTGCTGTTTACTGCTGCGTTGTTAGCATTAGCCTGGCGTTTGCGCGGTAAACAATCTCAGCAACCGGCAGCGGCAGAAGCGCCAGTGGTACAAGATAATCAGCCAACCGCTGAAGCCACTTGGTCCGATGTCCAGTTGGAAGATCCATTGGGTATGGAAGTCGGTTACCGCCTGATTCCGATGGTCGATTTCCAGCAGAATGGTGAGTTACTCGGCCGAATTCGCAGTATTCGTAAAAAGTTTGCTCAAGAAATGGGCTATCTGCCGCCGGTGGTTCATATCAGAGATAATCTGGAACTCCCGCCCGCTAGTTATCGGATATTAATGAAAGGGGTCGAAATTGGCAGTGGTGAAGCCCATCCGGGCCGCTGGCTGGCGATCAACCCCGGTAATGCTGTCGGGACATTGCCCGGTGAAGCAACCCATGATCCAGCCTTTGGTTTGGCGGCGGTATGGATTGAAAGTGCATTACGCGAACAAGCGCAAATTCAGGGCTTTACTGTGGTCGAGGCCAGTACAGTTGTTGCCACGCACTTGAATCATTTGATTAGCCAATATGCGAGCGATTTGTTCGGACGTCAGGAAACACAGCAACTGCTGGACAGGGTTTCACAAGAAATGCCGAAGCTGACAGAAGATTTTATCCCAGGTGTGGTGACCTTAACCACGCTGCATAAAGTGCTGCAAAATCTTTTAATGGAGCGGGTCTCCATTCGCGATATGCGCACTATTATTGAGACACTTGCCGAGCATGCGCCAAATCAAACTGATCCTTATGAGTTAACTGCTGTGGTGCGCGTTGCGCTGGGGCGCTCAATTGCCCAGCAATGGTTCCCCGGAACCGGCGAAATTCAGGTTATTGGGCTGGATGCCGCATTAGAGCGCTTGTTATTGCAGGCACTTCAAGGTGGCAGCGGCTTAGAACCGGGTCTGGCTGACCGTCTGTTAGAACAATCCAAACAAGCACTGCAACGTCAGGAAATGCTAGGCGCACCGCCAGTATTACTGGTTAACCACGCGCTCCGTGCATTATTAGCGCGTTTCTTGCGCCGTAGCCTACCGCAGATGGTGGTGCTGTCTAATCTGGAGATTGGCGATAATCGCCAGATCCGTATGACTTCAACCATAGGAGCCGCTTGATGCTAACTCGTCTTTTCCCACTGATTCTGGGTGGTGTGCTTTCGCTGAGTATGTTGCCGCTGAATGCTGCGGCTTCAGGTACGTGGGTGGCAGATGATATTGGCATTACACAGAGTTTTCGCGGAGTGGCTATTTCCGCCAAACCGCTGCAATCACCGGTTGCACTGGCTCAAGAAAATGCGCGAATTGTGTCGGTAGGTTGGCGCTACCAATTAATGTCGGCAGCACCAGATGGTTTACAAGTTAAGTTGTGTACGCCGACCCGCTGTATGCCTCTTGAAGGAGGCAGCGGGCAAAGCCGCGGGCTGGCGGGGGAAGCGGCTGCTACTCAACTGACTTTTGTGTACTTTATTGCAGGAAAAGGGCGGGTAAATCCGCCACTTCAAGTGATTAGCAACCAAGTGATAGTCAATTATCGCTAAAATCCTATCGGAGAAAAGCAACCGTAGCACATTGGGATTGGCAAGGGAGGCCTGCTATTGAGCTCCTCGGCTTGAGCTGTTGAATGTGCTGACATCGCCATAACGGTGACAAAAACCAAGCTAAACAATAAACTTGCACGCTGTTTTTCCATGTCTCCTCCTTTAAACTAAGCCAGTATTTGCCTAGTAATGTCAGAGTAACGCATCGCGGAAAAAGAGAAAAAATCCTTTTTTATGCAGGCTGTAATAACGTCAGATAAGATTGAAAATAAAGGCTAACGCAGAGGGTTCACGCAGACCTAAACCCCGCTGTGCGCTGAGGGATCCCCACTAATTCAGCGCTAATAAACCAACACCATACTTCGGTAGGTTTTGGCGAGGTGATTAAGAACTGCATCCAGTGCTGTTCGCGTTAAAATTAGCGGAGAGTGTCGCAAGATATTCTCCGCTAATGTCAGATAAGATATAACCCGTCGTGACTTAAGGCTGTTAGCCTGATACCTCAGATGTAACCCTTTATTT